>NZ_AUJM01000011.1:0-534454 GCF_000424225.1 Bifidobacterium sp. AGR2158
AGGCGGCTTGTTGGCTCCTGCGACTGGGCTTGAACCAGTGACCGTCCGATTAACAGTCGGATGCTCTGCCAACTGAGCTACGCAGGAATACTGCTTCGTCGAATCTCTTCAACGCAACAGAAAGATAATATACGCGTCACACACACGATATGCAAATCGGCGTGTCGTCATCACGGCATCACGATTTGTTCGAGCGGCATCGCCGAATCGATCGGGAAATCCGTCGACGACGGCGTGATGCCCGCCTGCACGAGGTTCGAGCCGAGCATCGCCACCATAGCCCCGTTGTCGGTGCACAGCGCGATGCGTGGCAGTCGCACGTCGACGCCGTGCTCCTCGCCGGCC
Organism: Bifidobacterium sp. AGR2158; assembly: GCF_000424225.1. Classification (NCBI taxonomy): domain Bacteria; kingdom Bacillati; phylum Actinomycetota; class Actinomycetes; order Bifidobacteriales; family Bifidobacteriaceae; genus Bifidobacterium; species Bifidobacterium sp. AGR2158. Next base: position 346 of record NZ_AUJM01000011.1, read on the forward strand.
GTGAGCAGCGCCTGCCGCAGCTGCGAGTTCGCCGAGAACCCGCCGCCGACGATGAGCGTGTCCGCATCGTACTGCGCGCAGCCGCGCATCGCCTTCTTCGCGAGCACGTCGGCGACCGATGCCGCAAGCGACGCGCACACGTCGTCCACCGGAATCGGCTCGCCCGCCGCCTTGCGTTCCTCGATCCAACGTGCGACGGCCGTCTTGACGCCCGAGAAGCTGAAATCATACGGGTGCTGCTTGCCGGCGCGCCCCTGTGTGAGTCCCTGCGGCACATGGATCGCATGCGAGTCGCCGCGCTGCGCGTGTCTGTCGATGTGCGGTCCTCCCGGATACGGGAAGCCGAGCAGACGCGCCACCTTGTCGAAGCATTCGCCGGCGGCGTCGTCGAGCGTCGTGCCGACGACGTCCACATGGCGCGCGATGTCCTCGACGTGCAGCAGCGACGTGTGGCCGCCCGAGACGATGAGCGCCATCGTGTTCGTCGGCAGCGCGCCGAACTGCAGCTGCGTCACGGCGACGTGGCCGATCACGTGGTTGACGCCGTAGACCGGCTTGCCGGCGGCCCATCCGAGCGCCTTCGCGCCGGAGACGCCGACGGCGAGGCAGCCGGCGAGCCCAGGACCTGCCGACACGGCGATCGCGTCGACGTCCGAGATCTCCAGCCCGGCGTCCGCGAGCGCCTTCGAGACGACCGGCACGAAGGCCTGCGCGTGCGCGCGCGACGCGATCTCGGGGATGACGCCGCCGTAGCGTGCATGTTCGTCCATCGACGACGCGACGACGTTCGAGCGCAGCGTGCCACCCTGCACGATCGCCGCCGCCGTCTCGTCGCACGTCGATTCGATGCCGAGGACGATCGGGCCGCCCGTCGGCTGCGCCGTTTCCGTCCGCTCCGTCGTTTTCGTCATCTCCGCCGTCTGTGCCTGTTCCATGCTTCCACCTTGTCTGTCGTGCTTGTTCTGTCGTGCGTTGCCTCGTGCCCGCCGTCAGCGCGCGGCGAATCCCACGACACGCGGCCTGAGCTCGAGGCTCATTGTGTACGCATCCACGCCTTCGGGCTGATAGTACCGTTTGCGCAGCCCCATCCGTTCGAATCCGACGTCCTGATACAGCGCGAGCGCGGCGGTGTTGTCGACGCGCACTTCAAGCAGCATGCGTTCGGCGCCCGCCGCCTTCGCGTCCGCGATCATCCGTTTGAGCAGCGCGCGTCCGATGCCCTCGCGTTGATGGTCGCGCGCGACGCCGATCGTCATGATCTGCGCGTCGTAGCCGTCGTACCAGTAGCCGGCGTAGCCGCGTATGTGCGGCGCCGCGTCGGCTGCGCTGTCCGCATCATCCACGTCCGCATCGGCTGCGTCATCCGCATCGTCGATGTCGAGGTAGTACGAGCGCGCGGGGGCGTCGAGCTCCTGCGCGATGGCGCGTTCGCTCCATGCGCCGGTGCCGAAGAGGTCGCGTTCGAGCGCGCCCATCGCCTTGACGAGCGTCGCGCGGTCGAGTGCATCGGCGGTCACGATCATGCCTGCGCCGTCCCCTCGTCCGTCTTGTGCGCGGGATCGTGGCTGAGCACATGCTTGAGCGGATTCGGCACGCTGACGTCCGGGCGACGCAGATACAGCGGTTCGACGGCGCCCGCACCCTCGTCTGCCGGCGCGTGCGACTGGGCGACCTGCGCGAACAGCCTGAGCCCTTCGGCGCCCATGTCGAGCACGGCGAGGTCGCTGACCGTCTCCACATGTTCGAGGGCTGCCCATGCGGACGCGTACTTGCACGCGCCGTGTCCGATGACGTCGATGACGACGTCGACGCCGGGGTGGGCGACGCGGTAGTCGTCGACGGCCGCGCGCACGCGTTGCGCGATATGGTCGGGCGCGTCGATGTCCATGTCGATGAGCGTCGTCGGATCGCCGTCGTCGGCGTCGAGGTCGGCGTACAGGCCGAAGTAGAGCTGCTTGCGGCGCGCGTCGTTGACGCTGAGCGTGAGCGCGACGAGCGGCGCATCGTCGTCGACGACGCTCACGGCAGCGTAGTCGAAACGGTCGGCGAAGCGCGCGTCGTGGCGGTGCACGGCATGCATGAGCACGGCGTTCGGCGTCAGATCGTCCTGTCCGAGCAACGTCGCGCCCGTCGCGTAGGCGATCGCCTTCGCCGTGACGATGCCGGCGCGCAGCCCGGTGAACGGCGCCGGCCCGACGCCGACGACGATGCGTTCCACTTCGTGCGGCGCGACGCCCGCCTGACTGCAGGCGTCGGCGATGTCATTGCGCAGCCGCTCCACATGGGTGCGCGAATCGTGTTCGACGACCGGGGCGTGTCCGACGATTCCCACGGTCGATCCGAACGATGTGTCGATGACTAAAGTGTGCATGTTCCGTCTTTTCGTTGCAGTGCGTTGTCCTATTGCAGTGCGTTGTCGTGTTGCAGTGCCTCGCCCTCCGCGGATGGGCGCGGCTCGAAAGCGTCAAGGAAGCCGGCCCAGCGCGCACCGACGCCGGTGAGCGTCGCGTAGCGCACGCCGTCGCTCGTCAGTTCGGCACCGTCCGTCAGCTGCCCGACGGGTCGTTCGAGCACGACGTCGAGCCGTTCGTCGGCAAGCGCCGCGGCCATCTGTTCGCCCCATTCCATCAGGACGACGGCGTGTTCGTCGACGTCTTCGAGCTCCTCGTCCAGTCCGAGCGATTCGAGCTCGTCGAGGAGCCGGTCGACGCTGTCCTGTCCGGGCGCGTAGTCGACGCCGCCCAGACGGTAGGCGTCGACATGGATGAGGTGCGCGGTCCGTCCGTCCGCGAAGACACCGTCGAGTTCGCGCGCAATCGTGAATGTCGGCGATACGATCGGTTCGTCGATGCCGAGGCCGGCACCGAATCCCTGGACGAAGGTCGTCTTACCAGCCCCCAGGGGGCCCGACAGCAGAATGACCTCGCCGCCGCGCATGCGTTCGGCCACGGCGGCGCCGAGCGCGCGCATGTCTTCGGCGTGCGGCAGCGCGAATCGTTTCGATTCCATGTCCTTCGACCTTCCGATGTTGGCGATGTCGTCCCCGACCATGTTACTCAACGCCTTTGTTCGCGATGAGCTCTACGCAGCGCTCGATCGCCCAGGCGACGTCGCCGCCCGTCGTCTTGCACTGCTCGTCCGCCCAAGCGAGCCGACGCACGCATCGTCCGAGCGCCTGCGACGACCAGCCCGCGAGCTGCCGCTGCGTCTTGCGGATGAGCCATGGCGGCATCTTCGCCTCGGCGGCGGTGATCGAGCCGGCACGCACGGCGGAGGCCTTCGCCAACGAGCGCAGCTTCATCGCGAGCGCGCCGACGAGCGCGATCGGGTCGACGCCCTGGGCGAGCGCCGAGCGCAGCATGACGACGGCCTGCGCGCCGTCGCAGGCGAGTGCGGCGTCGGCGACGTTGAAACCGGTGACCTGCGGGTTGGCGATCATGTAGCGGTTGACCTGGTCGAGCGTGATCGGGTCCTCGTCGAAGTCGGTGCACAGCTGGCCGATCATCGCGCACAGCTCGCCGAAGCCGTGTTCGCCGAAGACGGCGGCGAGCTGTTCAGCGGCCTGCGGTTCGACGCGCCGGCCGCGACGTTCGAATTCGCCGATCGCGAAGTTGCGTACGCCGCCCTTCTCCTTGAGCGCCTTGAGATCGTCGACCTGCTGCACGGCCGCGCCGGCGCGCCGCAGCTCGTCGACGAGACGTTTGCCTCTGGGGCCGCCGGCGTGGCGCATGACAACGCCCGAGGCGTTCGGGTCGCCGGAGGATTCGCGCACGTAGGCGACGAGGGCCTTGCCGAGCGATTCGTCGGCGTCCTCGAGATGGGTGAGCAGCACGCCGGCGCGATCGCTCAGCAGCGACGGGCTGACCGCCTCGTCGAAGTCGTAGCCTTCGATGGCGCGCGCGTCGAGTTCGACGAAGTCGGCATCGCGGTGGTTGTCGAGCCATCGGCGCACGTCGGCGCGCGCCTCGCGTTCGTTGAGGAACTCGATGCCGCCGAAGACGATGACGCAGTTCGCGTCGTTGTTCACTCCCATAGTCCCAATGTGTGCGCATCGTTGGACAATCACGGCGCCTCCCCGCTCCGCGCGTATATGCCCCAGCGCCGCCGCCGTGCGCGTCGCCGACGGCCGGCTCTGCGATGCCCGTTTCGTCGTCGTCCGGCCTCGCGCCGGCCATCTCGTCGCCGATCTGCGTGACGTACGCCGTGCCGTGCGACGCCGGCATGCGCGGGACCACGCGGCCGCCAGCGCAGACACGTGAGCATCGCCCATGTGCGCTCCCACCACAGACGCATCCGGACGAAGGGCGCGGGCGACGCGCCGATGCGCCGTCCGGACACGGCCGTGCACTGTTTGGACATGTCGTCACGCAGACGCGCCATCGCACGCAGCAGGACGACGATGAGCACCACGAGCGTCTCGGCGCCGGCAAGCCGCAGCGCACCCGCCGTATCCGACGGCCACGCGAGCTGCGCGGACCCGTCGTCCGCACCGAAGACGTCGGCGGCGATCTCGACGCTTTTCGTGCCGAGCGACGCGCACCAGGCGAGCGCGAATCCGAGCGTCGGCATGCACCAGGAGACGGTGTACGCACCCAGTCCGCACACCGTCGCCATGTCCATCCACGGCGCGACGAGCAGGTTCGCCGGCACCGCCCACAGCGCGATCTGCGGCTGCATGAGCAGCTGCAGCGGCGACGTGAGCAGCTGCGCGCCGATCGTCGTGGCGAGCGCGTCCGCCATGCGCCGCGGAAGCCATCGACGCAGCACGGCGGCGAGCGGCCCCGAGACGAGGGCGATGCCGAGCACCGCCGCGCAGGACAACGCGAAGCCGAAATCGGCGGCGCGAGCGGGTTTGATGACAATCGCGACGATCGCCGTCCATAGCAGCAGCGGCGTCGTCTGCTCACGCCTCCCGAGCAGCACATAGCCGAGCGCGAACAGATGCATGACGACCGCCCGCGTGATCGATTCGCTCGGCACGAGGACGGCGGTGAGCGCCACGACGGCGGCGGCACGGGCAGCGGCGACCGCCCAGCGCGGCGCGAGCGTCCACGAGCACAGCACCGTCGCCGCCGAGGCGAGCAACGCATAGTGACCGCCGGAGACGGCCATGAGATGGATGATGCCCGCACGCCGGCATCCCTCCTCAAGTCGGCTCGCGTAGACCTCGTCGACGGGCTCACCCTCACACAGCGCGTCCTGACCGAGCACGCCGAGCGTCAATCCCGGCACGAGGACGCGTCCCTGATCCGAAAGCCCGTCGGCGACGGCGAAGAAGCGCCGCTGCATCGTATGCACGGCGCGTCGCCACGGCGCCGGCGCACGCAGCACGACGGCCGTATCGGCGTCCGCGGCGGCCACCGTCAGCTGCAGCGTCCGCTCATCCCACGGCGCGCGCGCGAGCGTGCCGGACAGTCGGTATTCGCCGCCCTGCACGACGCGCATGCACAACGCGTCAGGCAGCAGCACCCGCACGTCGACGTCCGACGGCATGCGCACGCCACCCGTCTGCACAGCGCCTATCTGCACAGCGCGCGTGGAGGCATGCACCGTGCAGGCGGCCGCGCGCGACGCCGAACGCAGCGCAGGGGCGCGCGTGCGGATATCGACGGTCGCCCGCGCGGAACCCGTACGCGACATGCGGATCGCCGGATCGGCCATGTCGTGCGTCGTCGCGACGGCCGTGGCGAACGCGCCCGTCAGCGCCGCCGCCATGCACACCAGCAACCATGAGGCGCAGCGCAGCGCGGGCGGCGCATGCCCGGCGCGCGCATGGCGCAGCCACGCGTGCACGCCGTGCACCGACGCGAACATGACGGCGCTCGCGCCCAGACACAGCACGACGGCGAGACCGCGCATGCCGCCCGCGCCCTCCTGCAGCGAGGCCGTACCCTCCTGCGGCAGCACGGCGCGCGTCGCGAGCGCCGCCGCCCACAGGCACAGCGCGGCGGGCAGCATGCGCAGGTCGCGTCGCCCCGATTCGCCGTCGGCCCAACGTGCCATGAGGCCGCGCACGCCGTCGGACGCGCGGGGACGTCGCGACGTACGCGTCCGCTGCGCTGTACGCGTATGCTGTGCTACATGCGTCCGCCGTACCGTGCTCGTCATCGCACCGTCACCTGCCCGCGGATCTTCTCGAGTGTCTTCGGGCCGATGCCGTCGATGTTGAGCAGTTCGTCGACCGCACCGAGCCGTCCCACGCGCATGCGATAGGCGATGATGTTCGCCGCCGTCACCGGACCGATGCCCTTGACCGTTTCGAGCTGCTCCTGCGTCGCCGTATTGAGATCGACGAGCTGCGGCGTCGGCTCGGGCGTCGCCTGCTGCTGCTGCGTCGGCGACTGCGTTTGCTCAGGTGACGGCGTCTGCTGCGGCGACTGCGTCTGTTGAGATGACTGTGATGATTCAGACGGTTGTGTTGATTCAGACGACTGCGCCTGTTCGGACGTCTGCGTGCTCGGCGTGCTCGTGCAGGACGGGGCGTCGGATCGCGTCGCGGCGCGTGGTGACGTCACGACGGGCGTAGGTTCGCCCGATGTGGATGCTAGATTAATCGACTGACGTACGAGCAATGTGAGGCTCGCCGCGAGCATCACGACGAGGATCGCCATGACGACGAGCGCATGCACCGGCTCGATGCTCAACCGCGGGCGTGTGCGCGCCGGCGACGCACGCTCCTCATCGTCGGCGCGCACGCCGGCGAGTCCGGACAGCAGCTCCCGCGCGCCGTCATTCCCGATGCCAGCATCTCGCGCGCCGTCTCCTCTTGCACCAACGTCCCTCTCATCGCCATTCTGTACACCACTGTCCTGCATACCGTTGTCGATCGCACCGCCATTTCTTGCACAGCGGTGCATGGCGTAGTCGTCCGCGGCGGGGTCGTCCGGCAGGTAGTCGTCCGGTATGTAAGCGTCCGGTACGCAGTCATCCGGTACGTAGTCGTCCGCCGCGTCGATGACCGTGTCCGCACGGCTGGATGGGACGGCGGGGCGCGGCGGCAACGGCACATCAAGTCCTGCCGCGGGCCTCATGCGCATCGTGCGCCCCGTGCGCATCGCGCCGCCTCCTCGCGTCGGGATGGCCGGCCGGACTTCATCATCGTCGTGGATCATGGACCCCACTATCGCGTCACGGGCACGGACGTGTCCACATGGACGGAAGCATGTGTACGGACGCTCCCCTTGTCCACATTCCACCGAGAGCCAAGAACGGCGTCATCGCAACGAAAAAGGAGGGCGCCCCGTGTGGGGACGCCCTCCTTGCGGCGTGTCGCGATCAGTTGCCGGGAACGACCGACACGATCTTCGGCGCCTTGACGATGACCTTGCGCGGAGGCACACCGCCGAGACGGTCGGCGACCGCCTCGAGCGCCATCTTCTCGAGTTCGTCGGGGTCGATGTCCGGGCTCACCTCGAGCTTGGCGCGTACCTTGCCCTTGATCTGCACGACGGCCGTGACCATGTCCTGTCCCACGTAGCGTTCGTCCGCCTGCGGCCATGGATGGTGCGCGAGCGAATGGTCGTGGCCGAGCCTGCTCCACAGCTCCTCGGCGATGTGCGGGGCGATCGGCGAGACCATGAGGATGAGCGGCTCGATCGCCGCGCGCGGCACACGCTCGAGGCCGGTCAGGTGGTTGTTGAGCACGATGAGCTTCGCGATGGCCGTGTTCGGACGCATCGCCTCCATCTCGACCGTCACGTCGGCAATCGTGTTGTTGAGCAGCTTGAGCGTCTTGTCATCCGGCGTCTCGTCGACGACGGTCGTCTCGCCGGTCGTCTCGTCGACGACGTTGCGCCACAGGCGCTGCAGGAAGCGCATACCGCCGACGACGTTGCGCGTGTTCCACGGACGGGACTCGTCGAGTGGGCCCATGCTCATCTCGTACAGGCGGAAGGTGTCCGCGCCGTAGTTGTCGTACATGTCGTCCGGCGTCACGATGTTCTTGAGGCTCTTGCCCATCTTGCCGAACTCGCGGTTGACGTGCTGGCCGTGCCACGTGAAGGTCGGCTCGCCGGACGCGTCCGCTGGGCCCTCCTCGACCTCGTCGGCCGGGACGTATTCGCCGCGGTCGTCGGTGTAGGCCCAGGCCTGGATCATGCCCTGGTTGAACAGCTTGTGGAACGGCTCGCTGGAGTCCACATAGCCCAGATCGAAGAGGATCTTGTGCCAGAAGCGCGAATAGAGCAGATGGAGCACGGCATGCTCGACGCCGCCGATGTACAGGTCGACGCCGCCGGACGTGCCGGCCGTCGGATTGTGATCCGGGCCCATCCAGTAGTCGTATTCGTCGCGTTCGACCATGTGCTCAGTGTCGTGCGGGTCGAGGTAGCGCATGTAGTACCAGCACGAGCCGGCCCAGTTCGGCATCGTGTTCGTCTCGCGGTGGTAGCGCTTGGGGCCGTCGCCCAGATCGAGCGTGACGTCCACCCACTCCGCGTTGCGGCTCAACGGCGCCTCCGGGTTGGACTGCGCGTCCTCCGGGTCGAAGGTCTTCGGGCTGTAGTCGGGCACCTCGGGCAGATCGATCGGCAGCATCGAATCGGGCACGAGATGGGGCACGCCCTCGTCGTCGTAGACGATCGGGAACGGCTCGCCCCAGTAGCGCTGACGGCTGAAGAGCCAGTCGCGCAGACGGTAGCTGACGGCGCCCTTGCCGACCTGCGCCTGCTCGAGCCACGCCGTGACGGCGGCGATCGCGTCGTCGACGCGCATGCCGTTGATGTCGAGCGCGTCGCCGCGCGCCCACGTGGCGTCGACCGACGAGTTGACGACGACGCCATCATGGGAGACGAACGGTGCCTTGCCTTCGTAGTTTGCGAGCGAGTCGCCGCTGTTGGGTAGCGGTTCGACGGTGTAGATGACCGGCAGACCGTACTTGGTCGCGAAGTCGTAGTCGCGCTGGTCGCCGCCCGGCACGGCCATGATCGCGCCGGTGCCGTAGTCCATCAGCACATAGTCGGCCGTGAACACCGGCAGTTCGGCGCCGGTGATCGGGTTGATCGCGTACAGGCCGGTGAACAGGCCGGTTTTCTCCCCCGCGTCGTTGACGCGGTCGGCCGCGGTCTTCGCCTCGGCCACCATGCGGTAGGCGGCCATCGCCTCGAGCGGCGTCGCATAGCCGCCGGTCCACTGCTCGGGCACGCCGTCGGGCCACTGCTCGGGCACGTGCCCCAGCAGCGGATGCTCGGGCGAGACGACGCAGAAGGTCGCGCCGAACAATGTGTCCGGACGCGTCGTGTAAATCTCCATGTCCTCGAGCGTCTCGCCGGTGCGCACCTTGAAGTGCACGGACGCGCCGTGCGACTCGCCGATCCAGTTGCGCTGCATGAGCTTGACCTTCTCGGGCCAGTCGATCGTGTCGAGATCCTCGATGAGGCGGTGACCGTAGGCGGTGATGCGCATCGACCATTGGCGCAGCTCGCGCTGGAACACCGGGTAGTTGCCGCGCTCGGAGCGTCCCTCGGCGGTCACCTCCTCGTTCGCCAGCACGGTGCCCAGACCCGGACACCAGTTGACCGGCGACTTCGAGATGTAGGCGAGACGGTAGCCGTTGAGCACGTCGGCCTGCTCGGCCTCGCTCAGCTCGTCCCATGCACGGCCCTCATGGCCGTCGATCGCGCGCTCGCCGGAGCGGAACTGCTCGACGAGTTCGCCGATCGGGCGCGCGCAGCCCATCGAACCGCTCGGGTTGCGCTTGTCCGGGTCGTACCATGCGTCGAAGATGCGCGAGAAGATCCACTGCGTCCAGCGCACATAGCCGGGTTCGATCGTCGCGAAGGAGCGGCGGTCATCGAAGCTCAGGCCCATGCGGTGCAGCTGACGGCGCATGTTCGCGATGTTCTGCTCGGTCGTCACGCGCGGATGCTGACCGGTCTTCACGGCGAACTGCTCGGCCGGCAGGCCGAAAGCGTCGTAGCCCATCGCATGCAGCACGTTCTCGCCCTTCATACGGTGGTAGCGGCTCACCACGTCGGAGGCGAGGTAGCCGAGCGGATGGCCCACATGCAGGCCCTTGCCGGACGGGTAGGGGAACATGTCCATCGCGAAGAACGGCCGGCGGCCGTCCGCGTGGCGTCCTTCGCCGTCGGTCAGCTCGCCTTCGACGTTCGCCGCCCAGAACGTGCCATGCTCGTCCCAGATCTTCTGCCATTTGCCTTCGATGGTCTGCGCCATCGCGGCGTTGTACCGGAATGCGGACTGATCCGCATCATGCGCCTGCGCCTGCGCGCTCGGTTCGATCTCACTCATAGGGCACGATTATCGTTTTTCAGCTGGACAGTGCCCCGCCGGCCGTCCGCAGTACGAACGCGCGGTTCAGCTCTCGTCGCGCGAGGCGACGATCGTGGGCGGATTGAGCGCGAAGTCGGTGCCGATGCCGAGCGCGCGCTCCGCGTCGTCGGTGATCCTGTCCCATGTGCCGTCGTCGATCATGTCCTGCAGCACCATGTTAATCTGTGCGACGAACTCGTCGCGGTCACCGCCGGTCGCGACGGCGTAGCCGCGGCGGCCAAAGGGCGCGTCGACGAGGTCCGCGTAGGCGGCGCCCGCCTCGGAGCGCAGCCCGGCAAGCACCGGCCTGGAGCCGGCCACGGCGTCGCTTTCGCCGGCGAGCAGCGCGGAGACGCACTTGTTGAAATCGGATTCCTCGCGCCAGCGCACGCCGTCGACGCGGCGTTCCAGCTGTCCGCGCACGTCGTCATCCTCGACGACGCACACAGTGCGGCCGCGCATGTCGTCGGCGCCGCGGATCGTCTTCCTCTCGTCGGCGCGCACGAGCAGCCCGTCGTCGGCGATCAGGTACGGTCCCGAATAGCGCACGTCGCCGCCGCGCGAGGCGAGCTCCTTCGTGAACGCGCGCGCGTCCTTGCCGCCCTCGTAGGCATACGACGTCATCGCGAAGTCGATCGTGCCGTCAGCGAGCATCGCGTCGCGCCGCGCCATCGTCATCGGATGGAAGACGATCTGGCGGTTGCTGTAGCCGATCTTCTCGGCGACGTATTTGGCCACGTCGACGCTCAGGCCGCTGTAGCCCTCCTCGTGGTACCAGCTGACGCCGGGCTCGTCGACGGCGACGCCGATGTTGATCATCGGCCCATCGGCCTGCCCGGGCACGGACACCTGCACCGACGTGCCGCATGCGGCAAGCGGCGATACGGCCGCCGCGGCGCACAACATCGCGATGATCCTCGTTCCTCCACGGCTACGCATGCGACCTCACTTGAACAGACGGGAACGGGTGAGGAACCACATCACGAGCAGGGCGAGCAGCATCGCGAGGACGATGATGATCAGGAATCCCCAGCGCGAGCCGGTGAAGGGCATGCCGAGCATGCCGTTCTGGAAGTTCATGCCGTACATCGAGAAGATGAGCGTCGGGATCGACAGCGTGATCGAGATGATCGTGAAGATGCGCATCACGTTGCTCAGGTTGTTGGAGACGACCGACGAGAACGCGTCGGTCATGTTCGCGAGGACGCCGCTGTAGATGTTCGCCATCTCGATCGCCTGCTTGTTCTCGGTGATGACGTCGTCGAGCAGGTCCTCGTCCTCCGGGTACTGCTTGATGCGCGAAAGCGTCGTGAGCTTCTCCATGACGATCTCGTTTGATTTGAGCGACGTGTTGAAATAGACGAGCGTCTTGCTCAGCTCGAGCAGCATCAGGATCTCGCGGTTCTGCATCGAATGGCGCAGACGCAGCTCGAGCTTGTCGGTCTCGCCGTCGATGATGCGCAGATAGCGCAGGTACATCGTCGCGTTGCGGTAGAGGATCTGCAGGATGAAGCGCGAGCGCATGAAGGTGTTGAATCCGCGGATCGTGCCCTCCATGAACGGGTGGAGCACCGGCGTGTCCTGCATGCACACGGTGACGATGAGCGTGCGCGTGACGATGATCGACAACGGGATCGTCTCGTACCAGTTGCGTCCGGAGCGCTCCCCGACCGTCGGGATGTCGACGATGATCATCGTGTAGTCGTCCTCGACGTCGACGCGCGAGCGTTCCTCGTCGTCGAGCGGCGCGCGCAGGTCGGCGAGGTCGATGCCGGTCTCCTGGGCGACGGTGGTGAGTTCGACGTCGGTGGGGTCGCACAGCGCGAGCCATGAGCCGTTCTCCGGCTTGTCTATCTGTTCGACCTGTCCGTGAACGGTGCTGAACATGCGCAGCATGAGATCACCCGCCTCTCATTTCCATTCGCCGGGCCGCGCGGGGACGCGGCCAGTGTTGCGTAGACGTCGACGGTGCAGTGGACGCCGACAGTGTGTGAACGTCGGCAGTGCACACGCCGACGGTGCAGCCATCGACAGTACGACCATCGACATGCAAGCATGAACAGCTTAGCCGCACCTATGAGACACGCCGTCCGGGGCGGCCCCGGGCGGCGTGGCGTGGATTGGTTTGTTGATCGGTGAGGGGATGCGTTCAGCCGGCGATTGGCTTCCACATCGGCATGTCGGGGCTGCGCAGCTCCTGGGGGCCGTTCTCCCAGTCGACGAATTCGGCGATCTGCGGCCCCCTGTTGAACTCGGCCAGCAGCCAGCGGTCGCCGTCAGCGCCGCGTTCGAGGGCCATGCGCGACCAGAAGGCGTTGCGCATGCCGTCGAGGCCGTTGGCCTCGTCGACGTCCATGCCCAGCAGCGTCGCGATCGTCGCGACGATCCACGAGCCGTGGGAGACGACCATCAGCGTTTCCTCGCCCGGCTCATCCCGCGCCTCGCGCACATAGGAGCGGATCGCCTCGGCGCCGCGCTCGCCGACCTCGCGTCGGCTTTCGACGCCGTGGGTGAGTTCGCCGCCCTCGTGGCGCTTCCATGAACGGAAGTCCTCGGGCCAGCGCTCGAGGATCTCGGCGCGCGTCATGCCCTCCCATTCGCCGAAGGCGCGTTCGCGCAGCCGCGGATCGAGCCGCACGTCGAGGCCGAGGATGTCGGCGAAGGCGTGCGCCGTCTGCTGGGCGCGGAACAGGTCGGAGCTGACGACGCGCATCGTGCGTGCCGCGGCGGGCGCCTTGCGGTACTCCTCGATATCGGCGGCACGCACGGCGCTCACGGGCGGCGTCGGCAGCAGGTCGGGATGGGCGGCGATGTTGCTCACCTTCGCCCAGTAGTAGCGCTGCGCGAGCGCGAGGCCGCTGTGGTCCACCTGCCATTGTCCGATGATGTCGAGGGGGACGTCGATCTGTCCCTGCAGGCGCCGTTCGAGATTCATCGAGGTGCGCCCGTGGCGCAGCATGACGATGTCGGTAATCATCTTTCCTTCTGACTCCTTACTTCGGGGATGGCGGCGGTGCGGCGGGCGGCTCAGTCCTTCTCGATCGTCTTGCCGGCGTGCGCGCCGGCGGACAGGTCCTCGATCATGTTGATCGTCATGACCGGCACGCATGCCGGGACCTTCGTGCCGCGTTCCTCGGCGAGCTTGACCTGCTCGTCGTAGATCGCGTCGTCGGTGTGCAAAACGACCTCGCCGCGGAAGCGGTATCCCTTCTTCTGCTCGAAGTTGACGAACGCGATGACGAGCGGGCTACCGTTCTCGAGGTTGCGGTAGGTCTGGCCGGCGGTGCGCTCGTGGTAGGCGAGGTGCTCGTCGTCGAGCACGAACATGCTCATCTTCGGGCCGAGGTCCGGGATGCCGTCGGGGCTGACGGTGGCGACCCACGCGAGGTTGTCCTTGATGAAGTCCTTCATTGCTTCGGTAAGCTGTGCCATAGGGGGCTCCTTTCTGTACGCTCCCCACACTACGCGGCCGCGGCCCGCCACACGCCCCGTTGCGCTGTGAAGTGAGCCGGAGGCATGTCGTCTTTCCCACATGTGACCTCGCTCACGTCGGCGTCCCACGCCTCAAAAACTTGCGCCGATAACGAAAAACCCGGCCGAAGCCGGGTGAAAATCTGTCGTGGAGCTAAGGGGATTCGAACCCCTGACCCTCTCCATGCCATGGAGATGCGCTACCAGCTGCGCCATAGCCCCGAATTGGGGGAATCTGTTGCCAGATACCTTCGTGGAGCTAAGGGGATTCGAACCCCTGACCCTCTCCATGCCATGGAGATGCGCTACCAGCTGCGCCATAGCCCCGTCGGCTTTCCAGCCAACTCGAGATAGCCTACATCATGGATTCACGATATGCAAAAGCCCGGCGTGTCGCGTTGTGCGGCATGCCGGGCTCCGCTGTCGTCATGGGTCACTGGGCCTGCTGTCCGACGTCGTCCTTCTGCCGTCCGTCGTCCTGCTGGCCCGTGCCGTCCTGCCCCGAGTCGGTCGATGCGCCGGACTGCGATCCGTCGGCGGCGTCCGTCTCCTGGCTCGCCGACGGCGACGCGCTCGGCTCGACGATCTGCGAACCCGAGCCCGAGTCGTCCTTCGTGCCGGACTCGTCGTCCTGCCGGCTGTGCCCGTCCGTCGACTGCGTGGGGGAGGAACCCGGCGACGACGTCGCATCCGTCGACGGCGTGATGACGGTCGCCGACGGCGACGGCGAGAGATCGCCGCCCTCCTCGCTCGTCATGCTCGGGCTGACGATGTCATGGACGACCGAATCGGTGCCCCTGCCGCCGGTGAGTGCGAGGATGACGCCGGCGGTCACCGCGACGGCGATCAGGCCGGAGACGACGGCGACGACGATCGCCACGCGCTTGTCGTGACGGGTGAGCTGCGGCCTGCCGTGCGACGCCGCGGCGGACGCATCCGACGTGACAACGCGACCCTTGCGGCTGCCGCCCTTGCGCGACGAGCCGTGCTTGCGCGTGTCGTCGGCGGCGTCATCGGCGTCGCCCTCTCCCTTCTCGCCGAGCTGCTGCGCGGCGGCGTCCTGCAGTTTCTTGCTCGACGCGTCGATGACGTTCTGATAGATCTGCGAAGCCGATGTCGACACGATCGAGGCGACGGCGACGCCGATCACCGAACCCGCGATGCCGATCTTCGACGACAGCAGGAACGACGTGACCGCCGCGAGCGCGCCCGCGAGCAGCTGGGAGAACGATAGTCCTTTGAGAAAATTCTTCACGATCGATTCATCCGGTCATGGCGCGTCCGGCGCCCAGGACGGGCGTCGGACGCGGCGGTGGGCAAAACTGCCATAAGCATAGACCAGTTCACTGTCCGTCAGCCGCATGCCGTGTCGGGTTCTCCCACAGCTCAGTGTCGGCGAGCGCGGGCCCGTGGTTGTAGTCGACGAGGATCCAGCGGTCCGGGTCGTCAAGTCCGGCGTTGACCAGACGCGCCCAATGCGCGTTGCGCATCGACGTGACGGAGACGAAATCCGGCAGCGCCGATCCGATGCCGAAGAGCACCTGCAGCGTGTTCTCGATGAGCGCGCCGTGGGAGAAGACGAACAGGTCGGTACCCGCTCCCGCCCGGTGAGACCAGTCACGCAGCGCCTCGACGCCGCGGGTGCCGGCATGCTCGTGGGATTCGGCATGGTGGCGCATCTCGCCGCCCAGACCGCGGCACCACAGCGCGAAGTCCTTCGGCCACTGCGCGTCGAGCTCCTCGCCGGACATGCCCTCCCAGTCGCCGAAGCTGCGTTCGCGCAGCCGCGGATCGGTGTGGACCTCGAGGCCGAGCGGGTCGGCGAACAGATGCGCGGTGCGGCTCGCGCGCCGCAAATCGGAGGCGACGACGAGCTGGCGCGCGCCCGGATCACGTTCGACGTAGAGCCTGCGCAGCGCGTCGCCGGTCTGGCGCGCCTGCCACAGCCCGACATCGTCGAGCGGGATGTCGATGCTTCCCTGGACGCGGCCGGCAAGATTGTACGAGGTGCGCCCATGCCGCACGAGCGTGATCGAACGCACCGTCTCGATCGCCGTCATTGTCGCGTCTCCGTCAGGCGGCGTCGTCGGCCGGCGCTTCGGGCAGTTCGAGGTCGATGCGCGGGCAGTCGCGCCACAGCCGCTCGAGATGGTAGAAGTCGCGTGCCTCCTCATGCATGACATGGACGATGAAGTCGCCGTAGTCGAGCAGGATCCACTGCGCTTCCTGGATGCCTTCGCGGCCCTTGGGCTGCAGCTTGCCGCCCTTCGTGTACAGGTCCTTCTCGATCTCCTCGGCGATCGCAAGCACCTGACGCTCGTTCGTCGCGGACGCCAGCAGCATGCAGTCGGTGATGCCGATCAGGTCGCTCACGTCGTAGGCGACGATGTCCGACGCCTTCATGCGGTCGGTCGCGGCCGCCGCGATCCTCACCGATTCGATGGATGATTCAAGTGCCGTCATATCAACGCTCCCAAGCTGGTTTCCAATGCTGCACGATGTGCTGCGTGTTCTCCGAATAGACCATCGCGTCATCCGGCACGTCATGGCGGATGACTGATCCGGCGCCGCTCGTGACGTGGTCGCCGACCTCGACCGGCGCGACGAAGAGGTTGCCGGCGCCAATGTGCACGTCCGAGCCGATCGTCGTGTGGTTCTTGTGCACGCCGTCGTAGTTCGCCGTGATCGTGCCGCCGCCGATGTTCGTGCGCTCGCCGAGGTCGGCGTCGCCCACGTAGCTCAGATGCGGCACCTTCGTGCCGTCGCCGATGTGCGCCTTCTTCATCTCGACGAAGGCGCCCGCCTTCGACCCCTTGCCCAAGTCGTTGCCGGCGCGCAGATACGTCCACGGGCCGATCGTCGCGTCGCGGCCGATGTGCGACTCCTGCACGCGCGAACGTTCGACGTGCGCGCCGGCGTCGACGGTCGCGTCGATGAGCGTCGTGTAGGGGCCGACGACGGCGTCCTCGGCGACGACGGTGCGCCCCTGCAGGAAGCAGCCGGGCAGGATCGTCGCGTCCGCGCCAATCGTCACGTCGTCCTCGATCCACGTCGTCGACGGATCGAGGATCGTCACGCCCTCACGCATCCAACGTTCGCACACGCGCATGTTGTGCGCGCGGGCGAGCGCGGCGAGCTGCACGCGGTCGTTGACGCCCTCGACGCTCAACGGGTCGGGCGCGGCGAAGGCGCCGACCTTGCCGCTCGCCTTGGCCGCCTTGAGCGCGTCAGTCAGATAGAACTCGCCCTGCGCGTTGTCCGCGTCGAGGTCGGCGATCGCGTCGGCGAGCACATGCGCGTCGAAGACGTACACCGACGTGTTCACCTCGCGCACCGCCAGCTCGCTGCTGTTCGCGTCCTTCTGCTCGACGATCTTGAGGACGTCGCCGTCGGGATCGCGGATGATGCGGCCGTAACCGGTCGGGTCGTCGAGCACCGTCGTGAGCACTGTCGCGTCGTCGCCGCTCGCCGCATGGTAGTCAAGCAGCGCGCGCAGCGTCTCCGTGTCGAGCAACGGCATGTCCGAGGCCGTGATGAGCACGTCGCCATCGAGGCCACCGTCGGGCGACAGGCGGCGCATCGCGCACTGCACGGCGCGGCCGGTGCCGGGGATGTCGTCCTGTTCGACGATCGTCACGTCGGGGTCGTAGCCGCGCGCCGCCTCGGCGACGCGTTCGCCCTGATGACGCACGACGACGGCGAGCGTCTCGGACCCGAGCGCCTCGACGGAGGACATGACGCGTTCGAGGAAGGTCTTTCCCGCGAAGGTGTGCAGCACCTTCGGCTTCGACGAACGCATGCGCGTGCCCTCGCCGGCTGCCAGCACGATTGCGGCGGTTACCGTCATCTGTTCTCCTTTGGTGGATTGGGCCGATGGCCCGTCATGATCCCTGATGCGAAAGGCGTCCGCATCCAAACGTCGAAAGCCGGATGCGGACGCCGCTGGCTCCCCCACCTGGACTCGAACCAAGACAAAGGGTTCCAAAGACCCGTGTGCTGCCATTACACCATGGGGGAACGGCGGGTCGCGCCCGCCAAGTATCCATTATGCCATAGGGCCGGACCACAGGTCCTCCCCCGCCCGATCAGGCGAAGAGGAAGCCCTGCCCGTGATGCTCGGGATAGGTCTCGAAGAGCTCGGCGACCGAGCCGTCCTCGAACACGGCCTTGATCGCGCTCGCCAGCAGCGGAGCAATCGACAGCACCGTCAGGCCGTCCCAGCGCTTCTCCTCGGGGATCGGCACCGTGTCGGTGAGCACGACCTCGCGTGCCCCGCAGCTCTTGAGCCGTTCGACGGCCGGCCCGGAGAGCACGCCGTGCGTCGCCACGACGGTCACCGACTTCGCGCCGGCCTCCTGCAGCACCTTGCACGCGCCGGCGATTGTGCCGGCCGTGTCGATCAGGTCGTCGACGAGCACGCAGTCCTTGCCCTTGACGTCGCCGACGACGCGGTTGGCGACGGCCTGGTTCGGCCGCGTGATGTCGCGCGTCTTGTGCACGAAGGCGAGCGGGCCGCCGCCGAGGCGCTGCGCCCACTGCTCGGCGACGCGGATGCGGCCGGCGTCCGGGGAGACGACGGTCACGTTGTCGAGCTGGTTGGAGAAGCGGTCGCGGATGTAGTCGACGAGCACCGGCATCGCGATGAGATGGTCGACCGGGCCGTCGAAGAAGCCCTGCGACTGCGCGGCATGCAGGTCGACGCTCATGATGCGGTCGGCACCGGCCGTCTTGAGCAGGTCGAAGACCAGACGGCATGAGATCGGCTCACGGCCGCGGTGCTTCTTGTCCTGACGCGAATAGCCGAGCAGCGGGCTGACGGCGGTGATCGAACGCGCCGACGCGCGCTTGAGGGCGTCGATCATGATGAGCTGCTCCATGATCGCCTGATTGACCGGGCTGCTGTGGCTCTGCAGCACGAAGACATCGGCGCCGCGCACGGACTCGGTGTATCGCACGTACATCTCGCCGTTCGCGAAATCGTAGGCGGTCGTCTCGAGCACGTCGATGCCGAGCTGGTCGGCGACGTCCCGGGCGAGCTTGGGATGCGCCCTTCCGGTGACGAGTATCAGGTTCTTGTCTGGTTTGCCTTCGAGGATTGCGCTCACCGTATCTCCAAACGTCAGTTGGTTCGTAACCGTGTCCTCAGTGTAGTGCCGACAGCTGACGTGCGCCGGCGCGCGCGTTCAGTCGCACGTGCGGTACAGGCCGTGCTTGCCGATGTACTGGACGACGCCGTCGGGCACGAGATACCACACTGGCTCGCCGTGCGTCGCGCGCTCGCGCACATCGGTCGACGAGATCGCCAGCGCCGGGATCTCGAGCATGTCGACGCGTCCGGCCGGCAGCGTGACCGCCGACGAATAGCCGGGGCGCGTGACGGCGACGAAATGCGCGATGCGGAACATCTGCTCGACATCCTTCCATCGCATGATCTCGGCGACGGCGTCCGCGCCGGTGATGAAGAACAGCTCGGCGTCCGGGTACAGCGCGCGCAGATCGCGCAACGTGTCGATCGTGTAGGTGACGCCGGGACGGTCGATGTCGACGCGCGAAACGGTGAACTTCGGGTTCGACGCGGTCGCGATGACGGTCATCAGATAGCGGTCCTCGGCGTTCGTCACATGCTTGTCGAGCTTGAACACCGGCCGTCCGGTCGGCACGAAGACGACCTCGTCGAGGTCGTACACCCACGAGACCTCGGAGGCGGCGACGAGGTGGCCGTTGTGGATCGGGTCGAAGGTGCCGCCCATGATGCCGATGCGCGGGCGCGCATGCCAGTTGCCGCGCGGCGAGCGGCGCCCGGGCGGCGAGACGAGATGCGCCGTCGCCGCGTCGGTCACGGACAGCTCGGCCATGCGACGCGGCGCGCCAGTGGCCGCGTCGGCCACGGCATCGGCGTCGGCGGGGACGTCGTTCGTCATGTCGGCATACGTCATGTCAGTGCTTCTCCTGGGCGTCCGCCGCGGCGCTGTCCGCGGCGACGCGGTCGATCTCCTGCTGCAGCGTCAGTTCCTGCGCGCGGTCGTCGGCGGCCTCGCCGTCCGGATCGATCTTACCCATGTCCTCGTTCCACTCGTCCTGCACGACACGCCGGATCTCGGCGAAGGTCGGCAGCAGGAAGGACGGCTGGAACGCGCGGCGCACATGGGCGACGCGCTCGGTGATGCGGATGAGTGTGTCGGTCATGCCGTCGATGTCGTTGTCGCGTTCCATCGAGCGGAAACGGTCGATGTAGTCCTCCATGAGCACGATCTGCTCGACGACGTCGCGGTAGCGTTCGTCGTCGACCTCCACGACGTCGTCGGCGTCCGTCTCCGGCCAGCCGATGAGCACCGCGTCGGCGTACTCGAGCGACGCGCGCTGCCCCGCCGAGGCGATGCCATCCTCGATCTGCACGAGGAACACGTAGCGCACGAGGCTGAGCCGTTCGGAGGCGACCTTGAGCAGGTTGCGCCGGTCGGCGAGGTCGACGCCCCACGGGTTCGCGAGCACGTGGGCGTCGTCGAAGGTGACGGTCGGCATGCCGTCGCGCACGCCGCAGGTCACGTCGGCGCCGCCGGCGGCCGCGCGCGCGGCGGCGTGCGCGTCAACGTCGTTCATATTGGCGTCGTTCACGTCGACGTCGTTCACGTCGTCGCTCATGCCCTCACCTGACCCGTGCCGCAGCCGATCCACTTCGTCGTCGTCATCTCCTGCAGACCCATCGGGCCGCGCGCATGCATCTTCTGCGTGGAGATGCCCAGTTCGGCGCCGAAGCCGAACACACCGCCGTCGGTGAAGCGCGTGGAGGCGTTGACCATGACGACCGCCGAGTCGATGTCCTTCGTGAACCGTTCGATCGCGCCGTAGTCCTCGGCGAGGATCGCCTCGGTGTGATGCGTCGAATAGCGGTTGATGTGCGCGATCGCCTCATCCATCGAATCGACGACGCGCACGCCGATCTCAAGGGCGAGGTACTCGGTGCCCCAGTCGGCCTCGTCAGCCTCGAACAGCTTGATGTCGCGGATGTTCGCATCGCCGATGATCCGGTAGGCGACCTCGTCGGCGTGCATGACGACGTCCTCCTGCGCGAGCGCGCGCGCCACGGCCGGCAGGAACTCGTCGGCGACGTCGCGGTGGACGATGAGCTTCTCGGCGGCGTTGCACACGCCGACGCGCTGCGTCTTCGCGTTGAGGATGACCGGAATGGCCTTGGCGAGGTCGGCGGAACGATCGACGTAGATGTGGACGTTGCCGGCACCGGTCTCAATGACCGGGACCTTCGAGTTCTCGACGACGGCCTGGATGAGCCTGGCGCTGCCGCGCGGCACGAGCAGGTCGATGTGGCCGCGCGCTTCCATCATCGCGGTCGCGCCCTCGCGGCCGTAGGCGTCGACGGTGCCGACGAGCGCGTCGTCGAAGCCGAGTTCGCGCAGCGTGTCCGCGACGATTGCGAGCGTCGCCGCGTTCGTGCGCTGCGCCGCATGGCCGCCGCGCAGGATCGCCGCGTTGCCGGACTTGATGCACAGCGAGATGACGTCGACGGTCACGTTCGGCCGCGCCTCGTAGATCATACCGATGACGCCCATCGGCACGCGCACCTGCTGCAGACGCAGGCCGTTGGGCGCCTCGAAGCCGCGCACGACCTGGCCGACCGGGTCGGGCAGCGTCGCGACGTGGCGCATGTCGTTCGCCGACGCGGCGATGCGCGTCACGTCGAACTTGAGACGGTCCAGCTTGCCGGCGTCCATGCCTTCGGCGAAGGCCTGCTCCATGTCGAGGGAGTTCGCCCCGGCGATCTCGTCGGCGCGCGCGTCGAGCGCGTCGGCGATCGCCTCGAGGATGCCGTTCTTGACGTCGGTCGTGGCTTTCGCGAGCTTCGCCTGCGCGGCCCCGGCACGGTCGGCCATCGCGCACACCGCGTCGAAGACGTCGTCGCTGACCTTGTTGTGTTCGCTCTGTGTGTTCGTCATACTTGCACATTAGTGGACGCCATGCCCTCATGCGGCGCATCGTCCACGCATCGTCCACGCATCATGCACACGTTTTCTCTTTATATCGTGCATACATCGCGCGCGCATCGCATAAGCATCACGCACGGCCGCGCGTTCCGCAACACGGACAGCGCGCCCGTGGCTTTCGTTGGTGAAGCCTATACTGAAAATCATCCACACACTGCCATCTTCCTACATTGTTAAGGACGGACGAGTGAACAAGTTCCACAGCACACGCAGCACGACCGACTCACTGACCTCGAAGCAGGCGATCCGCAAGGGCATCGCGGACGACGGAGGCCTGTTCGTCACCGACGAACTCGGCGAACGCCTCGTCCCCATCGACGATCTGGCCGGCAAGAGCTATCAGGACATCGCCTACGACGTGCTTTCCGTGCTCCTCGACGACTTCGGCGAGGACGAACTCAGGGAATGCATCGCAAAGGCCTACGGGCCGCAATGGTCGGACGGGCGCATCACGCCGGTCAGGCCGCTCGGCGAGGACTGGGTCATGGAACTGTTCCACGGCCCCACCTGCGCGTTCAAGGACGTCGCGTTGCAGATCCTGCCGCGCTTCATGGCGCGCACGACGCCGGCCGACGGCGACCCGGACGAGAAGATCATGATCGTCACGGCCACCTCCGGCGACACCGGCAAGGCCGCGCTCGCCGGCTTCGCCGACGCCGAGGGCACCGGCATCACCGTCTTCTACCCGCAGGGCCGCGTCAGCCGTGTGCAGGAACTCCAGATGACGACGCAGACGGGCGGCAACGTCAACGTGTGCGCGGTCGAAGGCAACTTCGACGACGCGCAGTCCACCGTCAAGAAGATCTTCGGCAACAAGGAGCTCGCCGCGCGCCTCGAAAGGGACGCGCACGTCGTGCTCTCGTCGGCCAACTCGATCAACGTCGGCCGCCTCGTGCCACAGGTCGTCTACTACTTCTCCGCGTACGCGCAGCTGCTCGAGGCCGGCGCGATCAAGGTCGGCGACGCGGTCGACTTCGTCGTGCCGACCGGCAACTTCGGCGACGTGCTCGCCGGCTACTACGCGAAGATGCTCGGCCTGCCCGTGCGCCAGCTCGTCGTCGCCTCTGACAGGAACAACGTGCTCTTCGACTTCCTGACGACCGGCACCTACAACCGCAAGCGCCCGTTCTACGAGACGATCTCGCCGTCGATGGACATCCTCGTCTCCTCGAACCTCGAACGCATGCTCTACTACATGAGCGAGAAGGACCCGCGCCTGACCGCCTACCTGATGAACGACCTTAACGAATGGGGCGCCTTCGAAGTGCCGCCGGAGCTGCTCGTCCAGATCCGCCGCCTGTTCGCCACCGGTTGGGCCGACGAGGACCAGGTGCGCCAGATGATCGCCGAATGCTGGGACGAACACGGCTACGTGCTCGACCCGCACACCGCCTGCGGCTACTTCGTCATGAACCAGATGCCCGCCGAAGCCGGCGTGCCGCGCGTGCTGCTGAGCACCGCCAGCCCGTACAAGTTCCCGCGCGTCGTCAACGAGGCGCTCGGCCTCAAGCACGACGGTACCGACTTCGAATGCATGGACGAACTGAGCGAGAAGACCGGCACCGAGATTCCCACGATGCTGCGCGCCCTCGAAACCGCCGACGTGCGCTTCCGCGACTGCGTCGAGATCTCCGACATGGGCCACTACGTCGAACAAAGCGCCGACCGGCTCTGATGGCCGCCGCCCTTGACCTGAGAACGCCCGCAGTCCCCGACTGCGGGCGTTCTTCATCGTTACGGGCAGCACGTCGTTACGGGCAGCACATCGCTACGGGACGCACGTCGCTACCGGTAGCGACGACAGCCGATGCCGCTACCGGTAGCACTCCCCTTTCATCGAATTTCAACGCAGCCGGCGCGGCGCGTCATCGAAATCGAACAGTACGCCGTCGGCGAGCGCGCAGATGCGCGCCCAAGCATGATCCGACGAGTCGTCATGCACGGCCCACACCTGCATCCCCACCGACTTCGCCGACCGCATACCGGCGAACAAATCCTCGAACACCGTGCAATGCCGTGGATCGACGCCGACCTTCTTCGCCGCCAGCAGATATACGTCCGGATGCTCCTTGCCCCGATCGCCCGCATCGTCCACGCCGACGACGGCGTCGAACAAATCGATCATCCCCGCATGACTCAGCGCAGGCGTCCGCAGATTCGGCAGCATCGTCGTGGCGACGGCGAGTTTTGCGCCGCTGTCCTTGAGCGCACGCAGATATTCGACGGCATGCGGCTTCGGCTCGACGATTTGCGCGTACATCCCCTCCGCCATGGCGTTCCACTCGTCGACGAGCGCCTGCGGCGTGTCGTGCAACCCGAAACGCTCGATGGTGTATTCGGCGATCTCCATGAACTGCATGGCGCTCACCTTCGCCATGTAGTCGTCGGGAACCGCGATGCCGCGTTTGGCGAGGAACTCCTCATCGATCCGATCCCACACGCCCATCGAATCGAGCAGCGTCCCGTCCAGGTCGAAGATCGCGGCGCGTCCCGAATTGTCGACGACGCCGTCGCCATCGTCGACGTTGATGCCGCTACCGGTAGCGACGTTGCCCGCCGACGTGCCTCCCATAGGAATCGTGCCCATGCTCTTCTTCTCCTTTTACTGATTTACTGACTCACTGACTCACTGATTCACTGATTTGTTGATTCACTGATTTGTTGACGTCCTTTTCTGACTGTCGTCGTTCGTTTTGCGCTTGTCATCACGCTACCGGTAGCAGCACGACCACGCGTAACGACGACCGTTAGCGGCAGCAACTACTGCTACCGGTAGCAGCGTCCGCTACCTGTAACGCGCATCGCTACCGGTAGCGGCGAACGTCGCCGTCAGCGTTCGCCACCCGTAACGACGATTGCGTCACGCGGCAGACGGCTACCGGTAGCAGTCGCCGCCCGTAACTGATGTTGGCCGCCCGTAGCACAGCATGACTGCCCGTAATCAACGATCACTACCGGTAGCAGCCACTGCCCGTAGCAACGGCCACTCCTGATTGGCGACGACTTCCTGTAATCAATGACGACTGCTCACAGCAGCTGCTGCCCGTAATCAACACGATGACTACCCGTAACGATCACAACGACGACTACCTGTAGCGCTACCCGTAGCACTACCCGTAGCGAGACATGGGACACGAAACACACGCGACGGCGGCGCTCACAGTCAGGTCAGACGGGAGGCTGCCAGGAGTTCCCTGGCGTGTTCGAGGGAGGTGGGGGTCGTGCTGCCATCGAGCATGCGCGCGATCTCCTCGGTGCGCGCATCGCCGATGACCTCGCGCACATGCGTGCTCACGACGCCGTCGCCGTCCTCGCTTTTGCCGACGACGAACTGGCTGTCGGCCCACGACGCGACCTGCGGCAGATGCGTCACGACGATCACCTGCGCATGCCGCGCAAGCCGCGCAAGCCTTCTGCCGAGCTCGACCGCGGCCTTGCCGCCCACGCCGGCGTCGACCTCGTCGAAGATGAAGGTCATCGACGGAACCGTGTCATCCGCGGCACCATCCGCACTACCCGTACCATCATCAGCGCTACCCGTACCACTCTCCGCACCGTCCGTCTCGCCGGACGCGCGTTCGCCGGCGCATGACAGCTCAAGCGCGAGCATGAGACGGCTGAGTTCGCCGCCGGACGCGCTTTTGCCCATCGCGAGCGCCGGCGATCCCTTGAACGGCGTGAACAGGAATTCGACGTCGTCGCCGCCGTTCGCGTCGAGCGCGTCGGCGCCGTCGCGCGCATGCACGTCGATCGTCAGTGATGCGCCGGCCATCGCAAGCTGCGCGAGTTCGCCGTCGACGTCCTTCGACAGTCGTTTCGCGGCGCGCTCGCGCGTCTTCGTCAACACGACGGCCGCCTTGCGTGCGGCGTCGAGGCAGCGTTCGCGTTCCGCCGTGAGCTCACCGAGCTTTTCGGGAGACGCGTCGAGATCCTCCACGTCGAAACGCGCCTTGTCGCGCCATGCGATGACGTCGTCGAGCGTCGGCCCCCATCGGCGCGTGAGCTCGTCGAGTTCGTGGATGCGCCCGTTGATCGTGTCGAGGTCCTCCCCCGACTCGTCGAGGTCGAGCTGCTGCGACAACGTGAACGAGATGTCCTCGAGTTCCGCCTGCAGCGAATCGAGACGGTCAGCGCACTGTTCGAACACGCCGCCCAGGCGGATGTTGCGCAGCGCCTGCGACGCGTAGCGGACAAGCTCGTCGGCGCCGCGGTAGTCGTCGCCGTCGCCCTGTGCGGAGTCGAGCGCCGCGAGCGCGCCGGCGACGCCCGCGTTGATCTGCGCGGCGTGTTCGATGCGTTCGCGTTGGCCTTTGAGTTCCTCGAGTTCGCCCGGCTGCGGGTCGACGCGGTCGATGCGCGCAATCGATTCGCGCAGATAGTCCGCCTGCTGACGCATCGACGATTCCTGCGAGCTGAGTCTGCGCAGACGGTCGTCAATTTCGCGGTACGTGTTCCACGCCTTCGCGTAGGTGCGCCGCTGCCTGCCGTTGTCCGCGCAGCGGTCGAGGAACTCGCGTTGCCTCGCCGGCGATGCGAGGCGCAGCTGGTCGCTTTGCCCATGGATGGTGATGAGTTCCGCCGCGAGCGATGCGAGCACCGATTTCGGCACCGTCCTGCCGCACAGGACGGCGCGCGAACGTCCCGACGCGGGCACCGTGCGCGACACGAAGACCTCCCCGTCGTCGGCCGCCGCGCCCGCCTGTTCGGCGATTGTGAGCGCTGCGTCGCCGTCGTTGACGAGGAAGATGCCCTGCGCCCACGCCTGCTTCGCGCCCGCGGAGACACGGCCGGCGTCGGCGGCGCCTCCGGAGATGAGCCTGATCGCGCTGAGCAGCATCGATTTGCCGGCACCGGTCTCGCCGGTGATCGATGTCATGCCGCGCGCGGGAACGAGCTTCGCTTCCCTGATCGGTCCGAGATCACGCAGTTCGAGTTCTTCGAGCACCTGTCACCGTTCCTGTTCCGTCGAGGCGCCGGTCGCTGATGCGCCGTTCGTCGATGCTGCATCGTTCGTCGACGCATCGCCCGTCGTTGCCATGTCCGCGTTTTCGGGATCGTCGAAATCGCCCTGCCCGCGCAGCGACGTGTCGACGCGCGCGCCGCCCGCCGGATGCAGGTCGCGCCACCCGACGACCGGAAGGTTGAACTTCGTGACGAGTCGACTCGTGAACGGCGCGTCGGACAGCCGCGCCAGACGCAGCCGTCCGGACGACTGGCGGATATCGACGCGCGCGCCGCGCGGCAGCGGCCGCTGGCGGCGTCCGTCGCAGCAGATCCAGCCGTCGGATGTCGAATCGTCGTCGATGCGGATGGAGAACGTCGAATCCGAGCCGATGACGATCGGCCGGGAGAACAGCGCGTGCGCCGCGAGCGGCACGAGCAGCAGCGCCTCCACCGTCGGCCAGATGATCGGGCCGCCCGCGGAGAACGCATACGCGGTCGAGCCGGTCGGCGTGGAGACGATGATGCCGTCGCAGCCGAAGGAGCTCATTGCCACACCGTCGACGGCGATCGACAGCTCGACCATCTTGCCGCGGTCGGCGCGTTCGATCGTGATGTCGTTGAGCGCCCAGTCGCCGAGCGGCTCCTGCGCGCCGGGCAGCCACACGTCCACATGCGCGATCATGCGTTCGTCGATTGTGTAGTCGTGCACGGCGATGCGGTGGATCGCCTCATGGATCTGGAAGCTCTCAAACTCGGCGAGGAAGCCGACATGGCCCATGTTGATGCCGAGGATGGGCACGTCCGTGCAGGTGACGAGTTCGGCGGCGCGCAGGATCGTGCCGTCGCCGCCGAGCACGAGCACGATCTCGGTGTCCGGGGCGACCTTCGGCGACGGCGAACCGAAGTCGGGCGCCTCCGTGTTGTCGATGACGGCGACGTCGAATCCCTCGTCTCGCAGCTGCGCGATCGCGTTCTCGACGACCGCGCTGCGCCGGAGCCTTTCGTGGGTCACGACGACGACATGGCGCGACCCTCTCGTTTCCGCTGCCTGCATGGACACCCCTTTACGCATGATGTTTCCCCTCACAGTGTAATGGACGCTGTGCCGTGCGCGACAGGAACGCGACGGTCGCCGCCGCTGGGTGCGCCGTCGCCGCACGCGTCGTTAAGGGCAGCACCTCGTTACGGGCAGCATCGTTACGGGCAGCACTTCGTTACGGGCAGCATCGTTACGGGCAGCATCGTCATGACGTCGCTACGGGCTGCACCTCGTTACGGGTAGTCGCATCGCCGCGGCATCGTTACGGGCGGCAGCATCGCCCCGCCATCGTTACGGGCTGCCGCATCGTTACGGGCAGCATCATCGCCACGGGTGGCATCGTTGCTACGGGCAGCGGCATCCTTACGGGCAGCCGTCGCTCATTACGGGTTGCACGCGGCCATCACGAGACTCGAGATATTCGAGATCACGTGCATCCCGTAAGACGACACGACATACGATGCGCATCCCGTAAGGCAGCGCGCATCCCCTAAAGCAACGCGCAGCGTGCATCCCGTAAACGATGTGCGTCCCGTAGAGAATCACGCGCATCACATAAAACAACGTACGTCCCGTAAGACAACATACGATGTGCAGTTCGTAGGCAATCCACATCCCGTAAGACGACACACGACGTATGTCCCGTAAGGCGACGCGCAACCCGTAGCGACGTCGGGGCGGGCTTGCGCACGTCGGACAAAAAGCACGCGCGAGTGGGCGAAACGTCGCCGACCCATCTACAATGGCAGCGTATCGACAACACGGATGGCGACCAATCGGAGGCAGCATGGCCAATCTCCTGTTCGACGAATCGGCGTCGAACAGCGACGCGTCGAAGGGATACGCCTGGTGGTTCTCCGGCGACACCTTCGAACAAGCAGCCGCTAACGAACGCCGTCCACTCAAACGTTCGCTCTCCTACCGGCTCAATTCGCATCCGGGACGACTGACGATCCTCTACTTCCTGCTGCTCATCAGCGTCTCGACGGGGTTGCTGCTGCTGCCGATAGCCACGCAGCCGGGCGAGAAGACCGAATTCTCCACGGCGTTCTTCACGGCGGTGTCCGCGCTGTCCACCTGCGGAATCTCGATCGTGAACACCACGACGCACTGGACGTACTTCGGGCAGGCCGTGCTCATCTTCTCGGTGCAGCTCGGCGGCCTCGGCGTCATGACCTTCGCGTCGCTCATCGCGCTCGCGGTCAACCATCACCTCAAGGCGATACAGCGTCTGCTCACGGCGAACGAACTCGGCACGAACAAGCTCAGCGAGATCCGCGGCGTCCTGACCGTCGTCCTCACAACGACCTTCGTCATCGAGCTCGTCACGTTCATCGCCCTGTTCCCCGGCCTGTTCCACGTCAACAAAGGCGACGTCGGCAGCACGTTGTGGGAATCGCTCTTCTTCGCCGTGATGGCGTACAACAACGCCGGTTTCACGCCCGACGGCGCCGGCCTGTACGTCGACAACTGGGCGGTCGGCATGCCGATCATGCTCTCCGCGTTCTGCGGCACCCTCGGTTTCCCCGTCATCCTCAACATCTACCGCACGGCGCGCCGCCACCAGAGTCCGAAACGGTGGAGCCTGCATACGAAGATCACGCTCGTGACGACCTTCGCGATCGTGTTCGCGTCCCTCATCTGGTTCCTCACGGTCGAATGGGACAATCCGGCGCTGTTCAAGTACGCCGACGTCGAAACGCGCATGCGGCGTGCGATGGTCGCCGCCGTCATGCCGCGTTCGAGCGGCTTCGACCTGTCCTGGGTGCCGCAGGTGAGCGAGGCGACGAAGGTGTTCATGAGCGTCGTCATGTTCATCGGCGGCGGAAGCACGTCGACGGCCGGCGGCATCCGCGTGACGACCTTCGCCGTCATCCTGCTCGTGTGCAAGGCCGCGTTCACCGGGCACAGCGACGTCACCGCGTTCAAACGGCGCATCCATACGCACGTCGTCATGACGGCGGTGAGCATCACGACCGCCTGCTTCGCGCTCGTGCTCGTCGCCTCGATGGCGCTCATGCTCATCACCGACGCGTCGTTCAGCCACGCGATGTTCGACGCGTGCTCCGCGTTCGGTCTGGGCGGATATTCGGTGGGCGTCGCAAACGTGGACGACCCGGCCGCCCTGTATATCCTCGCCGCGACGATGATCGTCGGACGCATGGGACCGATGACGCTCGCCTACGCCGTGAGCCGCCCCCGTCAAAGCGAGGTCGTGCGCTACCCCACCGACCAGATCGTCGTCGGCTGACCGAGTTTTTCGATTTCTCTTTCCTCGCACTGCGCGCGTTCTTCGCGTTTCCCTCGCCTCACCGTTGCTTACGGGCGGCACGCGCGCCGCGCCCGCTTACGGGAAGCACCTGCCGCATTTGCTTACGGGAGGTATCGATTACGGGCAGCACATCGCTACGGGTAGCACATTGACTACGGGCAGCATCGCAACGTCGTCTGCAGACGACGGCCACATGCACGCGGATGGCGTCCTGATCATCGTTACGGGACGCACATCGTTACGGGCAGCGCAACGCTACCGGCAGCACATCGTTATCGGCAGCGCATCGTTACCGGATGCACATCGTTACGGGTAGCATGCTGTAGCGGAACACAAAACGGATGCGCGGGCAACTCGCCGCCGACGTATCGACTACCGGTAGCACCCACAAATCCAGAGGAGGTCACAATGGCAGATAATCGCAGCGTGCTCGTCGTGGGACTCGGCCGTTTCGGCAGCGCGGTCGCCACGACGCTCGACGAGATGGGACAGGACGTGCTCGCCGTCGACAAGGACGCCGAACTCGTCAACCGCTGGTCCGCGCAGATCCCCACGGTCCAGGCGGACATGACCGACGTCCTCGCGCTCGAGCAGCTCAACGCCGCGGACTTCGACATCGCCGTCGTCGCGATCGGCGACAGCGTCGAGGCATCCGTCATCACCGCAGGCAATCTGCTCGACGCAGGCATCTCCGACATCTGGGCGAAATCGGTGTCCAAGGAACACGCGCGCATCCTGCAGCGCATCGGCGCGCGTCACATCATCAATGCGGAAACCGACGCCGGCAAACGCGTCGGCCATCTCGTCTCCGGCAACTACCTCGACTACATCGAGCTCGAAGGCGCCTACAACGTCGTCAAAATCCACACGCCGTCCCAGTTCGTCGGCTATACGATCGGCGACGCGAAGATCCACGACCGTTACGGCATCACGATTGTCGGCGTCAAATCGCCGGGACATGAGTTCCAGTACGCCTCCAACGACCTCGAGCTGCGCCGCAACGACGAACTCATCATCATGGGCAAGCAGGACCAGATCGACCACTTCATCCGCGGCTGACCTTACCGGTAGCACGCCGCGCTTGTCTCGATGAGCGATCTTGGGGTGCCGCCGAGTGCAGTTGCGCTTGCGGGTGGCACGTTCATGCGCAGCCCGTAAGCGCAGACTTGCGTCGTGCCTACGGGCTGCGTTTTCTTATGGGTTGCTGCATTCTCTTACGGGCAATCTTTTCTTACGGGTTGTACCCTCTTACGGGCAGCGCGTGCTTGGAGCGGACACATGCTTGGAGCGGCGCGTGCCTACGGGTAGCGTTTGCTTACGGACAGCATGCTACCTGTAACGATGTGCATCCCGTAACGTTGCACTACCCGTAGCAAAAGTGCTGCCGATAGAGATGCTACCCATAACGCAACGCACTACCCGTAAGCAAAACGCGCTGCCCGTAGCGCGTCACCCTAAGCATGTGCCCCGCTGAGCGTGCGCTGCCCGTAAGAGAGTGCATCCCGTAAACAAAAAAGCGCTGCCCGTAAGACAGCGCTCGGATACGTACGTCGCGGAATCACGGCATTCGCGCGTAGAGCAGGTACTCCAGATTGCCGTGGGTGCCTTCGATCGGCGATGGGGAGGTCGCCACGACGTGCAGGTCGCAGGCGCGCGCGCATTCGACGACGTGATCGAGGGCGGCGCGCCGCTTCGCCGGGTCGGTGACGATGCCGTGTTTGCCGAGACCTTCGCGTCCCACTTCGAACTGCGGCTTGACGAGCAGCACGATCTGCGCCCCCGGCGCCGCGATCCGCGCTACGACCGGCAGCACATAGGTCAGCGAGATGAAGGAGACGTCGGAGACGATCATCTGCGGGCGGTACGGCAAATCGTCGGCGTCGACGTCGCGGATGTTGACGCCGCTCATCTCGATGACGCGCGCGTCCGAGGCGATCCTCGGATCGAGCTGCCCATGGCCGACGTCCAACGCGATCACATGACGCGCTCCCCCACGCAGCAGCACGTCGCAGAACCCGCCCGTCGACGCGCCGATGTCGAGGCAGTCGAGCCCCTCGGGACCCGTCAGCCCTTCGGCGGCGAAGACATCGAAGGCGCCCAGCAGCTTGTATGCGCCGCGCGACACGTAGTCGTCGGCGCCACGCACCTCGATATGCGCGTGCGCGCCCACCTTCGTCGATGCCTTGCGCGCCTGCACGCCGTCGACGTACACGTGGCCGTCGTCGACGAGCCGGCGCGCCTTGGCGCGCGAAGACGCCAACGCGCGCGCAGTCAGCACGACGTCAAGCCGTTCGTCCGCGCCCACGTCACGCCCCATCGACGTCGAAGGAGAACGAGGGCAGCATCACGCCATCCAAGTCGACGCCGTCGTCGCGCAACGCCCAGCCGAGCGCGCACGCCGCACGCAGCGCGTCGACGCTCGTCACATCATCGACGGCGATCGCGTCGTCGGCGAACCACGCCTTCGCGTCACGGCAGCGGAACACGTCGCCGCGCACGCCGCCGCCGCGCTCGCAGGTGACGGCCGGCTGCGCCTCGTTGAGTCCGCGCAGATCGAGCGACACATAGGTCGGCCGCAGCTCCTTCGGCGCGCGGATGAGCAGATCCGGATCGGTGACGCCGGTGAGCACGAGCAGCGAATCGTAGCCGCCGCGGTTGCCGGCTTCGATGTCCGTGTCGAGACGGTCGCCGATGGCGAGGCTGTCGGTAACCGAGACCATGCCCTCGCCGTCGTGTGCGGCGAGCATGCGCGCCTCGTCGTACATCGCCGGCTCCGGCTTGCCCGCCGACGCGACCGGCCCGACACCCGTCGCGTTGACGACGGCCTGGATCATCGAGCCGCAGCCGGGCGCCACGCCGTGTTCGCGCGGAATCGTTAGATCACGGTTCGTCACAAAGTAGCGTGCGCCGCGTTCGACGGCGAACGACGCCTCGGCGAGCTGCTGCCATGTCATCTGCGGATACCAGCCCTGCACGACGGCGGTGGGCGCGGCGCCCGCGTCGTCCACGCCGGCGTCGACGATGCGCAGTCCCGCCTTGCGCACCTCGTCGCGCAGATGGTCGGCGCCGACGACGAACACGTCGGCACCCTCCTCGACATGCCGTGCGACCATGCGCGCCGCGACGACGGACGACGTGATCACCTGCCACGCGTCGACGTCAAGTCCGAAGCCGCGCAGCTGTTCGGCGACCGTTTCCTGCATGCGCGACGAATTGTTCGTCGTGTATTCGATCGTCATGCCGCGGCCTTCGGCGTCACGGATGGCGTCGGCGGCGTGTGCAACCGGCTTCTTGCCGTAGTAGACGACGCCGTCGAGGTCGAGCAGGGCGAGACGGTAGCGCCGCGACAACGGCGTGTTCGTTGGTTTCAGCACGCCGCGCTCACTCCGTTTCGCTCTTGAGCTGCTCTTCGTAGTCGCCGACCTCGACGTCCTCCTCGTCCGTGTCGTCCTCGGCGTCGGTCAGATCGGGGTCGCCCATCACGCCTTCCTCGTCGCGGCGCGTGTTGCGTTCCTGCATCTGGGCGGGTTCGATGTCCATTTCGGCGCCGGCGCGCTGCTCCTCCTCGGGGATGCGCGTCTCGTCGTCCATGTTGACGCCGTCCTCGTCGTCCAGCGGCGCGTACTGCGCATCGTCGGGCGTCACGCCGAGCTTCGCCTGCAGATCCTCCGGAAGATCCTCGACGTCGTAGTCGACGACGAAATCGTCGCTCGTCTCGTCCTCGTCTACGTCGGCGTAGCGCGCCTCGAGATCGTCGATGAGTTCGTCGAGCGCGACGGCCTCGTCATCACGTCCGGCCTTCGTCAGGAAGTACTGTTCGGCCTGCGCGGCGCGCATGCGGTATTCGCCGGCGAGTCCCTTGGCGTGCACGAGCTTGGAGACGACCTCGATCGCCTGATTGACCATGCCCATGTCGTTGAGCGCGCCTGCGTAGACGAGGAACATCTCCGCCTTCGCCTCGCCGGTGAGCTGCTTGGCGTTGTCGGACAGCGCGATCTCGACGGCCTTCTTCGGCTTGCCCAGTCCGCGCTCGCAGTCGGCCATGAACGGCAGGTAGTCGAGGTAGCCGTTCATGCGGAACGCCGTCTGGAATTCGCGCAGCGCGAGCTTGTAGTCGCCCTGACGGTAGGCGACCATCGCAAGCGTCTCGCGGGCGATGTCGACGCGCGACGCCTGCTTGGCGGCCCACTTGGCATGCGCGAGCGCCGCCTGCGGGTCGTTCGCCTCGAGCGTGTACGCGGCGAGGATGTGCAGACCGATGTTCTCGGCATGCTCCTTCGCAAGTCCGCGCAGACGTTCGCGCTCATCCTTGCTCAGCATGCTCCATTCGAGGCCCTTGGGCATGACCGGCTCGCCCGGACGGCGGTCCGTGTACGGGTTCTGCGACGGGAAGCTGACGGTGCCGTCCGAGTTCCTGCGCGAGTGCGACATGTATTCGGCGCGCTTGCGCTCGTGGTGTGCCTGACGTTCGGCGCCGTCGTAGCGCGGGTTGCGACGATCGTTGCTGTTGCGGTCGCCACGATGGAAGTCGCGACGATCGTTGTTGTTGCGGCGGTCGTTGTCGCCACGACGGAAGTCACGACGGTCGTTGTTGTCGCCACGACGGAAGTCACGACGATCGCCGTTGTTGTTGCGACGATCGTTGTCGCCACGACGGAAATCGCGACGATCGCCGTTGCCGTTGCGCTCGCCGCGGTGGAAATCACGGTGACCGTTGTTGTCGTCACGGCGGAAGCTGCGACGCTGGCCGTCACCGTCACGACGGAAGTCACGACGGTCGTCGTCGCCGCGGCGGAAATCACGACGCTGACCGCCGTTGCCGCCACGATGGAAGCCGCGACGCTGACCGCCGCGCTCGTCGTCGCGCCCACGGAAACGATTGCCCGAACGCTGGCCGTCGTTGCCGTTGCCGTTGCGATGGAAACGACGCTGGCCGTCGCCGTCACGACGGAAGTCGCCGCCGCCTTCGCCGTCGCGGCGGAAATCATCATTCCTGCCGCCGCCGTTCGCGTTGCGGTGGAAGTTGCGTCCGCCGCCATTGCGGTCGCCGCGGCGGAAGTTCGAGCCGCCGCGCGAACGGAATCCGCCGCCGGAGCCGCGACGCTGGCCGCCGTTGCCCGATCCGTAGCGACGGTTGCCGCCCTGGGAATGATGCTGTGATCCGCGTTCGTCTGCCATGTTCGTACCTTTTCATTCAAGAGGCGGGCATGTGCGCCCGCCTCGTCCGTCATTGTCTTCCAGTGTAGCCAATCGGCGATGCCGATCCGTCGTTTCGGCTGTCGGTGTGCAAGAAATCAGCCGAGTTCGACGACGCCGAGCGCCTTCTTGCCGCGGCGCAGGATCGCGAAGCGTCCCTGCAGGAAATCGTCGCCGCCGAGCAGCTGCTCCTCATCCCCGACGCGCGCGTTGTTGAGGTACACGCCGCCGGACTTGATCGTCTTCCTCGCCTCGGAGATCGACTTGAACAGACCTGCCCGGACGCCGGCTTCGCTGATGCGGTCGCCGGCGGCGGCTTTCGCGAAGGCCTTGGCGCCGTTCTCGTCCTCGACTTTGAGTCCTTCGAGCGCGGCCTCGAGGATGTCCTCGCTGATTTCGGCCACGTCGCCGCCGCGGCCGAACAGCGCCGTGGAGGCCTCGATGGCCTGACACGTCGCGTCGTCGCCGTGCACGAGGCTCGTGACCTCCCATGCGAGCGCGCGCTGCGCCTCGCGGGCGCCCGGGTTCGTCTCGGTGGCTTCGAGCAGCTCCTCGATGCGCGCCTTCGGCAGGAACGTGAAGGCCTTGAGCAGGCTCTCCATCTCGGCGTCCGGACGGTTGACCCAGAACTGGTAGAACTTGTAGGGGCTGAGCATCGAGGCGTCGAGCCAGACGGCGTTGCCTTCGGACTTGCCGAACTTCTTGCCGGTCGCGTCGGTGATGATCGGGCTGGCCATGACGTTGACGTTGACGCCGCGCACCTTGTGGATGAGGTCGAGTCCGGATGTGAGGTTGCCCCACTGGTCGGAGCCACCAAGCTCGAGGACGCAGTCGAAATGGTCGTACAAGTGCAGGAAATCATTGCCCTGCAGCACCTGATAGCTGAATTCGGTGAAGGAGATGCCCTCCTCCGAGTTGAGACGGCGAGCGACGATGTCCTTCGACAGCATCGTGCCGACGCGGAAGTTCTTGCCGACGTCGCGCAGGAAGTCGAGCACGTTCATCGTCGCGGTCCAGTCGTAGTTGGACACGAAGGTCACGGCGTTGTCGCCCTCCTGCACGAGGATGTCGCCGATCTGGATGCGCAGACGCTCGCACCACTGTTCGACGACGTCCTTCGGGTTGAGGATGCGTTCGCCGGACTGACGCGGATCGCCGATAAGGCCGGTGGCGCCGCCGACGAGGGCGATTGGATGATGTCCGGCCTCCTGCAGGTGGCGCATGATGATGAGCTGCACAAGATTGCCGATGTGCAGCGACGGCGCTGTCGGGTCGAAGCCGCAGTAATAATGGATGGGCTCCCCGTTCAATGTCTCGGCGAGTCGATCCCTGTCGGTGGATTGCGAGATCAACCCGCGCCATTGCAATTCATCGAGCACGGAGTCGAATCCGGCTTCCTTGAAATCGATGACGTGAGCCATGCCAAACATCTCCTTGTGAATTTTTCGAACGTGTTCCCCCGACCTGCTCCCGGCGCGGGCAAACATTGTCAGTGTGTCACACCTCGCCGACACTGCCCAGACAGCCCCGGCGCTCCCCGAACGGCCGTACGAGCGACGACCAAACGACAACCCGACGACGCTCTGCGCCCGCCCTTCCCTTACAGGCTGCACTTGCTACGGGCAGCACATTCTTACGGGCTGCACGTTCTTACGAGAGGCATCCTCTTACGGGAGGCACCTCCTGCGCGAGACTACCGGAAGCATCCCGTACGTTACGGGGAGCACACCGCCGATCGTTATGGACAGCACCGCACTCTCTGGCGCCGTCACGTTCTTACGGGCAGCACTCCTCTTTTACGGGCAGCACCTGCACCCGGGTCGTTGCCGACGTCATCAAGCAACGGGCAGCTCGTTCTTACAGGTCGCACTCCTCTTACGGGAAGCACTGCGTAGCGACGCACTTCAGCGCTCATCTCTCCTCATCGTCAACGCTACGGGCGGCATCTTCTCCTGTTTTCTTCCTCTTACCGGCAGCCATCCGAATCGTCACCGCACGCCGCAGTCATCGGGACGACCGCCACCTCCTCAACGTCATCGTTCTCGCCTTACCGGCGGCACCGCTCCCCCACCTGTTCGTGCTTACGGGCGGCACGCGTACGCCGCACACGCCGCAGTCGCGACGCAATCGTCTCCTGAACGGCGCTCACCGTGTCGGCGACGTTGACGATGACTCCCTCGAGATATCGCGGCGGCACCGGCGTCAGCGGAAACATGTGCGTGCGAATACTGTTCAAGACGACGTCGTCGAGCTCGAAATCGGCGCGCGCGTTGGCTTCCGCGGTATACGGATGACGGAATCCGTGCAGCCGATGACTGCCGCCGTCATCGTCGTGCCAATCGTAAAGGAAGTAGTCGTGCAGCAATGCCGCCCGTACGAGCGCGCGCAGATCTACACAATTCCACAGGCGCAGCCGGTCGGCGATCCACACGCTCAGCGCTGCCACCCGTAACGAATGCTCATACGTCGTGACGTCGCCGTGTTGCAGGCTTCTCCTTTCGATCTCCATATGCTCGTGCTTCAGGATGTCCCGCCCATAATGACGCACTATGGTATCGATGCGCTCGCGACTCAGCACGTGATCTCCTTTGCAATCCATCCGCTTCGAGCCTTCCACTAAGACGGCCGCGTCGGCGCAGCCCGTAAGAGCGACAACCCATAGGATGCACTGCCCGCAAAGCATGCACGATGGCGATCGTGTGCCCGTGCGGGACGTCTTCGACACTGTTAAGGGATGCCACCCGTAACGACGACCACCCGTAAAAGAAAGTGCCACCCATAACAACGGATGTTCGCAAGAGCGCCGCCGGTAACGATGACCGCCTATGCGAGACAACTGCCTGTAACGACGATTACCGTAACGACAACTACCCGTAACAATGGCCACTCGTGATGATGACTACTCGTAACAGCAACGACTGCCCGCAACAACAACGACCACTCGTAACGACGACAGCTACCCGCAACAACAACCACCCGTAAGAACGCGCACATGTCTGCGTGCAGACGGGAAGGGCGGCGCACTGTGGCACCGCCCCTGCTTTGGACGTCCCTCGACGGGGCGCGTCACTGCTTCTTCGTGAGGGAGCCTGCCGCCTTGTAGGCGATGCCGTCGCTCTTGATCTGGAACATGCCGTGCAGACGTTCGATCTGCGACTTCGCGGACATGATCTGTTCGCGCACACGCGTCGGCGCCGTGCCTCCCTTGCCGGCGCGCGCAGAGACGGACCCCTCGGTCGACAGCACCTCGCGCACCTTCACCGCCTGCTCCGGCGGCACGAAATCACGGAAGATCTCGATGAAATCGTCGTCGGACAGATCCCACAGCTCCTCGTGGCGGCTTTCGGCGAGCTTGACGCATGCGCCGGAAAGCTCATGCGCGTGGCGGAACGGGACGCCGTTCTTAACGAGCCACTCGGCGATATCGGTCGCGAGCGCGAAACCGGTCGGCGCCTCCTGTTCGAGACGCTGCGCGTTGAAACGCATCGTGCGCACCATGCCGGTGAACGCGGGCAGCAGCACTTCGAGCGTGTCGGTCTGGTCGAACACCGCCTCCTTGTCCTCCTGCAGGTCGCGCGCGTACGCGGTGGGCAGACCCTTGAGCGTCGCGAGCAGGCCAGTGAGGTCGCCGATGAGACGGCCAGCCTTGCCGCGCGCGAGTTCGGCGATGTCCGGGTTCTTCTTCTGCGGCATGATCGACGAGCCAGTGGAGTACGCGTCGTCGAGCGTGACGAAGCCGAACTCCTGCGTGTTCCAGATGATGATCTCCTCGGACAGTCGGGAGACGTCTACGCCGATCATCGCGGCGATGAACGAGTATTCGGCGACGAGGTCACGACTCGACGTGCCGTCGATCGAGTTTTCGGTGACCTTCGTGAAACCGAGTTCGCGCGCGACGGCCGTCGGCTCCAGCCCGAGCGTGTTGCCTGCGAGTGCGCCGGAGCCGTAGGGGCTCGCGTCGACGCGGCCGTCCCAGTCGATGAACCGTTCGACGTCGCGCAGCAGCGGCCACACGTGCGCCATGAGCTGATGCGCGAGCAGCACCGGCTGCGCGTGCTGCATATGCGTGCGACCCGGCATGACCGTGCGTCCCGCCGCCTTCGCCTGTTCGCACAGCGCGTCGGCGAGCGCGAGCACCTGCTTGGCGACGATGCGCGCATGGCGGCGCAGCCACATGCGGATGAGTGTCGCGATCTGGTCGTTGCGGGAACGGCCGGCGCGCAGCTTGCCGCCGAGTTCGTCGCCGGCGATGTCGATGAGTCCGCGTTCGAGCGCCGTCGCCTCGTCCTCGTCGTCCTCGATCGGCGCGAATTCGCCGCTGTCCACGCGGCGCTGCAGCTCGTCGAGCGCAGCTTCCATGCGCTGCAACTCGTCGGGGGTGAGCAGGCCCGCGCGGCCGAGCGCGCGTGCGTGGGCGCGCGATCCGGCGATGTCGTCGTCGGCGAGTCGCCAATCGAACTGCGTGGATTTGCTCAGCAGCGCGAGCTCCGGCGACGGACCGGAGGAGAAACGGCCTCCCCACAGCGCGAGATGCTCGCCCGACGGCTGCTGCGACGCGGCCGTCGTGGTCTCGATGTCGGTCGTTTCGACGATGTGTTCGTCACTCATGTTGTCTCCATGTCTTCTTTGTTGTCGCGTTCTTCTTGTTGTCGCGCCGACGACGTGCCGCGTCATGCGCACGTGTGCTACGGGTGGCGCGCGTCGCATCGTGCGCCTGTGCTTGCCGCCGATGCCCAATCCTACCGATATTCGAAGAAATCCGTCGTCGATTGTCAATCGTCGATCATCGATTATCGCGCGACCGTCAGGCGATGCAGGCGTTACGGGATGCATCATGGCGACCGATGCCACCCGTAAGCAGGATGCGCGTCGCCGCAACGATCATCGACGTCGCGCATTTTGGAATCGCCGAGCGATCACGGACGTGCCACCCGTAACGCATGAGTCGACAAAGGTCGACGAGGGTCGACGAAGAATGCGCTACCGGTAGGAGATGTGCCGCCCGTAAGCGAGCGACGACGTGCCGCCCGTAAGCGATGCACGGCATCAACGTGCCGCCCGTACGCGATGCACAAACGTCGACATACTCCCTGTAAGCGCACGTCGTCGCACTACCCGTAAGCGAACGCCGACGCATGTGCGAGGCACGTTTGCAAAAAGGGCGGGGAGACGCCCAGCACGGACGGCCGGACGTCTCCCCGCTCGAGGTGTGCGCGCAGACGGCGCGTGCGACGTCACTCGACGTCGTTGTCGGGAACCTCGATGCCGTTGCCGAACTTGACGTCGCGCGCGGCGGCGACCTTCGTCGGCAGACCGTAGATCTCGATGAAGCCGTTCGACGCGTTCTGGTCGAAGGTGTCGCCGGAATCGTAGGTCGCGAGGTTGTAGTCGTAGAGCGATTCCGCGGAACGACGGCCGACGACTACGGCGCGGCCGCCGTGCATGACCATGCGGATTTCGCCGGAGACATACTGCTGCGTGTCGTTGATGAACGCGTTGAGCGACTTGACGGCCGGCGAGAACCACTGCGCGTCGTAGACGAGCTCGGCCCAGCGCTTGTCGATGTCGCGCTTGATGCGGTGCTGCTCGCGTTCGAGGCACATGTTCTCGAGCTCCTGATGCGCGGTGATGAGCGCGATCGCGCCCGGCGCCTCGTACAGCTCGCGCGACTTGATCCCGACGAGACGGTCCTCGATGAGGTCGACGCGGCCGATGCCCTGCGCGCCGGCGCGGCGGTTCATCTCCTCGATTGCCTGCAGCGGGGTGACGTCGCGGCCGTCGATCTTGACTGGCACGCCCTGCTTGAATTCGATGACGACCTCGTCCTCGACCGGCGGGAAGTCGGGATCGTCGGTGTAGGAGTAGCAGTCCTTCGTCGGCGCGTTCCACGGATCCTCGAGGAAGCCGGTCTCGATGGCGCGGCCCCACACGTTCTGGTCGATCGAGAACGGGCTCTTCTCGGTCTGCACGATCGGCAGCTTGTGGTCGTTCGCGTAGGCGATTTCGACGTCGCGCGTCAGCGACAGGTCGCGGATCGGGCTGATGGCCTTGAGTTCGGGGTCGATCGACTGGATCGAGACCTCGAAGCGGACCTGGTCGTTGCCCTTGCCGGTGCAGCCGTGCGCGATCGTGTCGGCGCCGAACTGATGGGCGGCGCGCACGAGATGCTTCGTGATGAGCGGACGCGAGATCGCGGAGACGAGCGGGTACACGCCTTCATACATCGCGTTCGCCTTGAGCGCCTGCATGCAGTACTCGTTCGCGAATTCGTCGCGCGCGTCGACGATGTACGCCTCGACGGCGCCGCACGCGAGCGCGCGTTCCTTGATTGTCTCGAGGCTTTCGCCGCCCTGGCCGACGTCGAGTGAGACGGCGACGACGTCCTTGCCCGTGCGGTCCTTGAGGTACGGGATGGCGACCGAGGTGTCGAGACCACCGGAATACGCCAGCACAATGCGATTCTGTTCGCTCATGAGTTGACCTTTCTGTTCAGATATTCATAAGTATATACAGTCCTCTGTATAAATATTCATCCGTGTCCACCAACGGCGTCGTCATCGTCTCCCCTCGCTACCGGTAGCGGCAACGACGTGCCACCCGTAAGACGATGATGACAACGATGACGATGACGGCAGCGACGACGCGGTGTCGGGGACGCGATCCATCAGCGCGCCATCAACGTGAGCGTCGTCTTTCATGACCTTCGGCACATCTGGGATTCCGCGATGCACGACACACGGCGCACAGCGCACCCGTACGACAGGCGACACGCGACGTGCAACGGGCAGCGCATCCCGTAACACATGACGCACAGCGCGCTCCCCACCATGCACCTCCACACCGCGCGGCATTTCCATACTGCGCGCTCTCGCCGCGCACAGCACAACAACAAAACAGCACAACAACAAAAAGGGAAGGCCGCGCGAGGCGCAGCCTTCCCTGAATCGGTTTCGTCACGGAGCGATCGACTCAGCTCTGCGTGGAGGCGACGTCGAGCAGCCACGCGGAGCGGCGTTCCGCCATCGTCTCGTCCACGCAGATGACGAGGACGGTGTCGTCGCCGGCGATCGTGCCGAGGACGCCGCCTATCGGATGCTTGTCGATGACGCTCGCGACATACTGCGCGGCGCCCGACGACGTGTGCACGACGATGAGGTTACGGGCGGAGGCCACGGACGTCACGAGGCCGGACAGGATGCGCGTCATCTGCTGCTGCGCGCGCTCGTCGCTGTCGACTCCGGTGGCGGGAATCGGCTGGTCGTCGATCGTGTACGCCACCTTGCCGTCGGGCAGCCGCGTCTTCGTCGCGTTCATCTCGTCGAGATCGCGGCTGAGCGTCGCCTGCGTCACCTCGATCCCCTGATCGGCGAGAATCTCGGAAAGCTGCGACTGCGACGTGACCACATGGTCGGCGAGCGCCTGTTCGATCGCGTTGAGACGCGCGGCACGGCTGGCGGGACGCTGCAACGGCGTCGTCGAATCCGTCATCAGACAAGCAGGCTTTCGTCGCCGCGCTGCTTGCCAATGAGCCACGTCAGCAGCGCCTTCTGCGCATGCAGTCGGTTTTCGGCCTCGTCCCAGACCACCGACTGCGGACCGTCGATGACGGCGGCGGTCACCTCCTTGCCGCGGTAGGCGGGCAGGCAGTGCTGGAAAAGCGCATCGGGCTTCGCGAGCGCCATGAGCTCCTCGTTGACCTGATACGGCCAGAACGGCTTCGAGCGCACGGCGTACTGGTCCTCCTCGCCCATCGACACCCACGTGTCGGTGAAGACGCAGTCCGCGTCACGCACCGCCTCCTTCGGATCGGTGGTCACGAGGATGCTGCCGCCCGTAGTGGCGGCGATCGCCTCGGCGTCCTGCACGACGGCGTCGTCGGGGAGGAATCCGTTGGGACCCGCCACCCGTACGTGCATGCCGGCGACGGCACCCGCGAGCAGGTAGGAGTTGGACATGTTGTTCGCCGCGTCGCCGAGGTAGGCGATCGTCATGCCTTCGAGCGCGTCCACGCCGCCTTTGAACTGCGCGATCGTCAGGAAGTCGGCGAGCACCTGGCACGGGTGGAATTCATCGGTGAGGGCGTTGACGACCGGCACCGTCGCGACGCGCGCCATCTCCTCAATGCGCGACTGTTCGAAGGTGCGCCACACGAGCGCGTACGCCATGCGCGTGAGCACTTCGGTGGTGTCGGAGATCGGCTCGCCGCGGCCGAGCTGGGAGCCCGACTTGTCGATGACGAGGGGGTAGCCGCCGAGTTCGGCGACACCGATCGAGAAGCTGGAGCGCGTGCGCGTGCTCGGCTTGTCGAAGAGCACGGCGACGCCCTGCGGTCCCTCGAACGGGCGGTGGTAGAACCTGTTCTCGCGGAACTTCATGCCGAGTTCGAGGATCTGCTTCTGCTCGTCATGGTTGACGTCGTCGTCGCGCAGCATGTGACGGAGCTGTCCCATGATGGCCTCCTTTTGTGCTTGTTGTGTTGTGGTTGGTGGGTTGATGGAGTGGGTGTAGTCGGTGTAGTCGGTGTAGTCGGTGTTGGTTGGGTCGGTTGGGTCGGGTTCGCCGTTACAGGTCGTACGCTACGGGTGGCCGCTCTCACGGTAGTGATATTACGGGCAGTCGTGCTACGGGCGGCGCGATCGTCTCAGGCGCATGCATCGCCGACGTCGTTACGGGAAGCACGACCCGTCAACGGAATGCCGACGATGCCGCGCGGCATCACCTCCGTATCCACCCGCCTGAGACGGCGAACGTGTGCCGATGGACGTGCCACCCGTAACGATGACTGCCCGTAAGTGCGCGCACATCCCGTAAGAAGATGTGCTACCCGTAAGCGGACATGCGTCCCGTAAGCAACG
Source organism: Bifidobacterium sp. AGR2158 (assembly GCF_000424225.1). Lineage (NCBI taxonomy): Bacteria > Bacillati > Actinomycetota > Actinomycetes > Bifidobacteriales > Bifidobacteriaceae > Bifidobacterium > Bifidobacterium sp. AGR2158. Next base: position 44,392 of record NZ_AUJM01000011.1, read on the forward strand.
TGCCACCCGTAAGCGAACGCGACTGCCGTAGAACGACGTGCATCCCGTAAATGGAAGTGCTACCCGTAAGCGATTGCGCATCCCGTAAGCAGACACACATCCCGTAAGCGGACGTGCCACCCGTAACGGCGACAGGAAATCAGTCGTTGGGCAGGTCTTCGGGCAGCTGGGCGAGGATCGCCACCGCGTCGTTCACATCCTGCTCGCTGACGACGAGCGGAGGTGCCAGACGGATGACGTCGGGAGCGCACGCGTTGACGATGAGCCCGTGCTCGAGCGCCCAGTCCACCGCGGCATGCGCGCACGGACGCTTCAGCACGATCGCGTTGAGCAGACCGCGGCCGCGCACCAGCTCGAACAACGGGTTGTCGGTGGCGCGCAGGTCGGTGCGCAGCTGCTCGCCGCGCACTTCGGCGCACTGCACGAGCCCCTCGTCCTCGATCACGCCGATCGTCGCGAGCGCGGCCGCCGCACCCAACGGGTTGCCGGCGAAGGTCGACCCGTGGGTGCCTGGGGAGAACAGCGAGGACAGCTCCTCGCCGAAGCTGATCATGCCGCCCATCGGGAAGCCGCCGGCGACGCCCTTCGCGAAGGTGACGATGTTCGGCGTGACGCCGCCGAGGTCCTCGCGCTGGAACGCGAACCAGGATCCGGTGCGTCCGATGCCGGTCTGCACTTCGTCGATGATCATCAGCGCGCGCCTCTCGTCGCACAGCGCACGCACGCCGCGCACGTAATCGGCGTCAAGCGGCAGCACGCCGGCCTCGCCCTGCACGAGCTCCATGATGACGGCCGCCACCGGTCCCTTATCGGCGGCATCGAAGGCGGCGCGCATCGCATCGATGTCGTTGGCGTCGACGAATTCGACGTTCGGCACAAGCGGCTCGAAGGGCACGCGGATCGCGGGTTTCCAAGTCGCCGATAGCGCGCCCATCGTGCGCCCGTGGAAGCCGTGCGTCAGCGCGATGATGCGGTACGGCTTGTCCGTGCCGAGTTCGTCGCGCAACCGCGCCCCGTAGAGTTTCGCCATCTTGAGCGCCGCCTCGTTCGCCTCCGCTCCCGAGTTGCCGAAGTAGACGTGCGATCCCTGCGGCGCGCCGGCGAGCGTGATGAGTTTTTCCGCGAGCTTAATCTGCGGACGCGTCGCAAAGTAGTTGCTCACGTGCGCGGCCTGCGCGGCCTGCGCGGCGACCGCCTCGATCCACTTGGGATGCGCATAGCCAATCGAATTGACGGCGATGCCTGCGAGGAAATCGAGGTATTCGTTGCCATCGACGTCCCACACGCGTACGCCCTGCCCATGGTCGAGCACGCGCAGCGGCGTGCCGAAGACGTGCATGTGCACGTCGTTGTATTCGTCGAGCAGCCGCTTGTCCTCCGTGAGCGCACCGCGCGCCGCGTTATCGGTAGCAGTCACGTTCACGCTACCGGTAGCGATCTGCGAATCGTTCGTGTCATGCTCGGTTGTCATATGCGTTCCTCATTTCCAGTCCTTCGCCGGGTTCGACCATCGTGCCGATTCCGGCGCTTGTGAATACCTCGTTGAGTATCGAGTGCGGCTTGCGGCCGTCAATGATGTGCGCCTGCTGCACGCCGCCGTCGATCGCGCGGATGCACGCCTCCATCTTCGGGCGCATGCCGCTTTCGAGCCGTGGCAGCATGTCGCGCAGATCCTCGACGCCGATGCGTCCGATAAGCGAATCACGGTTCGGCCAGTCGGCGTACAGACCATCGACGTCGGTGAGGATGATGAGCTTGTGCGCGCCCAACGCGGTCGCGAGCGCGGCAGCGGCGGAGTCGGCGTTCACATTGAGCACCTCCGTCGCATCCTCCTCGTTCGGGGCGACCGACGACACCACCGGTATGCGTCCCGAATGGATGAGGTCGATGACGGCGGACGCGTCGACGCCGATGACGTCGCCGACCAGGCCGATGTCGGTGGGCTTGCCATCGATGACCGGCATGCGCTGCGTCGCCGAGAAGAGCGCGCCGTCCTCGCCCGACAGTCCCACCGCGTACGGGCCGTGGGCGTTGATGAGGCCGACGAGCTCGCGCGATACCTTGCCTGTGAGCACCATGCGCACGACGTCCATCGCCTCGGGCGTCGTGACGCGCAGGCCGCCCTTGAACTCCGAATGGATGCCGAGAGCCTTGAGCATCTGTGAAATCTGCGGGCCGCCGCCGTGCACGATTACGGGATGCAGACCCACCTGACGCAGGAACACCATGTCGTCGGCGAAGCAGCTCTTGAGATGATCGTCGACCATCGCGTTGCCGCCGTATTTGATGACGACCGTCTTCCCGTAGAACTCCTCCAGCCACGGCAGCGCCTCGATGAGCACCTCCGCCTTCTGGTCCGGACGCAGATCCGTATGCACGTCCAGGTGGAAGCCCGGACCTTTCAGTTGTTTCGTCATGATTCCTTATCGTTCTCCTATTCTCGCGCCGTCGGCATCCGCGCGTCCGCGCTCCCAGCGCCACCCGTGTCACCCGCTTACGGGTAGCACGTCCTCTCTCTTACGGGTAGTCAGATTTTTTACGGGCAGTCCTTTCTCTTATCTCTTAGTGGTAGCGTCTCTTAGTGGTAACGCACGCTTTTTCCTCTTAGTGGTAGCGCACGCTCTTACGGGAGGCACACCGTTATTGGCAGCGGATTGGGCCACCCAACGACGAACGACCTTCCGCGGCCGATCGATATGACCTGCCACCCATAAGAGCGAACTGCCCGTAGGATCGACGCACTACCCGTAAGCGTGACGCGCCGCCGCAACAACCTGCCACCCGTAAGAGCGGCAACCGCCGCCCGTAGCAGCGGGAGGCGTTGCCGCGCGCCGCGTTCAGCTTTCGTAGTCGGCGTTGATGTGCACGTATTCGTGAGTGAGGTCGTCGGTCCACACAGTGGCGGTGGCGTCGCCGACATTGAGTCCGATGACGATGTCGACCTCGCGCGCCGTCATGTCGACTTCGCTGCGATCGCGCCCCGGCTTGCCGCCGTCGCACACCCGCACCCCGTTGACGTCGACGGTCACCTGATCGGGGTCGTAGGGCGCGACGTCCACCGGCACGGTGCCCACCGAGCTGACGATGCGTCCCCAGTTCGGGTCGTTGCCGCTGATTGCGCATTTGAGCAGGTTCGACGCGGCCACTGCACGCGCGCAGGCGAGCGCGGCGTCCTCGTCGGTGGCGCCTTCGACGGTGATCTTGATGTCGTGGCTCGCGCCTTCGCCGTCGCCGATGATCTGGCGTGCGAGCGACGCGCAGCAGCCGGCGACGAGCGCATTGAACTCGTCCGCGTCCGGCGTGATGCCGGAGGCGCCCGATGCGAGCAACAGCACGGTGTCGTTCGTGGACATGCAGCCGTCCACGTCGATGCGGTTGAACGACGTGTCGACGGCGGCGCCGAGTGCCGCCCGTAGCTGTTCGGGCGTGACGACGGCGTCGGTCGTGATGACGCACAGCATCGTCGCGAGCTGCGGCGCGATCATGCCTGATCCCTTGACCATGCCACCGATGCGGAATCCGTTCGATCCCAGACGCGTCACGGTCTTCGGCTTTGTGTCCGTCGTCATGATCGCGTGCGATGCGTCGTCGCCCGCCTGGACGGTGTCGTCGAGGGCGTCGAACGCGGCCTCGACGCCGGCGAGCACCTTGCTTAGTGGCAGCAGTTCACCGATGAGACCGGTGGAGCATACGGCCACGTCCTCGACGTCACAGCCGAGCAGTTCGCCGGCCTTGCGCGCCGTCGCCGCCGCCTGCTCGTAGCCTTCGAGTCCGGTGCATGCGTTAGCGCCGCCGGAGTTGAGGACGACGGCGTCGAGTTGACCGTCCTTGACCGCTTCGCGCGACCACTGCACGGGCGCGGCGCAGAATCGATTCGTCGTGAACACGCCGGCGGCCGCCTTGAGCGGGCCGTTGTTCACGACGAGCGCGAGGTCCTTCTTTCCTTCCACCGACGAGATGCCTGCAACCACGCCGGCCGCCGTGAATCCTTGTGCAAACGTTACGCTCATGGTGCCACTCCGATCTTGCTGAGTCCTGTTTCTTCGTTGAGTCCGAACGCGAGGTTGAGCGATTCGACCGCCTGCCCCGCCGTTCCGCGATTGAGGTTGTCGATCGCCGCGAATGCGTGCAGCGTTCGGCTTCGTCGGTCGACCGCCACCTGCACGTGCGCGGCGTTCGAGCCGAGGACGTTCTGCGTCGCCGGCATCACACCTTCGGGCAGCACGAACACGAATGGCTGTCCTTCGTACGCCTTCGTCCATACGGCGCGGATGTCGTCGTCATCCATGTCGAGCGCCTTGTCGGTGAGTTTCGCGCTCACCGAAGCGAGGATGCCGCGCGACATCGGCACGAGCATCGGCGTGAACGCGAGCATGAACTCGTTCGCTGCTTCGGCGCCGAGGCCTGCCGCATGCGCGAAGTTCTGCAGGATTTCGGGGATGTGGCGGTGCGTGCCGCCGACCGAATACGGCGTCGCCGAATTGAGTGCCTCCGAGGCGAGCAGATTCGTGCGCTTGAGGCTTTTGCCGGCGCCCGAATAGCCGACGGCCAGGTCGGCGACGATCGTGTGCGGCACGATGAGATTCTCGGCGATCGCCGGCTGCATCGCGAGCGTCGTGGCCGTGACGTTGCAGCCGGGCCCCGCAATGCGCCGCGTCCCCCTTCTTACGGGCAGCGCGTCCTGCACGTCCTCCGCCTGCCGCATCTCGCTTACGGGCAGCACATCCTGCGCCCCTCCCGCGTCGTGCATCTCGCTTACGGGCAGCACGTCGTCCGCAGCGACGCCGCTGATGACGTCGCGCTGGCGCAGGTACCGCCCGTTGGCGTCCTTGCCCAGAATGAGCTCGGGCATTCCGTAGGTCCAGTGTTCGTAGAACGCGCCGCCGTAGTAATCGTCCCATGCCTGCTGCATCTCCAGACGATGGTCGGCGCCCAGATCGACGACGGTCGCCGACTCGTCGAGCTGCGCGGCGAGCGCACCCGATGCCCCGTGCGGCAACGCCAGAATGATGACGTCGTGTCCGTTGAGCGCCTCGGCCGTCGTATCGACGATGGTCAGGTCGGCCAGCTGAGGGATATGCGGCTGATAGGCGCCGAGCTTCTCACCGACCGACGAATGACCGGCGACGGTCGTCACTTCGAAATTCGGATGGGTCGCGAGAATGCGCAGCGCCTCCCCACCCGCGTAACCGGTCGCACCCGCGACCGCGACGGTGTACTTCGTCATTCCCGTTGCCTTCCTTTCCGACCCCGTCGGGGCCGTGCCGTCAGTGTTCGCCGTTGGTCGCCAATCCTCCGCCGCGCGTCCACACATCCGCGACCCTTACGGGTGGCATCCCATCGTCTCGGCATCCGGCGGCCAATTCCCTTACGGGTAGCATTCCGATTCCGCGAACCGCGACGCGCGCGTGCATATGCGCATGTGCATCGGCGACTTCCGCGACGTGGCCGTGACACCCCGAACGGGCCGTCATGCCTTACCGGCTGCAGTCGACCCTTCCGCCGGCGCCATGCGCGCGAAGTACACAAAACAGCCTGATCCGAGGATTCCGCGTTCGCGCACATGCCGCCGGTAACGGTCGACGACAGGAGCCGCCATCAGAGCATCCGATGCGACCAACTTTTTGGTTATACAGATGACGATACACTTTATGCAGTACATTGCATAATTATGCATTCATGATCGCGAGAAAGTGCCGCGCTCCCCTGTGCTTGCGCGTGCGTACGCCACCCATAAGCGCAGCCGATCGATGAAACGACGAAGAAGACGCCCAAACGACGAAGAAGACGCCCAAACGACGAAGAAGACGCCCATCGCCTTGATACGACTACCCGTAAGCATGACCATAGCGCACGTCTACTCAACACGACTACCCGTAAGCATGACGACACACATCGATTCATCACGACCACCCGTAAATACGACCACCCTAAACACGACCACCCATAAAAACACGACCACCCATAATCACGACCGCACATCCGCCAATCCGCGTGCCGACGCCGACGTTTCCGCGGCGCACGCCGCCGCGATCCACGAGATCACGCCGCCGCAATCCGCACTACCGCGCAGCCGCACTTCGACTACGCCACGCAGTCCCAGCCGGGAAGGGGCGCGCGCAATGCCTGGTCGGCGATCGCCTCGAGCGGAATCACGTCGTCGGTCATATAGCGCACGCCGGTGCGCTCCTCGAGCGCGTATGCGACGCGTCTGGCCATCCATGCGCGTGCATCGGGCGTCGCCATGTCGACGCGCGTCACCTGCACGTACCGCCATCCGGAGCATTCGATCTTCGCGCGGCGTATGCGATCGCGCTCCAGCTGGTTGAGATGATGCGCGCCGTCGTACTCGCAGATGACACCGGCCTCGACGAACACCAGGTCGCCGCGCACGACGGTGCCGTCGTCCAGCATGATCGACAGGTTGGCGACGGGCTCCGGCAGTCCACGTTTCCTGAGTTCCAGCGACAGCCGCGCCTCCTGCGGCGACTCCATGTTCGCGCACAGCAGAGCGATCGCGCGACGCGCCTTCTTCACGCCGCGCGGCGCACGTTTGCGACCGAGGGCGTGCAGCTTGCCGAGTCGTTCCATCCGCGTAACGAACACGTCAAAATCCTCGATTGTGACGCGCTTGTGCACGACGTTGCGCATGAGCAGGCAGTCGCCGAGCGTCACAAGTTCCTCCAGCGACAGGAAACGGGCGAGCATGAACCACGCGCATACGACGCTCACGCAGCGCACGCCGGGCATCGGCTCGACGATCTGCAACGGGATGTTCATGTGATAGTACCGCGCGCCGCGCAGTCGGGTGCGCGTGTTGCGGCGTGTCGCGAGGACACACAAGTCGTCGCCGCTGACCGTCTCCCCGTACTTGGGCAGCGTGCGCGGCAGCGGCACACCTTGCAATCGCAGCGCGGTGAACCCGCCGAACAGCAGGTCATGGCTGACTCTCGCGCGTGCGTCCATGCATCGCGCGATCTCCTGCGCCTGCAGTTCGATGAGCTGCAGATGCATCGGCAGCAGATTCGGCGCGCTGCCCTCGCGGAGCCTGCGCTCGTACTCGTCTTCATCGCCGACCGTTTCGTAGGCGGCAGCATCCATTCGCGTTTCCATGTGACGACGGTACGGACGCGTCATGAGCCGTGTCTACCCCGGCGGGGGTATGTGACCGGATGGGTGTGTCGACGGCGTGTCGCCGGCGTGTTGCCGGCGTGTCGTTGTGGATAACTTCCTGAGGACCATGTTTTCCCGTGCGATTGGCGCCATTTCCCCTGTTCGCCTTCCGCGATGCCGTCCGTTGTGACGTCGTCTGGGGCACTGTCGTCTACGACGATGTCGTCGATCTCCCGATTCTCCACCCGCTTACCGGCAGCTCCCCCTCGTGCATCCTTCCCCATGCACAATGCTTACCGGCAGCAGCACACGCGCTCGCCCACGTCACCCCTCGACGACGACGTCATGCTACGGGTGGCACTGCGACGCCGTCGTCGGACTCGATTCACATCCCCATCGCAGACGTCACGCCGTTACCGGATGCACCGCCCGTAGACGACGGCGAAGGCGTCGGCGTGGACGTCGCGGAAGAAGTCGGCGTCGGCGTGGGCGTGGAGCCGTCCGTACCACCCGTAGTGCCGTTGAGTCCCAGCATGTGCAGCATGTCGTTGAGGACGTCCTGGGTGGAAACGCCGTTGATCATCATCCAGATCATCGCAATCGAATAGATGACGTTGATGATGACGGCCGCCAGCGCGAAGCCGAAGCCCTTCATGCGCATCAGCTTCGTGCGGTACATCCCGAAAGCGCCGAGCAGCGCGGGCAGGAACGGTACGGGCAGCAGCAGCGACAGCGCGAACGCGACGATCGAGCTGACGTCCCAACGCCCGTAGTACACGTTCTGGTTGGGGTCGTCGAGGTCGATGCCCTGCACATAGCGGGGCAGTTTCCCGCGATTGTCGGCATTGTAGTTGCGGCGATCGCCGAATGGCGCGTTCGGGTCAGCGTTCTGTCCGGTTCCGGGCGCGGCGGGCCACTGCCCGTAGCCCGCTGCCGGCGGCATGCTCATCGGATTCGGCTGACGCTGGACCGCACGGCGCTGCTCGATGCGGATCTCCTCGTCGCGGGCCTCGCGCTCGACCTGTTCGTGCGTCTCTCCGCCTTCCGGACGTCCGAAGAGATACGGGTCGTAATCCGGCGGGAACTGGTTGTCCATCGCGCCGTACGCCAGAGCGTTCGGCTGTCCCTCGACCGGCATGTCGGTCTCCAAGATGGCCTGCGACACTTCCGATTCCGGAATGTTCGCAGCGTTTTTGTCTTTTGAGTCGGCTGGCGCATCAGCGGTCGTCGACGACGCGCCGGCGGACGCAGTTGGCGCGTCGGACTGCGTGGGCAGCGCGTTCGATCCTTCTGTTTCAGGACGGCTCGTCGATTCGGACGCATCCGAGCACGATGCGGTCGGCACGGCGTTCGCATCGTGCTCGGATGCGTCCTGCGGCTTGTTCTGTTCCGGTTCGCTCATCTCATGTCCTTACCGGTCGTCGGTCACGACGTCCATTCTTGCGTTGTCCTGACATATACATCTATGCCATCTATGATGTCGCGCAACCAGCCGCCTGCTACGGGTGGTTGCGCTCGCCCGCGGCCACCGATCCGTCGTCGCGTACGGCCGCCTCCCGTAGCGCAGATCCCGGCGGCGACGTCGACCCAGTCTTACGGGCGGCACTCGTTTCACAATCGGGGTGCCGCCTGTCGCGGACGATCATCATCGTCGGCATTCGTGTCTTGACCGGCGTGGGCGGACGACCGTCGCACGACTGACGTTCATCGATACACACGCTACCAGTAAGAGAAAACGCCCGCATAACTTGCTGCCCGTAAGCGCAATCCCCGACCATCGGGCGCCCCTGGGGCAACCGCCTGTAAACACCGACGCCGCGTACGGGCGATGCATATACGATCCCTTGACGACTACTTCGCAACGCCATCCCGTAAGCGCATGCCGCCGCCCGTAAGAGTTACGACTGCGGGAGGCAGCCGCCCGTACGGACTCCGCTTACGGGCAGCAACCACCCGTAAGCAGACACCCATAATCGACTACCCGTAAGCAACCCGCCGCCCGTAATAACAGCAGCCGCCCGTAAGCTCATCGAACCTCAAGGGACGACGATAACGACGACGGCGGGGGATGACGTGCGACACGTCGCCGTGTCGCACGTCATCCCCCGCCGCGGCGGTCACGCGCGCAACTGCGCGCCGAGCGTCGCCGCGCGCTCGACGATCCTCGCGCGGATCGCCTCGCTGTCCTCGCTGGTGAGCGTGCGGTCGGGCGCGCGGAAGGTCACTGCATACGCGAGCGACTTCTTGCCTTCGCCGAGCTGGTCGCCTTCGTAGACGTCGAACAGTTCGATCGATTCGAGTACGTCGCCGGCGGCCTGTCGGATCGCCTCTTCGAGCTCATGCGCGGTCAGCGCGTCCGGCATCGTGAACGCGAGGTCCTGCTTGACCGGCGGGAACGTCGAGATCGGCTTGGCCTGCACCGGCTTGTCGCTCAATGTCGCGAACAGCGCGGTCAGATCGATCTCGAAGGCGGCCGTGTGATGCGGGAAGCCGAGTTCGTCGTCGACCTTCGGATGCAGCTCGCCGACGAATCCGACCGTCTCGCCTGCCGCGACGATGCGCGCGGCGCGTCCCGGATGCCACTGCGCGGGCACGTCCTCGGCCTTCGGCTGATCGAGCACGATGTCGGCGCCGAGGCGCTTCGTGACGCGGCGCGCCACCTCGACGGCGTCGCTCCAGTCGACGACGCGCCTGTCGCCGAGCCATCCGTCGTCCTCGGCAAGCCCGGTCATGATCGCGGCCACGTGCAGCGGCTGTTCGGGCAGACCCGCGTCGAGCGCGGCGAGCTGTTCGTCGGTCGGCTTGACGGCGCCGGGCAGCGCGGGAATCGCCGGCGCGTTCGGATCGGCGAGGTAGACGTGGCCGATCTCGTAGCAGCTGACGTTCTCGATGCCGCGGCGCAGGTTGCGGCGCACCGTCTGCGCGAGCGTGAGCAGCAGCTCGCGGCGCAGGAACGGACGGTCGTCGGCGAGGGGGTTGACGATCTGCACGCTCACCGGCTCGACCTGCTCGGCGTCGATCATGAACGCCTTATAGTCGGCGGGACCGACGAAGGGGTAGCTGAGCGTCTCGACGAGGCCGTATTCGGCGAGCTCGTTCGCGACCTCACGCTTGCGTCGCTGGTCGGAGGTCAGTCCCACATGGCCTTCGACGGGCGCGTGCGGCACGCGCGTCGGGATGCGGTCGTAGCCGTAGATGCGCGCGATCTCCTCGACGAGGTCGCACGCCTCGTTGAGGTCGGGACGCCACGACGGCGGCGTCACCGTGAACTCGCCGTTGCCGCCGCCGCCGACAACGCAGCCAATGTCGGTGAGGATGCCGTTGATCTCGTTGAGGTCGAGGTCGAGACCGGCCACGCGCTTCGCTTCGCTCGCCTTGAAGACGATCGGCGTGCGTCGCGGCGTCGTGTCGACGTCCTGCGGCGTCAGCGACGGCGTCGCCTCACCGTACTTCTCCAGCAGCTCGGCGGCCATCTGCGCGGCCGCCGGCTGCAGCTTGTCGTCGACGCCGCGTTCGAAACGTCGCGACGCCTCAGAGGGGATCTTGTGGCGGCGCGCCGAACGCGCGATCGTGATCGGGTCGAAGTGCGCGGCCTCGAGCAGGATGTTCGTCGTCTCGTCGGTCACCTCGCCGTACATGCCACCCATGACGCCGGCGATGCCAAGGATACGCGAACCCTGCTGCCCGTTGGGCGAATCGGTGATGAGCAGATCCTCGGGATCGAGGTCGTGTTCCTTGCCGTCGAGCGTCGTGAGCTTCTCGCCCGCCTTCGCGCGGCGCACGACGATCGGGCCTTCGATCTTGTCGAGGTCGTAGGCGTGCATCGGCTGTCCGAGATCGAGCATGACGTAGTTCGTGACGTCCACCGGCAGCGACAGCGAGCGCATGCCGGCGCGCGTGAGCCTGCGGCGCATCCAGTTCGGCGTCGCGCTGCCCGGCTGGTAGCCGCGCACGGTGCGTGCGTAGTAGCGGTCGCAGCCGACGACGCCGTGGATCGGGTTGTCGTCGTCGATGATGACGTCGATGTCGCGCGTCGTGTCACCGGTGTCCTCGACGTGCGGGACGCGTTCGTCGAGCGCGGCGACCGGATCGGTGAACTTCGCGCCGGTCGAGTTGTGGAATTCGCGTGCGATGCCGCGGTAGGAGAACGCGTAGCCGCGGTCGGGCGTCACGTTGATCTCGAGGATCGGCTCGTCGAGGTGCAGCAGGTGCATCGCGTCGTCGCCCGGTTTGAGCGCGTCGTATTCCTCGGGCGTGAAGCCGTAGTCGCGCAGCAGGATGATGCCGTCGTGGCTGTCGCCGAGCCCGAGTTCGCGCTCCGACGCGCACATGCCGTCGGAGATGTGTCCGTAGGTCTTGCGCGGCTCGATCTTGAAATCGCCAGGCAGCACGGCGCCGGGCAGCGTGACGACGACCTTCTCGCCCGCCTTCATGTTGGGCGCGCCGCATACGATGCCGCGCGGCACCTTGTTGCCGTTCTCGTCGACGTCGTTGTATTCGTCGCCGACGTCGACGTGGCACCAGTTGATCGTCTTGCCGTTCTTCTGCGGCTCGGGAGTCGCGTCGACGACGTAGCCGACGACGATCGGCCCAGTCAGCTGCGAGGTGTGGATCTCCTCCTCCTCGAGTCCGACGCGCACGAGGTCCTTCGCGAGCTGCTCGTAGGTCAGTCCCTGAGGGACCTCGACGTCGTCGCGCAGCCAGTCAATATCTACCATTGGCATTGGGTATCACTCCCCCATCACAAACTGTTCGCTGAAACGCACGTCACCTTCGACGAGGTCGTGCATGTCGTTGATGTCGTGGCGCAGCAGCAGCGTGCGCTCCACGCCGACGCCGAACGCGAAGCCGGTGTAGTCGTCCGGGTCGATGCCGGCCGAGCGCAGCACGTTCGGGTTGACCATGCCGCAGCCGCCCCATTCGATCCAGCCGGGGCCGCCCTTCTTGTCGGGGAACCACAGGTCGATCTCGGCGCTCGGCTCGGTGAACGGGAAGTAGCTCGGGCGCAGGCGGCTCTTCGCCTCGGGGCCGAACATCGCGACGGCGAGCTTGTCGAGCACGCCTTTGAGGTCGGCCATCGTCAGGTCCTTGTCGACGGCGAGCGCCTCGACCTGGTGGAAGACCGGCGTGTGCGTCGCGTCGAGCTCGTCGGTGCGGAATACGCGTCCCGGGCAGGCGATGTACAGCGGCACGCCGTGGTTGATCAGGCCGCGCACCTGATCGGAGGAGGTCTGCGTGCGCAGGACCATGTTCGAGCCGACGAAGCCGGCGGCGTCCTTCGCCTGGTTGCCTTTGACGTAGAAGGTGTCCTGCATCTGGCGCGCCGGATGGTCGGGGCCGAAGTTGAGCGCGTCGAAGTCGAACCATTCGGTCTCGACCTCGGGGCCATCGGAGATCTGCCAGCCCATGCCGACGAAGAAGTCCTCGATGTCCTCCATGAGCTTGGGCAGCGGATGGCGCGCACCGAGCGGGCGGCGCCTTACGGGCAGCGTCATGTCAATCGTTTCGGAGGCGAGTTCGGCGGCCTCCTCGGCGGCCTTGACCTCGGCCTCCTTCGTGCCGTACGCGCGCCCGAAGTCGGCGCGCAGCTTGCCCATGAGCTTGCCCGCCTCCTTCTTCTGATCCTTGTCGAGCGAGCCGATCGCCTTGCTGGCGAGCGTCATCGCCGACTGCGCGCCGGCGTACTTGCCGCGGATGGCCTTGAGTTCCTCCATGCTGGAGGCTTGTTCGATTGCGGCGATGCCTTCGGCGACGGCTTGCTGCACCGCATCGGCATCGAATTGCGTGTTCCCTGCCACGAGTTACCTTTCATCAACAGGCGTCTTCTGGCGCGAAATCGCGTCATTCCAACGTTTTATCGACTTCACATTCTTTCAATACGACTCGACATAGCCAACGTCATCAGCATGACCGCCGCGCTCGTGCCGAGATTGAGCGATTCCGCTTTGCCGTAGATCGGGATCGAGCATACGACGTCGGCGCGCGACAGCAGCGCGTCGTCGAGGCCGCGCGCCTCGTTGCCGAAGAGCACCGCCTTCGCGCCGTCGAGCGCATCCCCCTGCCGCACGAGGTCCGGAAGGCTTACGGGCGGCATCTGTTCCGTCCCGTACACGTCGGCGGCGATGACGCTCGCCTTACGGGCCGCGCACATATCGAAGAAGGCGTCCTCGTCCATGCGCAGCACCGGCAGATGGAAGAGCGATCCCGTCGTCGCGCGGATGACCTTCGGATTGAACACGTCGACGCAATCGCCGACGAGGACGACGGCGTCGCAGCCGGCGACGTCGGCGCTGCGGATGACGGTGCCCGCGTTGCCGGGGTCGCGCACCTGCCAGAACGCGGCGATGAACGGGCGCGGCGTTTCGGGTATCGTCGACAGCCGTTCGCGGCATCGTTCGAGGTCTCCGACCGCGAACACGCCCTGCGCATCCCGGCTCACATGGTCGATGGCGTTACGGGTCGCTTTGTGCACGTAGACGCCTTCGCCCATCGCGAGTCCGGCGAGCGATGCGACGGTCGCGTTCGCGAAGGCCGCGTCGGGGGCGTCGCCGTCGGCGGCGACATACAGGTCGCGCACGACGTCGGGCTGCCAGGTGAGCGCCTCCCGCACCGCCTGCGGCCCTTCGATGATGAACCGTCCGCTTCGTTCCCTATGCTTACGGGATGCAAGCTCGACGAGCCTGCGCACGCGTTCTGACTTCGTGTTCGTGATTACATGGTTGTCGATCGGCATACCCGCCACCCTACCGCGATACCCAGTCCTGCCCGTAGGCTTCTCACCACCGTCTCCACCTGCGAATCCTTACGGGCAGCATCTCCACGTACGTCTCCTTACGGGCAGCGTTCTCCTATACACGATTCCCTATGGGCAGCATCGGTATCGGTATTGCTTACGGGCAGTCCCCTCTTATGCTTATGCAGACGTCATCCATGACATGCACGATTGCTTACGGGCAGCACGTTCCCCTTTGCCGATATCGGTCTCTATTTACGCGCGGCATCAGCGCTTGCGCAACCTTACGGGAAGCATCAGCGTTCCTTACGGGCAGCACGTCCCTCTTATCGCACTATCGGCCGTCCTCTTCCTTTATGGGCTGTGTTTTACAGGTAGCTGTCATCTCTCTTTCTCGTGGAGAGCCGCAATCACGATAATGCGTCTGCGCATACGAACGAATGTCCCTCTCCCTCTTGCGAGCATGTTCGGAGATCGTTCTTCAGGAGATTGTTCTTCAAGGGTGTGCCACCGCCGATATCCAGGAAGTCGCCGAATCGTCGACGTCTTTGCGCTGCTTCCCGTAGCTTTCCATACCGTTCCCCGAGGATGCGCGACTGCTACCGGTAAGGCATCCGCAGCCATCCCGCGAGAGCCACCCGTAACGAATGAGTACCTCACGCACGATTGCCGCCGGTAACGCACGAGCGTCACCGGCAATGTGCGACACCACCCGTAGCGCGCGATGCCACCCGTAACGTAACGACGTGACGGTAAGACGCCTCTCGATAACCGAGACGCCACCGCTAACGCACGACACCACCCATAGCGCGAGACACCCCGATAACCGAAACACCACCGGTAACGCGACGGCAGCGCACATCCGCCGACCATCCGCGAATCGGCGATCTCCGCGTCGGCGACGTTATCAGTTGAGTCACAGTCGGCTTTCAGGAAACCGTCGGCGATGATTCGGCGTCGTTCCAGCGATTCCCACGACCGGCCCCAACTTCGGACTTTACGCTGGCGGCGTACGGCAACCGTCGGCACCACCAATACCAACCATACAGACCAATGAATCTTCGAAGGACGACCATGTTCATCATCACCAACGCGATGAGGAACATCACCCGCAACAAAGGGCGCAGCGCGCTCATGATCATCATCGTCGCGATCGTCACCGCGGCGGCCACCATCGGACTCGCCATCGTACAGGCGGCACAGCGGGCGCGCACGGATGCGCTCGCGAACACGACGCTCTGTGCGCAGATCACGCTCGACCGCGGCTCGTTGATGGACAAGTCGCGCTCAAACGGCGCCGGCGACGGCAAGCCGGACATGGACGCGATGCGCGAGGCCGTCGCCGGCAAGACGCTGATGCTCGCCGACTACGAGCAATACGCCAAGACGTCGTACGGCGTCGCGTCGTCGTATTACATCGAGACGGCGTCCGTCGCCTCTGCAAACGATGGCATCGAAGCGGTCGACACGAACGGCGGCACCATCAAGGAGAACGCGGACACGAAACAGTCGACGCAGTCAGACGAGACGAACAACAACGCGCAATCGAACAAAGCAAACGACGGCGCGCAGTCGAATCCGCCGCAGATGCCCGATGCGGGCACCCCTCCGGAAGGCAGCGGCGCGCAGATGACGGTCGGCGACTTCTCACTCGTCGGATTCTCCAGCGACGAGGCCATCGCGAACGCTCCGAACGGCTCCTTCACGATGGACAGCGGCCAGGTCTTCGGCTATGACACCGATGACGATAACGATGTCATCATCTCCGACACGCTCGCCGCTGCGAACGACGTCGAGGTCGGCGACTCGATCGTCGTCGCGAACGTCGCCAACGAGGACACGACGTACACGTTCAAAGTCGTGGGCATCTACAGCAACACGAACGATTCGTCGGCGCCGATGGGCGGCCCGATGTCGTCGAACGCGAGCGACCCGGCGAACGCGATCTACACGTCCGCGTCCACGCTCGACAAGCTCGGGCTTACCGCCGATAAGACGATCGACGTGACTGACGCGCACGGCGACACGCGCGCGATGCAGGCGGCGACGCTCAGCTATACCTATGTGTTCGACGGCAAATCCAAATACGATGAATTCGTCCGCAGCGTAAAGGCTGCGGGTCTCGGCGACGAATACACGGTCACTTCGCAGGACGTGCAGCAATATGAAGCGAGTCTGCTGCCGATAGAGAACCTCGCGAAGTTCGCGAGGACGCTGCTCATCGTGGTGCTGGCGGTGGGCGCCGTGATACTCGTCGTGATGACGATATTCAACATCCGCGAACGCAAGTACGAGATCGGCGTGCTCACGGCGATCGGCGTGCGCAAAGCCAAGGTCGCGGCGCAATACGCGGTGGAGCTGCTCGTCGTGACGCTCATCGGCCTCGCCGTGGGCGTGGGCGTCGGCGCGGGCGCATCGGTGCCGGTGTCGAACGCGCTGCTTTCATCCCAGATCGAGGCGCAGCACACGCAGCTCGCCCAGCAGCGCGAACAGTTCGGCCGCGACATGCAGCCCGGCGGAGGTCCACGTCCGGACGCCGACGCTACGGGCAGCAGCGGCACCGACGCTACGGGTGGTAACTCTACGGGTGGCACCGACGACGTCCCGAGCAACGGGCAGCAGCTTGGCAACGACGTGCGTGACGGCTTCGGCAGGACGTCGCAGGCGATCGCGAAACTCAACGCGACCGTCAATTGGGCCACGCTCGGATGGATGCTGCTCGTCGGACTCGGTCTGACGTTACTGGCGGCATTCGTCGCCGCGGTGTTCGTCATGCGATACGAGCCGCTGCAGATCCTGGCCGATCGTTCATGACACGCCGTGCCGCCATCGTCGTTGCGATCGCCTATGCCCTCGCCGCTCAGCGCGTGACCGCCGTACGATCGGCGGCGCGCGCCCGACCGACGACTTCGCGCACATCGTTACGGGAGGCACGAGCCATCACCCGTCGTCATCGACGACACGCCGCACACAGACACCACAAATAATCATCAAATAATCAGGCATCTATCGATTTCAAAGGAGCACATCATGACGAAGACACCCATGCCGCAGACAGATACAGTGCACGACGAGGACGTCGCCCGTAAGTCGGTGCTTGTTCTGGACGACGTGAGCTACGCCTATGCGAAAAACGGACGGAACGTCATCAGCCACGTCAGCACATCGTTCCGCAGCGGCGAAGTGACGGCAATCGTCGGTCCGTCGGGCGCCGGAAAGACGACGCTGCTGTCGCTGATCAGCGGCCTGACCACACCGACCGCGGGCGCCGTGCTCTTCGACGACCGCGATCTGGCGACGATGGACCGCTACCGGTACCGCAGTCGCGACATCGGCGTCATCTTCCAGAGTTTCAACCTGCTGCCGCAGCTCACCGTCCTGGAGAATATCATGTTGACGATGGATGCTTCCGGTAAGCGTTTCGACCGCCCGAAAAAGGACATCGCGCTCGATCTGCTCAAGCAGGTGCATCTGCCCGAACGATACGCAAACGAACGCATCCTGCATCTGTCCGGCGGCGAACAGCAGCGCGTGGCGATCGCCCGCGCGCTGAGCGACGACCCGCGCGTCATCATTGCCGACGAGCCCACCGGCAACCTTGACGGCGCGACGCAGGCGGACATCATGCGAATCTTCACCGATCTGGCACACAAGGACGGCCGCTGCGTCATCATCGTCACGCACAGTCCGCAGATCGCCGAGCAATCGGACACGGTGTTCAGGCTGAATCCGCGCCCGCTACCGGCGACGTGTGCTACCGGTAGTGGGCGCCGTTCGCCGCATCGCAGTCGATAACCATTACGGGCGGCAATCACTACGGGCAGTAATCACTACCGGTAGTAGTCACTACCGGCAGTAGTCACTACGGGCAGCGCATCCGTTATCGGCGCCACACGTGCTACCGATAACGGCGTACGCACTACCGGTAGCAACAACTACCGGTAGCACTGCACGCGCTACCGATAACGACAACCACCGATAACGACGCGCGGTGTCGACGCGGCTTGCCGCCGTATCGACACCGCGCGTCCTCTCCATTCGCCCACGCCGCACACTGCACACGACACATGCGGCGAGCTCTCAGTTGCCCATGAACGAGAACGTCCCGGCGAACGCGGCGCTCACCAATGCGATCGTCGGCAGCGCGGCGCAACCGATAAGGAACCACCAATCGCGCGCATGCACTTCGCTCACACGCGCGTGGCTGCGCGGGGCGACGCCGCCGAAACCACGCGCCTGCATCGCCGTCGCCAGCGTCGTCGATCTGCGGATGGACAGCACAAGCAACGCGAACGCCTGAGGGAAGAACGCAGCGACCTTGTTGTCGTCGCCGAGTCCGCGCGAGCGCCGCGACGCCGTGAGCGCCGTCCAATCATCCTGAAGCACCGAGAACAGCCGCATTCCCGCCAATCCGCCGTAGACGAAACGATCGGGCAGATGGAGCAGCTCGCTGAATCCGTCGGCCAGGTCGGTCGCGTCGATGCCGAGCACGGCGATGATCGCCGGAATGCCGATTGCGAGGATGCGCAGCGCCGTAGCGAGCGCCAGCTGCGCGGAACGGTCGGTGACGGCGATCCACCCCCACTGCCACCAGACGTCGCCGCCCTGCTTGCCGTACAGCAGCACCGCGAGCGCCGATCCCGGCGCACCAATGAAGATCGGCCATGTCGATTTGATCACCCGCCACGGCGTGAAACCGATGATCATCAGCACGAGGAATTCCGCCGCAAGCGCAACGGTGGCGGAGACCCAATCGAGGCTGAGCAGAAGCGGCAGCGACGCCAGGAACGCGCCGCCGAGCCGGAACACCGGGTTGAGCGACGCCAGATACGGCGAACGACTCGCCGGCTTGATGCGATCGTGCCGTTCGTTGACGGCGCTCACCTGCACGATCTGCTCGCCGTGCATCGCCGCATCCGTCGTCTTCGAGGTCGATGACGCCGCCGACGCCGCCACGACGTCGACATTTTCATCATCATCGTCGACACGCCCACGCTTACGGGTGGCACGTTCATCATCGTCGACACATCCACGCTTACGGGTGGCACTCCCTATGCCGTCCGTAGCAGCATCGGCATCGTCGATGCCGACGACGGCGCGCTTCGGCGCGACACGACTACCCGTAACCGCGTCGACGTTATCAGCAGCACCGCTGGCAGCGCCACCCCTAACACCGCTACCCGTAACGACACAACTACCCGTAACGACACAACTACCCGTAACGACACGGTCGTCCGAATCATCGTCATCCGCAGCATCGTTGTCGCTACCGGCAGCGCCGCCACCCGTAACATCGCTACCGGCAGCACTACCCATAACATCGCTACCGGCAGCACTGCGCGCACCGCCCGTAACGCGACAGCCGCCCGCTTCGGCGGCGACGAGTTCGACGACCCTCGCGCCGAGCGCGGTCACCAGCTCGCGGTCGTGCGTCACGACGATGATGCTCACGCCGTCGCCGCGCAGACTCAGGATGAGCCGCACGATCTGCATCCAGGTGCGCCGGTCCTGCCCGAAGGTCGGCTCGTCGAGGATGAGCACCTTCGGCGCGGCGGCGAGCGCGGCGGCCACGGTGAGCCGTCGTTTCTCGCCACCCGAAAGCGTGTACGGGTTCACATCCGCGTACTGCGCGAGATGGAAACGCGCGAGCAGCTCCTGCGCGCGCGCACGCGCCGTCTCCTCGTCGATGCCGGTGCGTCGCGGCCCGAGCATGACCTCATCGAGAACGCTCGAGCACGCGAACTGATGCTCCGGATTCTGGAACACGTACGAGATGCGCGACGCGAGCTCCGTCGAACTCCAGTCGATCGGCCATGCGCCGTGCGTCCCTTCGGCGAGCGATGCTCCGGCCACGACACGCCCGACGACCGGCTCGAGCAGTCCCGCGAGCGTGAGCGACAACGTCGATTTGCCGGCGCCGTTCGCGCCCACGAGCGCCGTGATCTGCCCGGGGCGGAACGACACGCCGATGTGTTTGGCGATGGCGTCGCCGTTCCTGCCGATGCCGAGGTCGTCGGTGCTCAGCACGATGTCGCCGCGGCCGCGCGCGGGGTCGCAGTCGGGCTCGCCGTCGACGTGCATCCGCGTGATCTCGTCGCCCTGCCGCCGGTAGCGTTGGGGCACCCAGATGCCGAGTTCGGCGAAGTCGATCGTCTCGTCGCCGAAGACCTCGTCCGGCGTGCCGTCCGCGATGACGACGGTGTTGCGAAAGCCGTCGCGCGCGATCTCGTCGTCGTATCCCTGCTGGCTGACGGCGCGTTCGTCGTCGTTTTTTTCGAGGCCGAGCACGACGACGCGGTCGATGAGGTCGATCCAGCGGTCGGCGCGGTGTTCGACGAGCACCATCGTGCATCCCGTACGTTCGAGCACGTCGCGTACGGCGCCGACGATCTGCACGACGCCGTCGGGATCGAGGTTCGCCGTCGGCTCGTCGAGCAGCAGCACCTTCGGTTCCATCGCAAGCGCGCCGGCGAGCGCGAGACGCTGCATCTGTCCCCCCGACAGATGCATGACGGAGCGGTCGAGCTGCAGTCCTCCGAGTCCGACTGCGTTCAGCGACGCGTCGACGCGCTCCCATATCTCTTTGCGTGGCACGTCGAGGTTCTCCGGACCGAACGCCACGTTGTCGCCGATGCGCTGGAAGATCGCCTGCGCGTCCGGATCCTGGAGCACGAGTCCGACGGCGCCGCGCGCGCGGTGCACTTCGACGCCATCGATGTCGATGACGCCTTCGGTGACGCCGCCGTCCGCGTCCATGACGGGCTCGTCGCCGTCGTGTTCGGCGAGCGTGGCTGCGTCCTCGTCGCCGAGCAGTCCCGCAGCTCCTTCGAGGATCGTCGATTTGCCGATTCCCGACGCCCCGAGCAGCAGCACATGCTCGCCCGCATCGATCGTCAGGTCGAGGCCGCGCACGGCAAATCGTTCGCGTGACGCGTGGCGGTATCCCCATTTGCGCATGCGCAGCGTACCGCCACGGCGCACTTCGTGTTCCTCTCCGTTCGCGCGATCGGCCACACGCGTCGCCGACGTGGTCGTGTGTTCGTTTGTCTGAGGCACTCGAATCGTTTCCTTTGCTTGAACTCGTTGCGCATTCGCCGCCGACCTGCGCCGGCAGGTGCCGCCCCTAACGTTACCGGTGGCACCCGTCGGCGAACCGCCCGTCACTTTCACCGCTACCGGTAGCGTTCCGTTACAGGTAGCACCACTGTTACGGGCAGTACCGCCGCTACGGGCAGCACCACCGCTACGGGCAGCGTTCTCATTACCGGTAGCGTTCCGTTACGAGCAGTCCTATCGTTATGGGCAGTACCTCCGTTATGGGCAGCGCTTCCGCTATGGGTAGCGTTCCGTTACGGGCAGCACCACTGCTACGGGCAGCATCCCGCCGACGCGTCGTCCACCATCCGTTACGGGCGCCACCCTGCGATGTGCCACCCGTAGGATCTGCGGAAAGGCGACGTGCACCTTCCGCATCGCACCGCCACATCCGCATCGCGTCATGCATCGTTCGCTTCCGTGGTCTTACGGGCGACATCCCCCGATGCACTGCCCGTAAGCGTCGACCACAGTCGAAAACGACGTGTCCCATGGCGCTACCCGTACGCGTCGGCGGTACCCTCCGATGTACCACCCGTAGCGACGGATGCAGATGACGGCTGCGACTCGCGGCCCTGTACGGCGAATCCGACAGCGGCGACGATCGTCGAACAC
This sequence comes from Bifidobacterium sp. AGR2158, assembly GCF_000424225.1. Classification (NCBI taxonomy): domain Bacteria; kingdom Bacillati; phylum Actinomycetota; class Actinomycetes; order Bifidobacteriales; family Bifidobacteriaceae; genus Bifidobacterium; species Bifidobacterium sp. AGR2158. The sequence goes on from NZ_AUJM01000011.1 coordinate 65,948, forward strand.
TGCCACCCGTAGCGATGAATTCGCCGATGCCGACGATTGCCCGTAGCACGACAGCTGCCAGTAACGGCGAAGATCGCTACCCGTTTCTCCTGAGTACACTGACCTCCGCCACCGCGACCGTCGTCCCGCGACGCCCACGTCCGCTACCTGCCGAGCGCCGTCTTCTTCGCTCGACGGATCCGGCGTCCCGATTCGAAATCGTCGAGGGCACCCGTCTTCGCGATCGCGATGTAGAGGTACCACATCGCGACGCCGGCAATCAGCGCACCGGAGGCGACGGTCGCCAGCAGATAGACGACGCCGTACGTCTTTCCAACATCGATCGCCTGCAGGTTCGTGAAGAATGAGTACGCCCAGCAGCCGACGCCGCTCAACGCGCCCGAAAGCACCGTCGTGCCGAGGTTCCATTTGCGGTACAGGAACACCGCGAAGCCGATTTCGGCGCCCAGACCCTGGGCGAAGGCGATGAGGAAGGTGCTCACGCCGCCCCACATGTTGCCCATGAGCGCCTCAAGCACGCCGGCGACGAGCTCCGCGTAGAGCGCCGCACCCGGCTTGCGCACGATGATCGCCGCCAAAGGGCCGGCGAACAGCCACAATCCGTTGATGATGCCGGCGAGCCCCGGTACGACGGCCTCGAGAAACCCCCACGGGGCCGCGGAGAAGAAGGCGACCAGCCAGTAGATCAGCGCGGACGCGACGCCCACGACGGAAGCCACGGCAATGTCGACGACACGCCATTTCATATTCGGTTTCGCTTCGATGATGGAAGCAGACATAACTTGTGCCTTTCTTGTCTCGCCATGGCGACGAATCGCCATGGATGTTCAGGCACGGGAAATCTACGACGTCCGTGCGCCGGCATTGTCCGGATTCACGTTCAATCGGTCGAGGTACGCCCTCTCTCAGCCGGCGTCCGCACGATGCGTCATCGTGCGGACGTCAGCCCCCGTGTCGCCCAAAAGTCTATGACGACCCGCCGACCGTGGACGACGTCGCCGCCGCGCCGAGCGACACCGTCCGCGCAACGTCCGCGCAACGTCACTCGACGTCACTCGACGTCCCTGTTCGGGATCTGTTCGACATTCGTGCAACGCCCGCGCAACGTCCCCGCATCGCCCACGCATCGCCCACGCATCGCCCACGCATCGTCCACGCATCGTCCACGTGATGTTCACGTGATGTTCACGCGACGCCGACAATCGCCACGGCGACTATAGTCATGCTCAGTATCGTATGATCTTATGGGCGGCAGGACGTGCAGCCGCATGCCGCACCTAACGGAAGGCCGATATGCAGTTCATCATCGTGGACAACGACCCGCGCGCCGCGGACAGCGTCGCAGGATTCATCAGATCCGCCTATCCCCAGGCGATCATCCATCAGCTGCGCGGCACCGAGCAGAACATCATCGAGGAATGCGACGTCGCCGACCTCGTTGTGATGGACATGCAGCTGTTGAACGAATCAGGCCCCGAGCTGTGCGCGAGGCTGCGCAGAACCAATGGACGCACGCCCGTGCTCGGCATGACCTGCTTCCCGAAGGCCTACTATGACAAGCAGTTCCGCGCTGCGGGCGGTCAGGGGCTCGCGCACAAGGAGGAGCTCAGCAAGTTGCTGACGATGGTCAAACTCTTGCTGCGCGGCGGCGCCGAGCCGGGATATCTGCCCCCGGAAGCCGCGCAGCGTGCCGTGCTTGAGCGCGACGCCCGCGCGGAGGCGACGGGCGACGAGGATCGGCTCAACACGCTGACGCCGACCGAACGCACCGTGTACCGTCTCATGAGCGAATACGGCAACGATCCGTCGCGGATCGCCGAGCAGCTCGGCGTCAAACCTTCGACGGTGCGCACCCACATCCGTGCGATCCGCTGCAAACTCAATCTGCCGACGACGAAGGACCTCATGCGTCTGCTGCTGCGACGTCGCAAGCGGTAGCGTCCGCGCATCACCGTCCGCCGCTGTCGATGTCGACGAATCGACTGATGGAAACGTGCCGATATTCGCGACAACGACTGCCGCTTATACGCGACCTCGTATGCGCGCATGCATTGCTCGCGTACGTCATCCGCGCATTGTCCCTGTCATCTTGATAGGCGATGCGACGCTTCCGCGCCGCCGCCCGTGGTATCGTCGACGCCGCATGCACCGACCCCTCCGACCCGTGCCACCCGTAGGATTTCACGACAGCCGCCCGTAACGATGCGCTTGTGCTACCCGTAAGATTCCGCGACTGCTACCCGTAAGACTAGGGCGGCGCACGCGCTGCCCATAAGAGCAACGCACGCGCCGCCCATAGCGATGCTTTTGGGGGGTCAACGATGCTTGAACAGTTTGAAGAGCTGCGACTGGCGCACCGTGAGACCGGTGACCACGGCCGCGATGATCACCGCGGCGGCCGTCGCCAACGGCGCCCTGCATGCGGTCTGGATGACCGTCTGCGCATCGGACGGCGCCATCCGCACGCAGTAGGCGCATATCAGCGCGCAGGCGCTCACGGCACCCAGCGCCGACCAGACGAACGCCTCCACCCCTATGCCCAACAGCTGCGCGCCTTTGGACTGGCCTGAATGCAGCGCGCCGGCATATTCCAGACGTCTGCGTTGCACGGCATAGACGCCGATCGCCACGCCGCACAACGCGGCGAGCACCGGCACCCATCGGGTGGCGCGCGCGACATACGTCCTGTACGGGTCGTATTGCGCGTCGAATCCCTTGTTCACGCCGATGACTGCCGCCTGCATGCTGCGGCCGTCGGCGATCAGCGTGGAGTACATCAGGTCACTCGCCTCCTGCGAATGCGGCCATTGCCTCACCCAGCATTCGTTGAACCGCTCCCCCGAAGCCTGCCGCGGAATCAGGAACGTGTATGAGAACCGGGTGTCGCGTCCGTCATTGGGCCACGCATACACCTGTGCGACTTCCATGACGCCCTGACTGGTCTGTACACGGCTTCCTTCACTCAGGCCGAAGTCACGTGCCACGTCTTCGGGAATCCACACGCCGGAGGTATCCACCTTCGTGATGTGCGCATCATTGGATGCGATGAGCTCGAGCATGCCCGGACTGACTTCGAACGACTGCAGCGCCTTGCCCGGCGTGGACAGCAACGCAATCTCCGCGCCGGCATCCACGGCGCCCGCATGCATGCCAGCGCTTGCGGTACCCTCCGGCAGCCCATCGCATGCCACGCCGTCCACACCGCCGTCCGTGGCGATCATGTCGGCGTCGGCCAGCGCATTCACGCGCGTCTGCACCTCCTGCTGCATCGTGATGATGTCGTATGCCTCATAGCCGCCGAACAATACGCCGCACAGCAGCACGGCGAGGCACAGGACGACGGCGTGCGCCGTACCGGAGTCGATGTTGCGCATGGCTTCGGAGAACACCGAACGGATCTTCATGGCTGCTGCACCTCCTCGTCTTCCCGTGGCGCATAGTGCGCCAGATCGATGATGCGCCCGCAGGCGTCCCGCGTATCGGGGTCATGTGTGGCCACGAGCACGATCATGCCCTGTCCGGCCAGATTGCCGAGCACATGACTCACCGAGTGCGCGGTGCGCGTGTCCAATTGGGCGGTGGGCTCGTCCACAAGCAGCATGTCCGGATGCGAGCACACGGCCCGTGCGAGCATGAGCCGCTGCGCCTCGCCGCCGGACAGGTCACTGAACCGCCTGTCGGCGGCGTATTCAAGATCGAACATCCCCATGGCTTCCAACGCCTGCGGTTCGGCCTGTCGGCGGGTCATCCCCTTGGCGAGCAACGGGAACACCGCATGGTCCAGCGCGCTGCGGTTGGCCACGCCATACGGGTTCTGGAACACCCAACCGGTGCGCGTGATTTCCTCACGTCTGACCGAGCCGGCGTACGGCTTCTCCCACCCGGCCAGAATGGACAGCAACGTGGACTTGCCGCAGCCGGACGGCCCGCATATGGCCACGGTACTGCCAGGTTGCACAGTGAAGCTCAGATGTTCGAACAACAGATCGGTGCCGGCGAAACGATGCGCCAAATCCTCCACAACCAACTGCATGATCACTCGCAATGCAACGTGTTGAGCTGCGGCCCGATCACTACGGTCTTGATCTGGCCGACGTTCCCGTTGACCGGTTGCACGAGGCTCGCGCCGAGCTCGCTGCTGATGATCTGCACAGGCATCGCGGAGACGTCATCGGAGTTGCGCACGGCGATGCACGCGGCCGTGCCATCGACGTCGAACACCGCGGCCGCCGGCACACGTAATACCTGGATGGTGTTGGCGAACGTCACCTGGGCGTCTATGCCCGCCGCACGTTCCTCCGGCGTCTTGCTGGCGTAGGCTTCCGTCTGCGCGATCTGCCGCAGTGTCTCGGCGTCGGTGATCTCCACGCTGCCTGCCGGCAACGCCGAGGTCACGCCGCACACGGTGATGCTGCGTTCCTGATCCGACGGCCGGCCGCCACGGATCGTGAGCTTCGTCAACGTGCCGGGAACCGTGCCGATCGCGGTCGCCGCGCTGACCGTGGCGCCCTGCTGTGCGCTCCAGTTGCGCACATTGACCACGTCTGCGGGAATCCACATCGTATCGGCGAGGCTCAGCTCCTCGGTGCCGGCGTTGCCCGAGTCGATCATCAGCTGTCTCCAACCGTTGCCGGTATTCCAATTGAACACATCCGAACCGGGCACCGAATCGTATCCCAACCTGCTCAGTTCGTCATTGAGCGAGCGCACGTCCTCGCCCTTGTCGCCGGTCTTGAGATCCCGGAACAGCGGCGTGTCCGTATGCAGCGCCACGACCACTCTGTCGTTGACCTGGTAGACGCGCGTGCCCGAGCGAATCTCATCATCCGTCCAGTTTTCCGTCACGATGCCGGACGCATTGCCGAGCAGTTCCTTGTCCGCGGAGATGGTGGGCACCACGTTGACCTGTTGCGCGCCGGAGTAGTCCTGTACGCTGGCACCCGCCGACGTCAGCGTCCTCGCGGCGCCCAATGTGACCGGAGCCCTGTCCGGCAGCCATAACGCGCATGCGCATACGGTCAGTGCGGCCACGGTGATCGCCGTGAGCAGCACCCACGTCCATGCCGCGACGCCATGTCTCATGTTACGCCGCTTGCGCTGCTTCGTTCCCTGATGAACCATAGGTCTTCCCCCTCCGACCGGCTTCCCTGCCGTTACGTTCCGTGTATTTATCGTTCAGTGATACAGGCGATAAACGCGCAATGCAACCAATCTACGCATTTTGCGCATATGGGTCCCCCGGCGTGTCGCATATACGCAAAACGCGCAAGTCGGTTGACGCCATCCGATATGCAATGCCATGCTGTACTCGACATCGATGCAGGGAATCGATGTACAACAATTGGACGAAGAAGTCCTACGAAGAAAGAAAGGAGAAGGAGTCATGAAAGTGAAATCCTTCGTCAAAGGTACGGTGTCCGCACTGCTGGCCGCCGGCGTCGCCCTCAGCTGCGCATCCGTGGCCAACGCGGCAAGTGCTACCTACTACCCGATCAGCAGTGGTGTGATCGAGAACGGTTACTACCGCGGCAGCTATACGGCCGCCGCCAAACGCTCGTACATTACGCTGAGTTCCATGTCACATACCACGAAATGCTACGCAAAGCAGGACGGGCATTCCACGGAGGCGTCCAGCGTCGGCAACCCCGGCATGGGGTGCAGCGCCGTCCAGACCGGCACCGATCTCACCGTCGGAGACTACGTCAGGTATGTAGTGTCCTGATTTGAATACCATCAATATTTCCGTCAGGTTGAATCAGAACATCAATCGATTCAACCTGACGGAATTCCAATTATTTATAGTAATGGATACCAGACGATGAATACCAAACGACTATATTGCGCGGTCCTGGCAGCAGGGCTCCTTATCCTCACCGGCTGCGGCACCGTCAACGCATCACCCCAACACGCACCCACTGGCTCATCCACTGAGGTGGCCTCCGCAAAAATCGCGTCATCGCTTTCCGAGCGCATTCAGAATCTTCTTGCGATGAATGATACGATGGCACAGCCGATGTCCGAGAAGCAAATAGCGATTCTCAAAAGAGCCCTTGACCATGACGGCAAAGTGTCCAAAACTGATTACGATCAAGCATGGAGCAACTACCAACAGTGCGTCATCGATAAAGGTTATGCGGCCCCTACCAGCACCATATATTCCGACGGGATCCGCGGCAGCACAACAGTGACCGACGCCGACGACCGAGGAGAAGACGCCCTGCATAAGGCCCAAGATGATTCAGATGCCTGCAGATTGAGCGAGTATCAGTCGGTGGATGAGATGTACCGATTGTCCTTAGGCAATCCACAGCTGTACGCCGACCGTGATGAAGGCTTCGTGGACTGCCTCAAACGCAAAGAACTGGTGGATCCCTCCTACACCGCACAACAGTTCAAGAAGGAATTCGAGCAAAGCGGTGAGGAGTACTCGGCAAACCCGGAACAGTATCCCCCCAAAGAAGCTTGGCAAAAGTCACAGGAGGTCTATTCCTTTGACTTTTACGACAGTCAGGTGCAATACTGCTTCGCCACCAATGGGCATGACGTGAAGACATGGGCGCCCGAATCGGATGAGGGTGTGTGGCATCCATTCCGCAACAACAACCAATAACGTCCACGCCATGATGAGGGAATCATGAAGGCATAACGGACGACACCCACACACTCCATCGGACGTCAACGCATGAAGAAGGTGAGATGATGAGGAACTCACATGGATGGAAGCTCGCGGTGCTCGCCATCGCGGTATTGGTCACGACGGCTTCATGCACGAACGGCCACAACCAGACCGACGTGGACGGCGCGACGACCGCACCACAATCCGACGTATCCGATGCAGGCGCCAACGCGAAGCTGGCCTCATCCTTCACGGAACGCATCAACACGTTGCTTGAGCTCGACGACCAAAGCGACGAGGCGGACCGCATGAGCCAGCAGCAGCGGGACATGCTGCAGCGGGCGCTCGCGCATGACGGCATCGTCAGCAAAGCGGATTACGAGCAGGCGTGGGAGAACTACAAACAGTGCCTCGTCGACAAGGGATACACCAAGCCCGATCTGCCTCGGTACGCCAACGGATTGTACAGTCCGATCAAATCCACCGACAGCTCGACGCTGACCGAGGAGGAACGCGACAAGCTGATGGCGGATATGCACGCATGCTCGAACCATTATGTCGCAGTGGACGAGATGTACCGCTACAGCATAGCCAATCCGGATATGCTCTCCAACAACGAGGAGGCGGCCGTCGACTGCCTGCACCGTAAACACGCCGCCGAATCCTCGTACACGGCTGCCGAATACCGCCGGGACAACGCCTCCTACGAAACATATCTATCGCAGCATTCCGAAGACCCCGACCGTTACGAGCAGGCGCGCAGACAGTACAGGCTGGATCTCGGCAACGGTGACGTCGTCACCTGTCTGGTCGCGAACGCCAATCAGATGTACACCGACGACACCAACCCATGGAAGCCGTTCGGCTGATGAATATCGGCTAATGAATATCAATAGATAGTAGAAATAGATAATAGATAGTGGAATCATCAAAAGCCATGGCGCAGACGGATCCGCCCGTCTGCGCCATGGCTGGCATGAGCACGCCGAAATCGGGATGGCATGAACATGCTTCATAGGAGGGAGGAAGACATGCATCTGATGATGGTGGAGAACGATCCGCGCGCCGCGGAGAACATCGCCAGCTATCTGAGGTTGCAATGTCCGAACATCAGCATCCACACCTTGCGCGGCAATGAACATGATGTGGTGACGCAGTGCGACGGATCGGATATCGTGCTCCTCGACATGCACCTCATTCCCCAGTCGGGTCCGGCAATTTGCAGACAGCTTCGCACCATCAACGACCACACCCCCGTGCTCGGCATGACATGCATCGCGATGGAGCATTATCTCGACGAGATCACGGCGGCGGGCGCGCAGGGACTGATGCAGAAGGAACAGCTGGCATACCTGCCCAAGCTCATCGAACTGCTTATTCAGGACGGTACGACGAGGGGATTCCGAACCGCCCGCGACGCGCATGCCGCAATCATGGAGGCGACCCGATCCGGCGAGGCCGACCACGGTACACTCCCCGCGCCGCGCAATCCACTCACGCCTCAGGAACAGGAGACCTTCGCGTTGATGCGGCAGTATGGCGCGGACAGTGCGACCATCGCCGCGCACATGGGGCTGAGCGCCTCCACCGTACGCGGCTATATGCGCAACATCGCCGCCAAATACGGCGTAGGCTCACCCAAGAACGTCGTCAGGCTGCTGCTGAACGGACGTTGACGACGGCATCCAGGTGTGGCACGCGGTCATCTCCGCTGATCGGCAGTTCGACGTAGCCTTTCCAAACGCCGTCCACCCGTTCATGGCTGAATGTACCACCCATCGACGTGATGAGCGAGCGCAGGACGCGGATGCCGTTGCCTCCCTGTATCTTCGCTTCGCTCGATTCGGCGATGTCGTTCTCGTAGACGATGCGTACATGGGCGGCGGTCTCCTCCATGCGCACCTGATATCGCCCCGCGGCGTCGCCGTGTTTGAGGATGTTGGCGTAGATCTCGTGGCAGATCAGCATGACCAGTCCGTCGATCTCCCGATCATGGACGTTCGCGTCGCGCATGACATCCACCTCGGTGTCGCCGGCGAATCCATGCCGATGCAGCAGTTCGTCGCCCGCTTTCCCCTGATTTTTCAGTACCGTGGCGATGTCCTCGTCCCGACTGTCGGACAACCGCAGCGACATCGAATCATCACGCAGCTGCATGATGATCCCACGCAGGTCGCCTAAGGCGTTGCTGGCGTATTCCCCGACGCGTTCCCACCGCTCGTCGTCCGATTTGCCCGGATCGGCGTTCCTCAGCTGTACCTCCATCGAGATGAGGGCGAGCTCCTGGGACAGGGCGTCATGCAGGTAGGCGGCCAGATACTGGTTCGATTCCAGCTGCCTGACCTTGACTTCGAGCTCCACGGCTTTGCGCAGCTGTTCGTTGCGCCGGTCGTTCCAAGCCAGGAACCGGCCGACGACGACCATGGCGAGATACACCATGCAGAACGCCGTGCAGCCGTAGGGGGAGAAGGAGCCCAGCTTGACGTTCGTCTCTATGCATGTATATGCGGCCATGACGAACCACAGGGCCGCGGCGATCCTGGTCGATGTCTTATAACTGATCAGCACCACGGCGAGGAACAGGAAGTAGGCCGTGAACTGCCCGTAGCCGGGGATGGCGTATTCGCCGACGCCGTTGAGCAGCAGCACCGCGACGGACGCCCACACCGGGAACCAGTAGCAGCATACGACGATGGCCTGGGCCACCATCAGCCACACCATGGTGCCGGCGGAGGGCTTGGGCATCGCGTACACCCATACGTTCAGCTCATACAGCACCGAGAACACGATGATGAAGAAAGCGATGTATGGGTGCCGGATGCGCCTGATCCCGCGTCCTTTCGACGTCATTGCGCGTGCGCCCTGCCTCAGATCAGGCACAGGCCGAGCCAATGCAGGAACGCATTGCAGCCCCTGCCCGATTCGGCCGTGGTCGGCGCGGCGTCCATCGTGTCGACCTGCATGGAGGCGGCCGGCGCGGCCTGCATGGAGCATACCAGACCGATGGAGGCGATGATGGAGGCAATGGACATGATGATCTTCTCCTTTATTCGTGATGATCCCATTCGGGATCATCCGTGGTTTCAGTTCCTGCCAAGCTTATCAAGCAGCAGCGCCTCGGCGATGACGTCCTTCTCGAGTCCGGAGACGCTCACCGATTCGTTCGGACTGTGCGCGTTCGAGATCGGGTCCTCGGGGCCGGTGACGAGCACCTGCGCGTCGGGGAAGATCTTCTGCAATTCCGGGATGAACGGGATCGAACCGCCCTCACCCTTGTTCACCGGGGCGACGCCGAAGGCCTCCTCGAGCGCGGCGGCCGCGTCGGCGCTCGCCTCGCAGTCGGGATCCATCGCCCAGCCCATGCCGGCGTCGAGCGGCGTGACGTGCACGTCGGCGCCGAAGGGCGCGTTGCCTTCGAAGAACTCGACCATCGCGTTCATCGCGGCGTGCGGGTCCTGCAGCGGCGAGACGCGCAGACTCACACGGAACGTCGTCTCCGGGCTGATCACGTTGAACGAACCGTCGACCGGATGAGCGTCGAAGCCGATGACGGTCGCGCTCGGCTTCGTCCACAGCCGCGAGGCGAGCGAGCCGTCGCCGGCGAGCCGGTAGGAGTCGACGACACCCGCCGCCGCGCGCATGTCCGTCTCCTCGACGTCGCGCTGCAGGCCGCCGATCGGGTCGCCGCCCTCGACGCCCGGGATTGCGAGCGCGCCGTCCTCGTCGTACATCTTCGCGATGAGCATCGCCGCGAGCGTGTTCGCGTCCAGGATCGGGCCGCCGTACTGGCCGGAGTGCACCGGATGCTCGAGCACCTTGACATGCACGTCGCAGGTCGCGTTGCCGCGCAGCGACGTCGTCAGCGACGGCACATCGGGCGCCCAGTTGCCCGAGTCGGCGACGATGATCACGTCGGAGTCGAATTCGTCGTGGTGTTCCTCGATGAAGGGGATGAAGCTCGCCGAGCCCATCTCCTCCTCGCCCTCGAAGAAGATCTTGATGTTGACGCCGAGGTCGTCGCCGAGCGCCTTGAGCGCGCCATAGTGGATCGCGATGCCGCCGGTGTCGTCGCAGGTGCCGCGTCCGTACAGGCGGTCGCCCACCTGCGTGACCTCGAAGGGGTCGGTGTCCCATTCGTCCGGGTCGGGTACGGGCTGCACATCGTGGTGTGCGTACAGCAGCACCGTCGGCGCGTCCGGATTCGTCTCGAGCGAGCCGATGACTTCCCATGCACCCGCGGATCCGTCGGGGTTGTGCGACTGCACGACGCGCGCGTCGACGCCGACCTCGCGCATGATCCGCGCGACGTACTGCGCGGACTCCTTCATATGATCGCCGGTGATGCCCTGTGCGGACACCGACCTGAGCGCCACCTTCTGCCGTACGACGTCCATGATGCCCTGCCAGTCCGCCGCCACGCGCGCGCGGATCTCCTGTGCCGATATCTCCATGTCGTTCCTTTCGTCATTGCCGCCCGTGCCGCGGCGCGGCCATCCGACCGTCGACCCGTCTGCGTCGTCTGCGCCGTGCGCATCCCGTACGTTGCGCGCATTGCGCATGTGCACGTCGTTCGTCGTGTGGATCGCACGGCGAACGACGAAGCGTCGCATGTGCCGCCCGTAACGTCGAAGCCGATCGCATCGACGCTCCTGACGCTTACGGGTCGTATGTTTCGATTGTCGATTGTAGGCGGCTTCACCGTTCCGCGCCATGTCCTGTGCCGAGGGCGGCGGCGTGGCCTCGGCGTCGATGTCTTCACGTACGCTCGGCTTCATGGCAGTGAACAAGAAGGACGAAGGCAACGAAGGACAGGTCGCGCGCAACGCGCACGGCGAGAACGCGCAGCTCAAGGATGAACAGGGCGGCAAGGGACGTCCGACGCCGAAACGCAAGGAGGCGCAGGCGAAGAACATCCGACCGCTCGTGCCGAAGGACAGCGCCGCACAGCGCAAGGCGGCGAAGCAACGCATGCGTGAACGCGAAAACCGCGAATACGAGGCGATGCGCACCGGCGACCTGCAGAACATGCCAAAGGCCGAACGCCTCCCCTGGCGCGTCTATGTGCGCGACTATGTGGACGCCCGATTCAACATCGGCGAGTTCTTCATCCCCGTCGCGCTCGTCATCCTCGTGCTGTCCGTCATCGTCACGGCCTTCGCCAGGCAGATCCCGTACAGCATCCAAATCACGCTGATCCTGATGACGCTCCTGTACGTGTATCTGTTCGCGATCATCATCGACGTCGTCGTGATGTGGCGCAAACTCAAGAAACTGCTCATCGCCAAATACGGCGAGCAGGCCGTCGCCAAGGGCATGCGCACCGGATCCTATGCGTGGAGCCGCGCGATCCAGCTGCGCCGCTGGCGTCTGCCGAAGCCGCGTTACAAGAAGCGCGGCCACTGGCCCAAGTAAATCGTACGCAAACGCGATGCGCGGGGCGGTAGGGAGTCAACGATTCCCCGCCACCCCGCGCATTTTGTTGTTCGGGTGGTCGCGTGACCGCGTCGTGTCGCGCGCTCTCGCTGCGTCGCATGTTACGGGCAGCACCGTTCTCTTACGGGCAGCTCTTTCGTTACGGGCAGCGTTCTTCGTTACGGGAGGCGCCCTCTTACGGGACGCATCATTCTTACGGGAAGCACCTTCGTTACGGGCGCCATCTCGTTACGGGCAGCATCTTCGTTAGCGGTAGCACTCGAACTCTGCCGTCACTCTCCTTCTCCTCGCAGGCCGCGTGCTCCCGCTTGATCGATATGGGAAGTATCCCTCCCGTACACATAATCATGACCTCCCGTAGCCACATCGACGATCGCGATCACGATGAGCGCGATCGCCACGACTGCCCATAAGCGCGACGCCTGCTTCGTGCGTCGGTGATGCTCTGCACATCGGAAACGTGGAATCAGTACAACGACTGCCTGTAAGCCCAAACGATCACCCTCAGAAACGAGGACTGCCCGTAACTACCCGTAACAACGACAGCTACCCGTAAGCGTGAACAGCGCCTACCTGTAACGAAACGGCCACCCATAACGATGATGACTACCTGTAGCAACGACGACCACCCGTAAGCACGAACAACGATGACAGCTACCCGTAAGACAAGCACCTACCCGTAACGACGATGACAACAGCTACCCGTAACAACAGCCGCCGCCCGTACGCCGCAGGGCGTCGCAGCGCGGCGGCCTTTGCGTCGCATGCATTACAATGGTTGCCGGTCCATCGGTAGTACACCGCAGCTTTCTGGAGGCATCGTGGCATCCCAACATTTCGACATCGCAATCATCGGCGCCGGACCCGGCGGCTATTCCGCCGCCCTGCGCGCAGCCGAACTCGGCAAATCGGTCGTCATGATCGAACGTGACGAGACGCTCGGCGGCACCTGCCTCAACCGCGGATGCATCCCGTCGAAGGCGCTCATCACCGCCACCCGGACGCTCGACGCGCTCGCACACGGCGAGACGATGGGCATCGTCTCCAAACTCGAGGAGATCGATTTTGGACGCCTGCGCGACTATCGCGAACACACCGTCGCGACGCTCGTCGACGGACTGCGCGCGCTCATCGAATACCGCGGCATCACCGTCTACCGCGGCGACGCGTCGCTGGGCGCCGACCGCCATGTGCGCGTCGTACCCTCCGCCGGCCAGGAGCATGTGCGCAGATTCACGAAAAACGGCGGCTTCGACGAGATCACCGGCGACCTCGACATCACGGCCGACGACATCGTGCTCGCTACCGGCTCGCGCCCACGTGACCTTCCCGGCACGACATACCACGGCGCGATCGTCGATTCGACGGCCGCGTTGTCGCTCAACACGTTCCCCCACAGCGCGGTCATCATCGGCTCCGGCGCCGTCGCGCTCGAGTTCGCGTCGATTTGGAACAGCGCGGGCAGCGACGTGACGCTGCTCATCCGCAAGGACAACGTGCTGTCGAAAAGCGACCGCCGCGCCGCGCTCGCATTGTCACGCGAACTCAAACGACGCGGCATCAACATCATCCGCGATGCGCACGTTCGCAGTGTCGATACCGGCGTCAACCTCGGCGCGACCGTGCACTACACGCTCGGCGATGACGACGAGGAGCGTACGATCTGCGCGGAGATCGCACTCGGCGCGATCGGCCGCGCGCCGAACACGGATGAGCCGTGGTTCGCCGACTGCGGCGTCGCGCTCGACGACGCCGGCATGGTCGTCATCGATGAATACGGTCGCACGAACCTCGACCATGTCTGGGCGTTGGGTGACATCACCGCCGGCCACGCGCTCGCGCACCGCGCCTTCGCGCAGGGTCTCGTCATCGCCGAGACGATCGGCGGACTCAAGGCGCGGCCGGTGAACGAGGACGCGATCGCGAACATCGTGTTCAGCTCGCCGGAGTTCGCCACCGTCGGACTCACGCTACGGGATGCGCAGGCGGACGCACGCTACACCGACGTCAGGGAGACCGTGTTCCCGGTGATGTCGAATCCGCGCATGGTCATGAACGCCACCGGCGGCTCCTTCTCGATCGTCAGTGGCCGCGACACGTCCGGCGACGACACCGAGTATGTGCTCGGCGTACACATCGTGGCACCGGATGCGAGCGACATGATCGCCGAAGCCCAGCAGATCATCGCCAATCGCATTCCGCTGCACGAGGCGGCCGACGCGATCCATCCGCATCCGACCTTCAGCGAGATGCTCGGCGAGACGCTGCTCAAGGCCGACGGCCGCCCGCTGCACACCCGCTGACGCCGCAGTTTCTTCGATTTCCCAGCGGGGTGACGCCGTCCACACGACGACGTCACCCCCTTTTTTCGTAACTCTGTCGCGCCCGCGCATCCCTTACGGGTTGTACACGCTTACTCTTACGGGCAGCGCACTTCTTACGGGCGGCACCCTCCTACGGGCAGCACACACTTATGGGCAGCGCACTTCTTACGGGCAGCACATCTCCGTCCTCTCGCATCTCTTATCGGTAGCACGCCACACTTCTTACAGGCAGCGCACTCCCTCGCCGCCCACCGAACAATTCACGAGAACCGCGGTCACGCTTATCGGCGGCATCGATGTAACACAAGAGGGGATGGTCAACTGATAGAGTATGGAACCATTGCAACAGCACGCATCCGATAGCGTTCGAAAAATGTTCGCAAAGCAATTAGGAGAGGCGATACATGGCATCGAAGGACGAGCAGCCGAAGAAGAAAAAGCGCGGCATGTTCAGCCAGATCAAGCAGATCTACCAGTTCACGCATAGAGAGGACAAGGCGCTGCCGTGGATCGTCGGCGGCGTGTTCGCGGTTCCGATCGTCATCGGGCTGGTCTGCGGATTCGTGTTCCACTGGGGATGGTTCGGGTGGATCAGTTGGATGATCCTCGCCGCCGTCACCGGCTTGCTGTTCGCCACAATCGTGCTCACGCGCCGCGCGGACGCCGTCGGCTTCAAGCAGCTCGAGGGTCAGCCGGGCGCGGCAATCAGCGTCCTCGGCAACATGAAAAGGGCCGGCTATGACTTCCCGCAGGAACCGGTGTGGGTCGACCCGCGCTCGCATGACGCGATCTGGCGCGGCACCGGCTATCAGGGCATCTATCTGATCGGCGAGGGCGACTACGGCCGCGTCATGCGCGCGATGGACCGCCAGGAGAAGATGATCAAAGGCGTGACCGCCGGTTCGCAGATCCCGATCTACCGCATCTGCGTCGGCACCGGCCCCAAGCAGGTGCGTCTCAAGGATCTGCGCAACGTCATCCTTAAGAAGCGCACGTACATCCCGAACACGAGCTCCAACAAGCTCGTGCGCACGGTGAAGAAGCGCCGTCGTTTTGTGATGACGAAGGATCAGCTGATCACGCTTAACGAACGCCTGCATACGCTGCAGCGCAAGAGCAGCATGGGCGTTCCCAAGGGCATTGACCCGATGCGCATGCAGAAGGTCAGCAAGCGCGCGATGCGTGGACGCTGATTCTCGTCGTCTAAACTGTTCGGGACCGGTTTCGCCGGTCCCTTTTTCTTTGTCTATATTTTGTTCACCTGTATTTGTTCGCTGTGATTGATCCGTCCGCGAGCGCAGCCGACGTCATCTGCACGACTCTTCTGTGACCTTCCGCATCGTCATTGCATAGTCGATGCATAATCAACGATTGCGCAAAAGAGGGAGGCTGCCCGTAAGCAACGGGCGCCCGTAAAGAGACGACCCCCGTAAGGAGACGACAGTTCGTAGCAATTGCGGCACGTAAGCGATCGCTACCCATAACACTCGCTACCTGTAACGACTGTCTCCCGTAACGAACATTTTCCTTACGGGTAGCACCGAGGCATACGCCACCCGTAAGAGATCGATCACCGTATGCATGGACAACCGTCATCACTTCCGATGATCACGACCACCCGTAATGAAAATGAATAGTGTTGTCCGCACGAACAAGCCGACGACGACTGCCCGTAACGACTGCCACCCATATGAATGACCCCCGCAACAACCGCTACCCGTAACGATTGCGGCCCGTAGGAACGACCACCCGTAAGAAGAACGACCACTGCCCGTAAGAACGGCAACGGCATCACGATGTCCACATTGTGCGCAGGGGCATGATGGCGGCGGTGCGTCCTCCGTGACGCGGCATCGCCGTCGTTTCAACGTTTCCGACGTGCCGACGATTGCGCCCTTACCGCCCGAAACATATTCGTAACTCAAACTTCGAGTGAGCGAAACGCTGCGACCTATGCTGATACCCGTAACCACTTATTGAAAGGAGCGGTCCCGTGACCACACTCGAAACCAAGGAAGACGCCGAGGCCCTGATCAATCAGGAAGGCATTGAATATGTCTCCGTTCGCTTCACCGATCTGATTGGTGTTCAGCAGCACTTCACGGTCCCTGCCAGCGAATTCCTCAATGACGCATTCGACGAGGGCATGCCGTTCGACGGTTCCTCCATCGAAGGCTTCCAGGCCATCAACGAGTCCGATATGAAGCTCGTCCCGGACATCACGACCGCCTACGTCGATCCGTTCCGCAAGCACAAGACGCTCAACGTCGCGTTCTCGATCGTCGATCCGCTGACCGATGAGCCGTATTCGCGCGATCCGCGTCAGGTCGCGGCGAAGGCCGAGGCCTATCTGAAGTCGACTGGCATCGCCGACACCGCCTCCTTCGCTCCGGAAGCCGAGTTCTTCATCTTCGACAAGGTCCGTTTCGGCAACGACATGCGCGGCTCCTTCTACGAGGTCGACTCCATCGAAGCCCCGTGGAACTCCGGTCTCGACGTCGAAGAGGACGGCACGCCGAACATCGGCTTCAAGAACCGCGTCAAGCGCGGCTACTTCCCGGTCCCGCCGATCGACCACACGCAGGATCTGCGCGACGACATGGTCTCCAACCTGCAGAAGGTTGGCCTCATCCTCGAACGCGCGCATCATGAGGTCGCCGGCGCCGGCCAGCAGGAGATTAACTATCGCTTCAACTCGCTGCAGCACGCGGGCGACGACCTGATGAAGTACAAGTACGTCGTCCACGAGACGGCCGCGCTCGCCGGCAAGGCCGCGACCTTCATGCCGAAACCGATCGCGGGCGACAACGGTACCGGCATGCACTGCCATCAGTCGCTGTGGAAGGACGGCAAGCCGCTGTTCTACGATGAGAAGAACTACGGCGGACTGTCCGACATGGCCCGTTGGTACATCGGCGGCCTGATCAAGCACTCCTCGTCGGTGCTCGCGTTCACGAACCCGTCGCTCAACTCGTATCACCGTCTCGTCCCGGGCTTCGAGGCGCCGGTCAACCTCGTCTACTCCGCGCGCAACCGCTCCGCCGCGATCCGTATCCCGCTCGCGGGCACGTCGCCGGCCGCCAAGCGCATCGAGTTCCGTGCTCCGGATCCGTCGTGCAACCCGTTCCTCGCGTTCTCCGCGCAGCTCATGGCGGGCCTCGACGGCATCCTCAACCACATCGAGCCGCCGGAGCCGGTCGACAAGGATCTCTATGAGCTTCCTCCGGAGGAGCATGCCGGCATCAAGCAGGTGCCGTCGTCGCTCGCCGAGGCGCTCGACGCCCTCGAGGAGGATCACGACTTCCTAACCGCCGGCGACGTCTTCACCGAAGACCTCATCGAGACCTGGATCGACCTCAAGCGTGGCGAGATCGATCAGGCCCGCCTGCAGCCGACCCCGCTCGAGTACGAGCTCTACTTCCACATCTGATTCCTTAGGAATCCGATAAAAACGGATGGCATTCACGCAATGCCATCCGTTTTTTCATTGCCCTCCTCCGACGCCCCGCCCATCCCCATCGTCTCCCCATCCCTATCGTCTCGCCCGCCACCTCTTACGGGTAGTACATCCCCTTATGGGCGGTGCATCCCCTTACGGGCAGCACCTCCTTCTTATCTTATGGGCGGCACGTCCTTCTACAGGTGGTATGTCTCTTACAGGCAGCACTGCTTACCGGCAGCACTGCTTACAGGGTGCATCTCTCCTCCACTTTCCTCACTCTCCTACTCCGTCCACGCTGCATCATCGTCATCGCGTTATCGACCGACCAAAATACATGCCCTCTGCTTTACTGGATGCTGACACGGGGGCTTGCCAGGCAGGCTGAGAGGAAGCGTGAGCTTCGACCGCATGAACGTGAATCGGGTAATGCCGACGCACGGACGTCTCTTTCCCCGTGCCTTCCACCATATGAATTTCCATATGACTATGACAAGGAAAGGCACTCCCATGACCGATACCGAAATCAATGCCTCCCGCATCCCGTACGCGTCACGCCGATGGCGCGTCGTCGATCTGGTGACCGCCACCGCCATCGCCGCCGCGTCCGGCCTCATCTTCTGGGTGTGGGATTTCGTCTGCACGGCACCGCTGGCGCTGTTCGGCGCGCTCACCCCCGGTTTCGAAGGCATCCTCAACGCGTTCTGGCTGTTCGCAGGCCCGCTTGCGGCCATCATCATCCGCAAACCCGGCGCAGCGTTGTATGCGGAGACCGTCGCGGCGATGCTCGAACTGCTGCTCGGCAACCAATGGGGAGCAGGCGGCTCCCTCGTCGTCGGCATCATGCAGGGGCTCGGCGCCGAACTCGGCTTCGCGCTGCTCGCCTACAGGGTGTGGAATCTGGCGAGCACGATGCTTTCCGGCGCTTTGGCCGGTCTCGGTTGCGGCATCTACTACTGGATCACGAATCCAGGCTGGGGCACGCTGCGCGCGAGCGTCTATCTGGGCACGTCGGTGGTCTCCGGCGCGCTCATCGCGGGCGGCTTGGGCTGGGCGCTCTACCGAATGCTGCTGAAGACCGGCGCGCTCGACCATTTCGTATCCGGACGTCGATGACAATCGACTGCAACCCGTAGTCGTCGGGCGCATGTGCCTGCGATGCTTACGGGTTGCATATCGGTGACGCGTCCCTTCTTCGAAACCGAAATGAGGCGTCTGCGCGGGCGTTGCGATCCGCCGTTTCCGGATCGCAACGCCCGTTGCCGTTTCGTTCGCCTCTGGCGCGCCGCCTGCGCATGCAATACAGTGGGTCGTTGTTCGACCCTGACGACAATTTGCCTCGGGTCCTTTTCCCATTCATGCAGAAAGGCATCGAAATCGAATGAGCGATGAGACGACGATCATTGAACACGCCGTGCTGGAACGTTTGGATCACGTCATCGACCCCGAATTGGGTCGTTCCGTGACGCAATTGGGAATGATCGCCAACATCACCGTCATTCCGACTTCCGGCGCCGCGTCCCCCGACGCTACCGATGACGTTTCCCCCCATGCTACCGGTAGCGCCTCCTCCATGCTTACGGGCGGCACTCCCAACGCCGCTGCCCGTAACGCCGCCGACACCGACGTTGATCTTACGGGTAGCACCGACGACCCTGCCACCCGTAACGACGCTGCCCGTAGTAGTAGTGCCACCCGTAACGATGTCGACGATGCTGCTACCGGTAGCAGTGCTACCCGTAACGATGACGATGACGATGCTACCGGTAGCAGTGCCGCCCGTAGTGATGTCGACGATGCTACCCATAGCGGTGACGACACCGCCGCACGCGGGCGCGCGTATGACGTGGTCGTCGAGGTCGAGTTGACGGTGCCTGGCTGCCCGTTGTCCGAGCAGATCGCCGCGCAGATCGAGCAGGCGGTGCGCAGCTACCCGTACGCACGGC
Source organism: Bifidobacterium sp. AGR2158 (assembly GCF_000424225.1). NCBI lineage: Bacteria > Bacillati > Actinomycetota > Actinomycetes > Bifidobacteriales > Bifidobacteriaceae > Bifidobacterium > Bifidobacterium sp. AGR2158. The sequence goes on from NZ_AUJM01000011.1 coordinate 85,706, forward strand.
TCACGCCACGCATCAACGTCGGCACGATGGCCGACGAAAAACTGCAAGCGCTCGTCAGCGACCTCAAGGCCGCACGCCGCGAGAACCCGTTCAACAAACCCGGCATCAAGACGCGCATCTTCGCGATTGCCTCCGGCAAGGGCGGCGTCGGCAAATCGTCGATCTCAGCGAATCTCGCAGCCACCTTCGCCGCACTTGGCTATGACACTGCGGCGATCGACGCCGACATCTACGGCTTCTCGCTGCCGCGCCTCTTCGGCGTGCACAGCCAGCCGACGAATCTCAACGGCATGCTGATGCCGGTCACGTCGTGGGGCGTCAAACTCATGTCGATCGGCATGTTCGCTGGCTCCGACCGCGCGATCCTGTGGCGCGGCCCCCGCCTGCAGCGTTCCCTCGAACAGTTTCTCGCCGACGTGTGGTGGGGCGAGCCGGACGTGCTCATCCTCGATCTGGCGCCCGGTACCGGCGACATGGCGATCTCCGTCGCGCAGGCGCTGCCGAACGCCGAACTCGTCGTCGTCACGACGCCGCAGCCTTCCGCCTCCGACATCGCCGTGCGATCCGGACTCGTCGCGCTGCAGGTGCCGATGCACGTGCGCGGCGTCGTCGAGAACATGAGCTATTTCGACCATGCCGGCGAACGTCTCGAAATCTTCGGCGCCGGCGGCGGTGAACGCGTCAGCGAACAGCTGTCACGCGCACTCGGCCACGACGTGCCGCTGCTCGCACGGCTGCCACTCGATCCACGCATCCGCGAGATCGGCGAAAGCGAAGGACGCCCCGCCGTGCTCAACGAGGACGGCACGCTGCGCGACGACGACTTCGGCGACACCTTCGTCCGCCTCGCGCGCACACTCATCGACGACGTACCACCGACGTCGGCCGCCGATAAGCGCTGACGTTTCCGCGATGTTGTGACAGTGTCATGTCGTCGACGTCGTCACAATCTGCGCTAACGTCATCGTGACGTGATGACGCCATCTTCATGATGATGTCGCGTCGTCACGACTCTCGTCAGCGGCGTCGTGACGTCACGACGTCATCATGACACCATCATAACGCCGCCACATCGCCGCCAATCCGCGCTGATGTTTCCGCGACCCTCACTGCCACAGTCACCACGCCACAGTCACCGTGCCGCCGTCGCCAATCCGCGTCACGCCTCGGCGGACACGCTGCGTTCGTTGGCGTGCGTCTGCTTGACGCCCGCGACGGTGCCGGTGGCGAGCAGTTCGTCGAACTGCCGTTCGTCGATCATCGGAATGCCGAGCGCCTCGGCCTTGGCCGCCTTCGAACCCGCATTCGCGCCGACAACGACCCAATCCGTCTTCTTGCTGACCGATCCAGCGGCGCGACCGCCGCGTTCCATGATCGCCTCCTTCGCCGAATCGCGCGAATAGGTCTCCAACGAGCCGGTCACGACGACGGTCTGTCCGGCGAGCGTCTGCGGCAGGTCGCTCCTATCCGCCTCCATGCCGACGCCGGCGCGTTTCCATGCGGCAAGCACCTTGCCGCGCCAGCTCGTCGGATCCTTCGCCTGCGCGAACCAGTCGACGACCGATTCGGCGATCTCGGGGCCGATGCCGTCGATCTGCATGAGCTCGTCGACGGTCGCGTCCTCAATCGCGTCGAGTGTGCCGAAATGCTGTGCGATGAGACGCGCGGTTGGCGGCCCGAGCCGGCGGATCGACAATGCGACGAGCACACGGTCGAGGTCGGTGTGCTTGGCCTTGTCGACCTCGTCAAGCATCTTGCGGGTCGTCTCCGTGGGACAGATGTAGATGTCGCGGCCGCTGCGCTCGTCGACGCCGACGACGACGCCGTCGGAGGGCACGGGCTTCGCGTCGCTCGCCTTCGTCGGCGTCGTCCAGAACGCCGGCACGCGGTGCCACAATCCCGATCCTCCGATGCGTTTGCGCACCTTGCGCCGCCTGCCGTCCTCGATTTTCTCGCTCACCTCGATGATCGGCGCCTCGCGCCACACGAACACGTCCTTGAGATGGCGCGCGTCGAGGTCGAACACATCCGCCTCGCTCGACAGCACCGGCTGCTGCACCTGAGGCAATCCTAGCCCTTCGGGGGCTATGTACGGCTCGGGCTCCTCGCCCGGCCGCACGCGCAGTTCCATGACGTTGGGCGCGTACGCCTCGATCGAGGCCGGTCGGTTGTCCTCCGGGTTCGTCAGCGCGATCGCGCTCTGCTCGCCCAGATGCTCGATGTCGAAGGCCTTGCGCGAGGCGAGGTTGATGATGCGTTCCGTCAGCTGCGCCGGGCACGATTCGGCGTTCGGGCACCGCAGGTCCTTGTCGCCCTCTTTCATCGGACGCAGCAACGTGCCGCACGACGGGCAGTGCGTCGGCATGTGGAACTCGCGCAGCTGCCCTTCGCGTCCCTTGCGGCGCGCGAGCACGGGGCCGACGAGTTCGGGGATGACGTCGCCCGCCTTGCGCACGACGACGACGTCGCCGATCAGGATGCCCTTGCGCTTGACCTCATAGCCGTTGTGCAGCGTCGTGCGCGAGACCGTCGAACCGGCCACGTAGACGGGTTTGAGGATCGCGACCGGCGTGACGCGGCCGGTTCGTCCGACCTGCACGACGATGTCGAGCAGCTCGGTGTTCACCTCCTCGGGCGGGTACTTGTAGGCGATCGCCCAGCGCGGCGCGCGCGACGTGGCGCCCAGACGCCGCTGCAGGGCGAGGTCGTCGACCTTGACGACGATGCCGTCGAGCGCATGTTCGATGTCGTAGCGGTGCTCGCCGTAGTATTCGATCATCTCGATGATCTCGTCGAAGTTCGTCACCTCGCGTGTGTGCGGCGAGACCGGCACGCCCCACCGCTGATACAGCGCGTACGCCTCGGACTGGTCGTGCACTTCGTCGGCGACGTCGACAGGCTTGCCCGGCCCCCAGACGAGTTCGCCCAGGCCATGCGCGTAGAAGCTTAGATGCCTGCTCGCCGTGATGCGCGGATCCTTCTGGCGCAGCGAACCGGCTGCGGCGTTGCGCGGATTGGCGAACGGCGCCTTGCCTTCGTCCTCCTGGCGTTCGTTGAGCGCATGGAAGTCGTCCCAGCGCATGAACACCTCGCCGCGGATCTCCACGAGTTCGGGGATGTCGCCTTCGGGGCCGCCGAGCGTCGCGGGGATTGTCTGGAACGTGCGCACGTTCATCGTGATGTCCTCGCCGGTCACGCCGTCGCCGCGCGTCAGGCCCTGCGTGAGCACGCCGTTGCGGTAGATGAGGTTGAGCGCGAGCCCGTCGATCTTGATCTCGCAGGTCATCGGCAGCGGCTTGCCCTCGGGCCAGTCGAGCGCCGCGCGCACGCCGTCGTACCAGGCGCGCAGCTCCTCGTAGGAGAACACGTCGTCGAGGCTCATCATGCGCGACGGATGGCGCACCGAGGCGAACTCGTTCGAGAACGTGCCGCCCACGCGCCGCGTCGGCGAGGACGGTGAATCAAGCTGCGGGAACGCCGCCTCGAGCCGCTGCAGGCAGCGCATGCGCGCGTCGTAGGCGGCGTCGGAGGACACCGGCGCGTCGTCCACGTAGTAGGCCATCTGGTCGGTTTCCACCCATGCTGCGAGCCGCGCCCACAGCCGCGCCGCCTGTTCGGCGCTCAGGGCGTCCACGTCGAGGTCGTCGAGGTCCATCGCGTCGTTGTCGTCGTATCGAAGCGCGTCGATCCACTCGTCCGAGCCGATGACGTCCTTCGCCTCCTTCGCGTCCTCGCCGCCGCCAACTGCTGCCTGCATGTGCCGCACCTTTCCGTCCATGTCTTCCGGCCGTCCGCGCCCGGCGCGCCGAACCGTCCGGCCCTTTCCCAATATATCGGCCGCACGACGCCGACCCGCCGCCGATGCGGCGAAAACCTTACGCGTTGAGCGAGCGCAGGAACTGTATCTGCACGATGTCCGTGTCGTCGCCGACGAGACGCATCGCGGCCACGGCGAGCGTGCGCGCCGGGACGAACATCGCACGGTCGACGCACATGCGCGCCGCGTCGAGCACGATTGGCACGACCTCGGTGCGCGGCCACACCGGCACGTCGTGTGCCTCGAGCGTGTCCATCGCCTCCTGCAGCGTCAACGGCAGGCGGATGCACTGCGACTGCGCGCGCGCCCTCACCTCGTTCATCTCGGTCGTCCGCGTCGCCGTGTCGTCGCCGATCGCCCCGCTGAGCATGTATGCGGCGTAGGCGACGTCGAACTCGTCGTGCATCCACGCGGCCTGCGCGAGACGGTAGTAGGCGTAGGCGGCGTCGGATCGGTCGAGCGAGACGCGCAGCACGTTCAGGCATGCCGCCCTCGCCGAATCCCAGTCCTCGTTCTGCGCGAGCTGCACGGCGAGCTTGAGATGCGTGAGCGCGTAGGACGGTGCATAGGCGACGAGCGCGTTGAGATGCCTGAGCGCGGCGCCGGGCCCGTCGAACTGTGCGAGCGCGTCGGCGAGTTCGAGATGCGCGTAGAACAACGTGTCCGGAATGAGCACGGTGCGTTCGTCCGGCAGCGCGAACAGACGGTTGTAGACGACGCGGTCGGCGTACGAGTTGAAGTAGCGCGGCACGCCGTCGATGTCGCGATACACGTCGTCGAGGGCGTCGACGACGCGTTCGACGCCCTCGAGCGCCTGCTTGGGCTGTCCGGCGAAGAAGAGGTCGCGCGCCTTAAGCCGCGCGTCATCGAGGTCCTTCAGCAGCGTCGACGTGAAGTCGGGCGTGTCGTCGCCGTCGATGAGCGCGGACGTGATGTCGGTGGCGTGCGCAAGCAGTTCGGGGTCGCCGATCCGTTCGATGACGTCCATCGCCTGCTGCGCCTTCGTCGCCGACGACATGCTCGTGTCGGCGGCGAGCGTGTGGAAGCGGCCCAGCGCGTTGCTGATGAGATCGTCGCGTTGGATCGCCAGACCGAAGGTGTCGTCGGCGCCGAGCACGTGCGCCGCGCCCGGGTCGAGCCTCCTGTCGTGCTCCTCGGGGGCGTCCTGCGCGCCCTGCTGCGAGAAGCGCGCGTCCGAGATCGAGAATCCCGGATCCACCGTCCTCAGTCCCCCGTCGTCGTCGAACGCGAGCGCCGCGTCGAACATCCGATAAGTGCCGACCGGATCGGCCAAGCCGTCCTTCTCCAGTCGTTCGAGGAACGCGGCGCGCGTGAAGACGACCGTCGTCAGCGTGCGCATCGTCGGCCCCTGCCGCAGTCTTTCGATCGCGTCGTCGCCAAAGCCCGCGCCCGCGCCCGCGGACGTCGCGGTGCGCGCGCCGCCGGAGCCGTCCGCCGTCTGCGCCGTCTCCTCGTGCTCGTCGTGTGCATTGTGCGCTGCGTCGTGCGTCGCGTCGAAAGGCGGCGCGTCGTCGGCGTGTTCGTCGTGATTGATGTCGTCGAAGGCGAAGGCGACCTCGTCGATGCCGCCGCCGCGCATCAGCGCGTCGAAGTCCTCGTCGCCGTCGCTGCCCCCATTTTCGTCGCGCGCGACGTCCATCGACGGCACGGCGGGCGGCGTCATGATGCGCGTCGGATTGCCGTGGCGGTCGCCGTCCTTCGGCCCCGACTTGCCGCCGAAATGGTCGGCGTCGGCGTCGCCGAGGCGTTCGAATGCGCTGAGCGCGTCGTTGATCGTCGAATGGATGACGTCGTCCTGTTCGGCGATCGCCTCCTCGAGGCCGGGCGACTCGATGCGTATCGCCACCTCGTCGATTCGCGCGTCAACGCCGAACATGAGTGCCGCGAGCATGACACCGACGCGCAGGTTGTAGCGTGCGCTCATCCGTGCGCGCCACGCGTCGTCGGTCGGCGTCCAGCACCGACGTGTCGCGTCGTAGACGCCGCGCGGCATGAGCGCCGGACCGGCCACCGTGAACGCGAGCGCGGCGGTGCTGCCTTCGAGGTTGAGTCTGAAGTCGCAGTCGAAACGATACGGCAGCCGCATCGAACGGATGAGCCGTGCGAGCGACTGACGCACGACCCATTCGCCGTGCCGACCGTCGCCGATGCCGTCTGCATGCGCGACGTCGTCATCAATATTGACATCATCGATATCGATGCCAGCGCCGCCGACGTCAGCAGCGTCATCATCGTCGTCGTTCGCGTCGCGCAGATCCTCGGCGAACAACGCGCCGGCGGCCGCGCGCCGTTCGCGCACCGGGTCCGGATGCTGCATCGCGATCGCCTGCGCCGTCAGCTCGGCGAGGGCGACGAAGTCGTTCACGACGCCGAAGTCGGCGTCGTCAGGGTCGATGTCACGCGACGAGTCGAAGGCGATAAGCGCCGGATTCTCAAGGAACGTGCGGTCGACGAGCGCGACCTGCGCCGCCGTCGCCGTGTCCTCGGTCGGCCGCGAGCCGCGCGCCGCGTTCCCGTCGAGCCATGCACGCAAAGCGGCGACGCGGTTGAGCGCGCCTTCGATCTTGAGCGACGTGAGCGCGGCGTCGAAAGGCATCGGCATGTCCCACGTCAGGAAATAGTTGCCCGAGTACGGCGAACGCAGCGTGTGCATCGGCTCGGCGCCGTGGTCGGGCAGCAGTCCCGGCACGTCGTCGAGCGCGCCGGATTCGCGCATGAGCCTCATCGCGTACTCCTCGAGTCCCGACACACGCATGCCGAGCATCCTCGTTTCCTCCTCGTCGCGCACGCTCATGCGGATCGCGCTCAATGGTGCCTGCCGCGACAGACGCCACGCCAGGTCGGCGGCGCCGAAGGGGATGAGACGGCCGCGCAGCCGCGGCTGCAGATAATCGGCGAAGAAGGCGACGGTCACGGCGTCGCGGTAGCCGAGCCCGGTGCGCAGCGCGTCGGGCAGGTCGGCGCGCATCGATTCGAGCGTGTAGCCGGCGGAGGCCTTCGTCCATCGTCCCACGGCGACGCCGTCGGGCTCATCGAACGCGACGACGACGCCGCGACGCACGCCGCCGCGACGCACGGACGCGTCGTCCGCTTCGAGCACGAGTCGCGGTTCGAGCGACTGCAGGTCGGCGCGCGGCTCGCCGGTCGCGAACACGCGGCCGCGGTCGTCGGCGAGCGCGAGCTGCACGAAACGGTCATGACGGACGAACAATCCGATAGCGAAGGTGCGCGTGCCGGGGATCTGCAGCCAGCCGGGCGTCGCGTCGTGACGTTCCATCGGGAATCCGTCGAACATGCGGCGGCGTGCGAAGGCGCCGACGCGGTAGGTCTGCGCGTCCGGCGGCACATCGTCGCTCCAGCGGAACATCGTGCGCAGCGACCTCAGCGCGCGTGCGAGCGACGGCGGCAGCACGTCGCCGTCCGCGCCGGCATGCGCATGCGCGCGTGTGCGGGTGTGCGCGTCGTCCGTCGCCGTCGTCTCGATGGGTGCCGTGTCCCCGCGGCCGCGGCCTTCCATCCGTCCCCGTCCTGTGCGCGCTGCGTGCCGTTGTCTCATACGACTAATGTACAACGTGCCCACCGATACCCATGGTGCCGTTAGAATAATGGCTGTGATTTCCCGCTGTCTCCCCCGGCCGCGCCGATGGCGCATCCTGCGTTCGGCGCTCGTCGCGCTCGCGCTCATCCTCATCGCCGAATGCGTCGTGTGCAATCTCGCGCATTGGCGTTCGATCGGCGCGTCCACCGACTCCGCGTCCGCCTCCAACGCGCTCGGGCAGGGACTGTCGCGCACCGCGCAGGGACTGCTCGAAGTGCGCGACCCCGCCGGCGCCTACGTCGAGGTGAAGGCGGACGGCAGCAGCGACTACTGGCGCGCCGACGCGACGCCGGCGACGCATGTGCAGGCGGTGCGCGACGGCGCACGCGGCGACGACGTCGTCTCCACCGTCCATCTGCGGCTGGCGACGCGCGCCGGCGACGGCTGGGACATGGACTCCCCCGGCGTCGTCGTCTCGCCGGCGACACCGTCGGCGCTGCTGTTCCGCGCACCGGCGCGTGGACTCGTGCGCGTCTGGATCGAGGAGCCGCGAGGCACGCTCGTCCCGATCGAGAACTTCCGCGCGAACGTGCGCGTCCCCTTCGTCTTCGACTGGGCGCGCGTCGCGACGATGGCCGTGGCGGCCGCGCTCGTCATCCTGCTGCTGCCGTCGACCGGCCTGTGGAGCATCGCGCTGGACGTCTCGAACCGACGGCAGCGGCTCGTCTTCGCGTTCGCCGCCGGCGCGCTCGGCGTCTACGTCGTCGCGCGCAGCGTCATGATCATCGGCTACGCGCATCCGCTCGTCTTCCACAAGGACGGCGGCTACACCTTCGACTTCGATCAGTACGGACACCTCGCCGACGCGCTGCTGCACGGACGCGGCTCGCTCGACCTTCCCGTCCCCGACGCGCTCGCCCGCGCCGACGACCCCTACGACGCCGGCGCGCGCGCGCGCATGCTCACCGACGGCGTGACGCCAATCTACTGGGACTACGCGTTCCACGATGGCCGATGGTACTCCTATTTCGGCGTGCTGCCCGCGCTCGTGCTGTTCGCGCCGTTTCGCATCGTCACCTCGTGGTTCACGCCGGGCGGCCTCATGCTGCCAACGACCTGCGCGCAGCTGTGGCTGATGGCCGGCGTCACCATCGTCGCCTGCCTGCTCGTCATCCGCCTGCTCGCGCTCGTCGCGCCACGCACGTCGCTCGCCGCCGTCATGCTGCTGTGCGTCGCGACGATGCTCGGCGCGAACCTGCCGTATCTGTGGTTCCGCACGAACTTCTACTCGATCCCCTTCTCCTCGGGTCTGCTGCTCGCGATGCTCGGCCTGTGGCTGTGGCTCGGCGCCGTACGCGTGCGTGACGACGGTGGTAACGGCGGTAGCGGCGGACGCACGCTGCGGATCGTTTCGATGCCACATGTCGCGTGGGGCGCGCTGTGCATCGCGGCGACGATTGGCTGCCGTCCGACCTTCACGTTCACGGCGCTGTTCGCGCTGCCGCTGTTCCTGCCCGAACTGCGGCGCGCGGTGCGAACGCGAGCGCGCGGACGCATCGCGCGTCTCGCCGCCGCGCTGCTGCTGCCCGCGATCGTCGCGGCGACGCCGATCCTCGTCTACAACCAGCTGCGCTTCACGTCTCCCTTCGACTTCGGCAACGCCTACCAGCTCACCGTCACCGACATGACGCGTTTTCACACGCCCGCCGGCAACATGCCGCTGACGGTCCTGTATTATCTGTTCCTGCCGCCGCGTTTCACCGGCACGTTCCCGTTCCTCGCGTTGTCGCCGACGCCGCTGCCGAGCTGGTCGTTCACCGAGCCGTGCGTCGCCGGCCTGTTCGCGCTGATGCCGCTTGCGCTGTGTGCGTTCGCGTTGCCGTGGCCGGCGGTGCGTCGCCGATGTGGCGTCTGGTGGCCGACGCTCGTCACGGCGCTCGCGCTCGCGATTGCCCTCGTCGTCTTCGATGCCTTCGTCGGAGGCCTCGGTTGGCGTTACATCGCCGATTTCGGATGGCTGTTCATGGTGGCCGCCGTGCCCGTCGTCGCCTTGACGATGCGTCGATGGCCGTGGACGCGCGCACTCGTCACAATCGTCGTGTGTGCGTCGCTCCTGCTCGCCGTAGCATCCTGCTTCGTCATCGGCCGCGACGACATGCTCCTTACCAACGACCCAGCCCTCTTCCACCAAGTGCGCACCTGGTTCCCCCTCCTGTAAGCCCGTACTCCTGTAATCCCCGCTACCGGTAGCCCCCACTGTTACGGGCAGCACCTTGTTACGGGCAGCACCACTTGTTACGGGTAGCACCGCTTGTTACGGTTAGCACTCGGCGCTATAGGCAGCATCACTTGTTACAGGCAGCACCACTCTGCCACCGGTAGCGGTAGCGCTACCGGTACGGGCAGCATTCGTCGTTACCGGCAGCACTCATCTCTATAGGCAGCATCTATCGTTACGAGTAGTACCTATTGCTATGGGTCGCATCACTGTTACAGGCAGCACCACCGCCGCAGTTCGGCACTCGCGTTACCGACGCACCCGCGTTACGGGCGACATCGTCACTGCCAGTAACAAACAGCGCCTGCTACCGGTAGCAGGCCCTACGGGCAGCACTTCTTCGTCACCGGTGGCGCTTCATGCCGCTACCCGTAAGGACGTTCGCTGCCCATAAGATCATCCACTGCCCATAAGACCACCTGCTACCTGTAAGAACGTCCACTACCCGTACAATCACTCGCTACTGATACGACCATCCGCTACCCGTACACGAATGTGCTGCCCGTAAACGCCGGCAGACGGATATGCTGGCACATGGAGGCGCATGGATACAATGGCCCTATGAGCGTTTTCGATTCGTTGTTCCACTCCCGCCGCCACCAGACACCGGCCACGACCGTCGACATCGCGATGCACGGCGCCGGCTACGTCTACTCGGACGGCGCCGTCGGCTGCGAACCCACCGACCTGCGCATCGCGCACGACGGCGGCAACGTGGCCGTCATCGGACTCAATGGCGCCGGCAAATCGACGCTCATCCGAATGATCGGCGCACAGGAGTCGCCGACGTCCGGCGTCGTCGACTACATCATCGACGGCGAGCCGCGCGACCTGTCACGGCGTGCGGACCGTCCGGTCATCGCCTCGGCGGTCGGCTATGTCGACCTCGAGCATGTGCGCAGCCATTTTCAACGTGCGAAATCACTCGAGGACGCGCTCGACGGCTATCTCGAACGCCACCATGTGCCGCCGGCCGAACGCGCCGCCCGCATCGGCGACCTGCTCGCCGCCTTCGATCTGAGCGAAGTGCGCCATATGCATCTCGACACGCTCGACGGCGAACGTCTGCATCTGCTCGCGATGGCCGTCGCCTGCTGCCATCTGCCGGCGATGCTCGTCGCCGACGAACCGACGCGCGGCCTCGACGAAATCAGTTCGGCGCATGTCGCGCAACGGCTGTTCCGCTACGGCAAGCCGGTCGTGTTCACGACGCACGACGTCGAACTCATCGCCGACGAACGCTATGAAATACGGCGCGTGCTCGTCATGGACGAGGCGCACATCGTGTTCGACGGCGACCCGAAGCACGCGACCGATTTCTACACGCAGCTCATCCGCAGCAAATATCAGTCGATGTCGAGCCGCTGACGCACCGCGTCGAGCACGGTCGCGACGTTGCACGCGAACTGCGGCGCTTCAGGCAGCAGCGAAATCGCAAGGTAGCCGTTCGACGTCATATCGAAGAAATACCCCGGCTGTCCGCTTGTGCACATGTTGTCGATCATCGACAGAACGAGATCGTTCTCATCGATGACGCCGGGAAAACGCAGCAGCACGTTCCAGCCGCCCTCGGCGCGCAGCACGTCGACAACACCGAGATCGTCCTCGTCGAGCATCCGGTGCAACGTCGCCAGGTTCGCACGAATGCGCGCGCCGACGGCGTCGAGTTGCTGCGGCGCCTCGCGCAGCATCGCCGGTATGCGGTTGGCGACGATCTCGCTCATCGGCAGGAAATCATCGGCGATGATGTCGAGTCGCCGCCGTGCCTCGCGCACATCGTCCGCGGGGCCGGACACGCGAATCCATCCCACCTTCGCGTGCGGCGCGGCCAACGTCTTCGAAAAACCGTCGAGCGCAAACGTGAGCACGCGCGGCTCGCCGGAAAGTCGACGGTTGCCGTCGAACGGCTCCAACGGGTAGTCGAAGAACACCTCGTCGGCGATGATCGCGATTCCGTACCGGATGCACAACGCGACGAGCGCCTCACGCTCGGCCGGCTTGATGTACGATCCGGTCGGATTGTTCGGGTTGATGACGACAATCGCACGGATGCGCCGTTCGGTATCCTCGGCGAGCATCCGTTTGATCTGCGGGATGTCGATGAACCACGAGCCGTCGAAGCGCAGCTGGTAGAAGCGCGCCTCGACGCATTCGAGCCGGGCGATCGATTCGATGAGCGGATACCCTGGCTTCGGCGCGAGCACTGCGTCGCCGGCGTCGCACAACAGTTTCATCAGCCACGCATACGCCTGCGACGTCGAACTGAGCAGATAGACATCATCAGCCTCCGCCGTGCCGTTATCGGCAGCAGCGTCGTTACTGGCGGCACTCACCCGCATATCGTTATCGGCAGCAGCATTCGCGCTCACGTTATCGGCAGCAGCATTGTTATCGGCAGCGCCATCGCTACGGGCAGCACCCCCGATTCCCTCTCCTCTATATATAAGGTCATCCGCATGCGCATGCGTACGGGTGGCACTCTCGACGGTGCCGCCCATAGCGACGTGCGCGGCGACCGATTCGTCGGAGGCGTCAGCCGCATCCGGAACGTAAGGCTCGACGGTCGCGTTGATGTACTCGGCGATCGCCTCACGCGCGTAGCGCTGTCCGCGCGGCTCGGCGGCATAGACCGCCGATAGCGACGACGGCGCCAGGCCATGCCTCGTCGGATTCGAATCATTGAGCGCGAGCGGCCGTATCCCCTGCGCCTTCAACGCGGCTTCGGCCTTCGCGATCGGATTTGGCTCGTCGATGTCTACTCTCTGGGAAAAACGCACGTCTCCAATCTACGCGCACCTCCACATCTTCGTATCTTTGTTCGATTTCCAACGACCTTACGCAAGCAGCAGCCATCCGCCGCCCGTAGCGACTGCCACCCGTAATGACTGCCCGTAAGAGACGACTGCTCGTAACGACTGCCCGTAAGCAACGACTACCCGTAGGCAACAACTACCCGTAACAACGAGATCACGCTCACTACGTCTCTGCAACAACGACTACCCATAACGATGACTGCCTGTAAAAAACAACGTCCCGTACCAACGGGCGTTCACAACAACGACCGCCCGTAAGCAACGACGACCGATCGCACTAACGATCGCTCGCGAAGAGACGACTACCCGTAAGCGACAACCACCCGTAACCACCATCATCATTGATATCGGGTCGCCCATGACGAAGGGCGGCCGTCGGAGTGTTCGCTCCGGCGACCGCCCTCATGACGGTTCGGCGTCGTGTGCGACGCCTCACGCGCATGCCGAATCAGTCAGCGTTCTTCTGCATCTTCGTGCTCGCGTAGTACGCGGCGCCGATGATGCCGGCCTCGTTGTGCAGCTTCGCGGCGACGATCGGCGTCTTGATATCGATATACGGCAGGAACTTCTCCGAGACGCGGCTCACGCCACCACCGACAACGAACAGCTGCGGGCTGAAGTACAGCTCCATCAGGCTGTAGTACTTCGTCAGGCGCTTCGCCCACTTCTTGTAACCCATGTCGAGCTTTTCGCGCACCGAGGAAGCCGCGTACTTCTCGGCGTCACCCTTGCCCTTCGGCAACTGGATGTGGCCGAGCTCGGTGTTCGGGATGAGCACGCCGTCGTAGATGAGCGCGGTGCCGATGCCGGTGCCGAGCGTCGTCGCGATGACGAGACCCTCCTGGCCGGCCGCCGCGCCGAAGCGCTGCTCGGCGACGCCGGCGGCGTCCGCGTCGTTGACGACGGTCACCGGACGGCCGCAGGCCTCCGAGAAGACCTCGGTGACGTCGACGCCGATCCACGACTGGTCGAGATTGGCCATGTAGTCGAGCTTCTGTCCAGGCTTGACCGGCGCCGGGAACGCGATGCCGACCGGAACATCCTCGGGCACCTCGAAGTGCTCGAGCTGCTGGCGGACGATGTCGCCGACCGCCTTCGGGGTCGAATGTTCCGGAGTGAGAATCTTCAGACGCGGCTCCGCGAATTCGCCCTTCTCCAGATTGACCGGCGCAGCCTTGATGCCCGATCCTCCAATGTCCACGCCGAACGCCTGTGCGGTCTCAATCATCGTCAACCTTCCTTACCGTTTCCAGGGGTGTCACCCAGTGATTCACCATCTCGGGCCCGTCCGCGGATGCGTCATGCGTCCGTGGATGACGGCCTTACTACATGATATATTAGTTCAACCAGTAAACATTCGTGTTTTGCAAACTATCCACATTATGAAACGGTGTTTTCTGATAACGATTGCCATGTTGCGTTTCCTCGCGCTCCCGCATCGCACAAGGGTTTCCCTGACCATCGTTTTCCCGATGACGTCCCGTCCGACGCCGTTTTCAGACGCATCCGTCACCGCCGACGACGTCCGTTTATCCCGACCTGCGTATACAGATAGAGAACGTAGTTTCAGGGAAGGTGCAATTCCTTACTGGCGGTAGCGCCGCGCATCCGATGCGCCCACGGCGAAGCCCGCAACCCGCGAAAGCGGTGGATTCGGTCGGATTCCGAAGCCAACGGTGACAGTCCGGATGGAAGAAACGGAGCTCTGCGATGAGCACGATCAACGATGCCCTCATGCCCGCATCCAACCAGCCGACCGACGGTGAACACCCAGCAACCGACGGCGCCACGAATCCAACGTCCCCCACTGCTACCGGTAGCGCATCCGCTACGGGCAGCACTGCGACCGCTACCGGTAACGCTGCCACTACCGATAAGGCATCTGCTACCGGTAGTGCCATCTCTGCCGATACCGCCGACGCCAACATCACTCCTATCGGCAGCACCTCCGACGCCGCTGCCGATAACACGTCTGTTACCGGTAGCGCTGCGACTACCGATAAGGCATCTGCTACCGGTAGCACAGTAAGCGATGTATCTGCCACCGGTAGTGACACCTCTGCCAACGCCAACGTCACCGCTACCGGCAGCACCACCGCGTTCTCCACGCATTCCACGCGCGCGTTGCGCGATCATCGTCCCGACGACGCGCATTCGACCGGCGTCGGCGACGCAGGACGCTGGTCCACACGCCGCATCGCGATGTACGCGCTGTTCGTCGCGCTTGCGATGGCCGTCAGCTTCCTCGAATTCCCGCTCATGCCCGCGGCTCCATGGCTCAAATACGACCCCTCCGGCGTCGTCTGCCTCGTCGCCGGTTTCGCCTTCGGCCCATCGGCGGCCGCGATCGTGAGCGTTCTCGGTTTCCTCCCCCACCTCTTCACGAATCCGTGGGGCACTCTGATGGCGGTGCTCGTCGCCCTCGCCCTTTCGGTGCCCGCCGCCCTCATCTACCGTCGCCGTCGCACGCGCGCGTCGGCGCTCGTCGGCATCCTCGTCGGCGCACTGATCGCGCTCGCAGTCGCAATCGGCGCGAATCTTGTCATCACGCCGATGTACGCGTACATGTCGATGGCCGACGTCGCGAAGCTCATCGTTCCGGTGCTGCTGCCGTTCAACCTCATCAAGTTCGCGCTCAACGGCGTCATCACGTTCCTGATCTACAAGCCGATCTCCACGCTGCTCAACCGGGGTCAGCGGTGACGGCCGCCCCTCGCACCGTCGTCGACATGCGCGACGTGCGGTTCAGCTACGACAGCGGCGCGACCTGGACGCTCAACGGCGTCGATCTTCAGGTGCGCGAAGGCGAACGCGTCGCCCTCGTCGGATCGAACGGCTCGGGCAAGTCGACGCTGTCGCTGCTCACCGCAGGACTCGCCGCCCCCGACGGCGGCACCGTGAAACTCGCCGGCGAATCCGTCTTCGACGATGACGGCGGCGCGCACGCGGACGCGTACCGCCGCGCGCGCCGCGACATCGGCATCGTCTTTCAGAATCCGGAAGATCAGATCGTCACGACCGTCGTAAGCGAAGACGTCGCGTTCGGTCCAGAGAATCTCGCGACGCCGCGCGAGCAGATCGGCGAACGTGTGCATGACGCGCTCGCGACGGTCGGCATGACCACGTTCGCCGAGGCGAACCCGGTGGATCTTTCGGGCGGTCAGCAGCAGCGCGTCGCGATCGCCGGGATGCTCGCGATGCGTTCGCGACTGCTCATCCTCGATGAACCGACGGCGATGCTCGATTCCGAGGCGCGCGCCGACGTGCTCGCCGCGCTCGACGATATCCAGGCGCGCGGCACCGCGATCATCATCGTGACCCACGACGCCACCGAGCTCGTGCACGCGACGCGCACGCTACGTCTGGAACACGGCCGTCTGCATCCGGTAACCGAATCCGCCCATCCACTGCCCGTAGTTTCCCCCTCGTCCTCCCCGACCCCGATGTCACTACCGGTAGCAACGTCCGATTCCCTATCGGCAGCGCCATCCAACTCGCTGCCGGCAGCGTCCTCTCCCGCCGATCTCTTATCGGGTGCACGTTCGGCGTCGGCTGCATCCTCTTCCGACTCTGATTCCTTACCGGATGCACCCTCCACGCATCGTCATGGGGTGCCGCCCGTAACATCGACGCCGGCGGTCATCTTCGACCATGTGACCTTCCGCTACCCCGGCTGCGCCAACGCGGTACTCGACGACTTCTCGCTACGGGTGACGTCCGGCTCGACGCTCGCGGTCGTCGGCAGGAACGGCTCGGGCAAGACGACCTTCGCGAAACTGTTGTGCGCCCTGCTGAAACCCGAGGCAGGATCGATTCGCGTCGCCGACATCGAACTCGTCCACGCGAATCGCAAGGAACGCGCGGCGCTGCGTCGCGGGCTCGGTTTCATCATGCAGCATCCCGAACGTCAGCTGTTCGCGAAGACGGTCGCGCAGGATGTGGCGTACGGTCCACACAACCAGGGGCTTTCCGACGCCGACGTGCAGGAGAGGGTGGACGAGGCGCTGCGGCTTGTCGGCGCCGAACATCTGTCGGCGCGCGACCCCTTCACGCTTTCGGGCGGCCAGCAGCGGCTCGTCGCGATCGCCGGCGTGCTCGCATGCCACCCGAAAGTGCTCGTCATGGACGAACCCACCGCGTCGCTCGACGACACGGCGCGCGCACGCATCCGCGACATCATCCGCAATCTGCGCATGCGCGGCGTCACGATCATCATGATTACGCACGATCTCGCGATGGCGCATGCGCTCGCGGACGCCATCGTCGATTTCCCGCCGTCGAACATCGCGACAGCGCGCGCCGACACCTCCGATGCTACGGGCGGCACGACGAACATCGCGAAAAACGACGCGCGCGTCCCCGTTTCCGAAGGCGCCGGCGACGTCTCCGCCACCGCTACCGGCAGCACTGCCGATAACGCTACCGGTAGTGAAACTGCCACCGGTAGCACTGCCGATAACGACGTCACTACCGGTAGCGGCAGCTCTGCCGATAACACCGCCGGCAACATTATCGGCAGCAGCGACGCTACCGGTAGCGGTCACACTACCAATAGCAACGCTGCCACCACTAACGACGCTGCCACCACTAACGGCAGCACGAGCCCTAGCGGCAGCACCACCGTTAACATCGCCACCACCCATACCGCGCACCCGCACGTCGCTACCGGTAGCGACACCGCGCACGCCGCCGACACCGCGCACGCCCGCGATCGATCATCGCGAGACACGCCGCCGGAAACGATTTCCATGAGTGACCCCGACTATTCCTGGATATCCTCCCTCGACCCGCGCGCGAAGATGCTCGGCGTCCTTGCGCTCATGTTCACGGCTTTCGCGATGTCGACGTGGCCGCAGCTCGCCGTCGGATTCGTCGCGACCACCGCGATCACGCTCGCGAGCCGTGTCGGTCTGCATCGTCTGCTTGCGTCGGTGCGCGTCTTCCTGATGCTGTTCGCCGTGAGCGGCCTGCTCAACCTCGCCGTCGTCCGCGACGGCACGCCGCTACTGCACATCGGCGGATGGACGATCACCACGGGAGGCGTATACGTCGCGCTCCTTTATATTTTGCGTTTCGCGTTTGTCATCATCCTCGGTGCCGTCATGTTGCTCACGACCACGCCGACGGCGATGTCGAACGCCTTCGAACGACTGCTGCATCCGCTGCGCCGATGGATCCACGTGCAGGAGATCTGTCTGGTGCTCTCGCTCGCGCTGCGGTTCCTCCCCACGCTTGTGCACGAAACCGTCTCGATTCGCGACGCGCAGGCTGCGCGCGGCGGCTCGATCGAATCAGGCGGCATAATCAAACGGATGCATGCGATGTGCGCAATAGTCATCCCCGTGTTCGCCGGCGCGATACGACACGCCGACAACCTCGCACTCGCACTGGATGCCCGCTGCTATCAGGAAGGCGTACGACGCACACAGTGGCATCCGCTGACGATGCGTACGCGCGACTGGCTGTTCTGCGGCGGCGTTGCAATCGTCATCGCGCTGGTCATTCTGGCACATGTGTTCAATATGTGAACAAAACGCGTGAGGCAGGTCACAATATGCCATGATGTCTTTCAGCGACAAGCGAACAAGTGATGACACAATCTTCATCTGTTCGCGAAACAGAGACGAATCAACGTCAACGGAGCGGAAATCATCGCCCACGGTTCCCACAAGGAACAAGCCGTGTACGAATTCCCTTCGCGAGTCGTATATGTGCGGCCGTCCGGCAACCACGGACAGCCGCACATCTTTTTTCGCGTCCGACGATCGTCAATCCGCTGATGTCGCGTCGCACGCCGTGACATCGCTGCCCGTAAGCGCGCACGTCCCGTAAGCAATGCGCCGCCCGTAAGCGAGACCTTCCCGTGAACGATGCACTACCCGTACGAGAGACATCCTCTGTACCAACGCTGCCCGTAAGCGAGACCCTCCCGTAGAGCGTTGTGCCATCTGTAGACACGTGCTCCCCGTAAGCACAACACACTTCCCGTAAGCATGTGCTACCCGTAAGCACACACTCCCGTAAGCACACACTCCCGTAAGCGAGACGTTGCGCAACAGGGTGCGGCGAGCGCGCGTTCCTCGCATCGCTGATTACGGCGCGCGTCAGGCGCTCCCCTTCTACGATGGGACGCACAGGAACAAGTCCTTTCGATCTCGGCGCCGTCATTCCGCGGTGCACAACGCGCACAACGCGCACAACGCGCACACAGCGCACACAGCGCACGCGGCGCGCAGACGGATCGGAGGGATGTCACAGCGAACGAGGAATCGAGGAATCGTGAAGCCCACAGCACATGACGTCATACTCAACAACGACGTGCTCATCCCACAGGTCGGTCTCGGCGTCTTCCGGACGCCCGACGGCCCGACGACCGTCGACGCCGTGCACGCGGCACTCGAATGCGGCTACCGTCACATCGACACGGCGAGCATCTACGGCAACGAGGAGTCGGTCGGCGAGGCCGTCGCCACGAGCGGCGTGCCACGCGAGGACGTGTTCATCACGACGAAGCTGTGGAACGAAGACATCCGCAAGCACCGCACGATGGACGCGTTCCAGGAGAGCCTCAACCGTCTCGGCACCGACTACGTCGACCTCTACCTCATCCATTGGCCGGCGGAAGGCTGGCAGGACGCGTGGGACGCGATGCAGGAGATCTACCGCAGCGGCCGCGCACGCGCCATCGGCGTAAGCAACTTCGCGAAGAACCACCTCGATGAGCTGCTGGCGAACACCGACGTCAAGCCGGCGGTCAACCAGATCGAATCGTCGCCGACCTTCCCGAATCAGGACATGGTCGACTACTGCCGCAAGCTGGGCATCGCCGTCGAAGCGTGGAGCCCACTCGGAGGCACCGGCAGCGATCTGCTCAAGGACGAACGACTCATCGAAATCGGTGAAAAGTACGGCAAGTCGTCGGCGCAGGTCGTCATCCGTTGGCATCTGCAGCGTGACGTCATCGCGCTGCCGAAGTCGGTGCACAGCACGCGCATCCAGCAGAACATCAACGTCTTCGATTTCGAACTCGACGACGAGGACATGCGCAAGATCAGCGCGATGGACACCGGCAAGCGCAACGGCGCCGACCCGAACGACTTCGACTTCTGACGCCACGCGCCGGCGTCGTCTTCGCTGGTGCGTCGATCGGGTGCGTCGGATATGATGGTGCGGTTACGCACTTGATGAATCGATGAATCACGTCACAAGAAGGAAGACGACACCCATGGCATTGACGAAGAAGCAGACGAAGCAGCTGCGCGCGATGGCGAACCAGCTCAAGCCGCTCGTGTACATCGGCAAGAATGACCTGAGCGAATCCGCGATCAGGCAGGCGGACGAGACGATTGAGAAGCGCGAACTGATCAAGGGACAGGTCCAGGACGGCTCCGGCATGGATGCGCGCGAGGCCGCCGAACGTCTCGCCGACGCACTCGGCGCCGACGTCGTGCAGGTCATCGGCAACCGTTTCATCCTGTTCCGCGTCTCGAAGCGCGACGACGTCGAGCACATCCGCCTCGTGCGCGAGTGAGACTGCGCGCGAACAAGATTGTGCGCATGTGAGACTGCGCGAGTGAGTCACCGTCGATTGAACGACGACGCAAACGAAGAATGATGTGGGGATGGATTCCGCAGCTGTTGGCGGAATCCATCCCCACATCGTTTTCATCGCACGCCCGCGGCCAACCTACGGGTGGCACGCCATAATCGCTTACGGGCAGCACTGCTTACGGGCAGCACATCGCAATCCCTTACGGGCAGCACTGCTTACGGGCAGCACTCTGTGATTCTTACGGGCGGCACATCGCAATCCCTTATGGGCGGCACATCCCGTCGATTCACTGCGCGTCGATCGCCGCCCATTGCGGCTTCCAGCTCATCTGTTCGTCGTATGCGCTCGCCCAGAACATGTATTCGTTCTCGACGCCGTGGATGAACAGTTCGACGAGCCGCTCGCGTTTCTCTTCGTCGGCGTGCGCGACGAGTCGTTCGATGTGCGCGAGCAGCCACGCCGACGACTGCCAGAACTCGTCGGTCTTGTAGGTGTCGATCCAACTCTTGTACGGGTTGTCGTCGAGCGTGTCGGCGAATTCGGCCGCGAGCCGCTGCCCGTAGTCGGCGTACACCCAGGCGCACGGCAGCACGGCGACGAGCACGTCGAGCAGGTCGCCGCCGTACGCGACCGACAGCATGTGCGTCGTGTACGCGCGTGCGAACGCCGACTGTTTCGCGTGCGCCATCTCCTCGGGCGTAATGCCGTACGACGCCAGATAGTCGCTGTGCAACGATTTCTCGACATCGAAGATCGCGCGCTGCACGTCGACCATGAACTTCATGATCTCCGCATCGTCGGTCTTCGTGAGCGCGAGCGCATGCACCTTCGCGTAATCGTTGAGATACAGCTCGTCCTGCTTGAGATAGAACGCGAACTTGCGTGTCGGCAACGTGCCCGCGCCGAGTTCGCGAATGAACGGTTGCCTGTAGCCTTCCTCCCATACCAGATTCGCCGCGTCGCGCATCCGCTGTGCAAACGGCGGCAGATTCGTCAGCGTGATGGCGGATGCGTTGCCGGATTCGGCTGTAGTCATAATCGTCTCCCTACGATGGTGTCAACCAACAGGTTCAAAGGGTCAGACCGAAGTCTTCTCAACCCCTGACGTACTCACGCGGATCGCGTAATCGCTTCGGGGTTCCCCTGCGTGTGTGTCGCGCATGACGCGCGCCCCCAGTATGTCAGCATTCCCCGACGACCCCGCGCATACGGGCAGCCGTTGAGATTACGGGTGGTCGTCGTTCTTACGGGTAGCCTCACTCTGTACGGGTTGCAGTCATTTCTTCGTTACGGGTGGCCGGCGTTGTTACGGGTGGTCGTTCTCTTGCGGACAGTCGCATGGCTTACGGGGTAGCGGCCTGCCGATCGCGTACGGGCGGCGGCTTCTTCTTACGGGCAGCCTTGCCTCCGCCCGCACGACGACCACCCATAAGAGAGCGACCACCCGTAAGAACGATGATCGCCCGCAGCAGTGATGGCACCCCGTAAGCGAACGATCATGTGCTGGCGCAACGACTACCCATAAGAGAACAGCTACCCGTAAGAGAACAACTACCCGCAACGGCGATAGCTACCCGTAACGACAGCAGCTACCCATAACAGTGATGACTGCCAGCAACGACGACTACCCGTAAGAAATCCGCCGCCCGTAAGAACGACGGCTGCCCGTCAGAGAAGAGCAGCTGCCCGTAGATGACTACCCGTAAGAGAACAGCTGCCCGTAACGGCGACGACTACCCGTAGGAACGCCGACCGTCCGTAGACGATTTGCCGCTGGCATGCGGGGGATTTCGTATACTACTGGTATGAGATTGATCGGCAATATTCTGTGGCTCATCCTTGGCGGTCTGGAGATCGCGTTCGCGTGGCTCGTTGTCGCTCTTGTGCTGTGCATCACGATCGTCGGCATTCCACTCGGGGTCCAGGCGTTCAAGATGGCGAAGCTGACGCTGACGCCCTTCGGCACGCATGTCGTCTACGGCGGCGGTGCCGGATCGCTGCTGCTCAACATCATCTGGGTCGTGCTCGTCGGTCTGTGGATGGCGATCGGCTACTGCGTCGCCGGCCTGGTCAACTGCATCACGATCATCGGCGTGCCCTTCGGCATCCAGAGCTTCAAGATGGCCAAGCTGGCGCTGTGGCCCTTCGGCTCACAGATCATCTGAGACAGCCCAACCACATCCAACAGCGCAGGGGCGGCCCGCATCCCGTCATCGAGAAGCGGTCCGCCCCTGACCTTTTCCCCCGTCCGACCTTCCCCGCGCGTCACTCACCCGCGCCGACCGTCGACCGCCGATCAATAGCCGTGCGAATGCAGGTACGCGTCGTCGAATCCGAAGTAGTGCCCGATCTCGTGCAGCACCGTCTTCTGGATCTGCGTGATGAGTTCCTTGTGCGTGTGGCAGACGCGCTCGTGCGGGCCGCGGAAGATCGTGATGACGTCCGGCAGTTCGCCAGCGAAGCTGAACCCGCGTTTCGTGATCGGCGTGCCCTGATAGAGGCCGAGCAGTTCGCCGTGTTCGACGTGGGCCGACGCGAGCTGTTCCTTCGACGGTTCGTCGGCCGTCGTGATCGCGATGTTCTGCAGTGCAT
The DNA here is from genome assembly GCF_000424225.1 of Bifidobacterium sp. AGR2158. Lineage (NCBI taxonomy): Bacteria > Bacillati > Actinomycetota > Actinomycetes > Bifidobacteriales > Bifidobacteriaceae > Bifidobacterium > Bifidobacterium sp. AGR2158. The sequence goes on from NZ_AUJM01000011.1 coordinate 108,317, forward strand.
CCTTGAATTTCTGCGGCAGCCCCGCGATCGCCTCGCGCACGGCGGCGTCGAAGTCGCGCTTACTGATCTCCATCGTCGTCTCCTTCCATTCCCTGATATCCGCCGTCATCCTCGATGGCCGCGACCGCCGTCTCCACTTCGCGCAGTCGCACGCGCAGATCGCGTTCGATATCGACGCCGTCACGCCGTGCCTCGCGCACAATCCGCAGGATCCGGTCGGCGTAGTCGTCCGTAAGCGCGCTCGGCGCGTCGAAGGCGGCGTCCAACGCGTCCGCTCGCTCCGACTTGCCGATCCGCGAGACGACCTTCGCGGCGCGTGGCAGCGCTCCCTGCGCCTTCGAGATGCCGTCGAGCACCGATGCGCGCCGCTTCTCGCGTTGTTTCATCCGCTCCCACAGCGCAAGCGTGCCGTCGGCGTCGAGCGGCTGCGCCGTCTCGTCGTCGGGCGCAAACACCTGCGGATGACGTGTGATCAGCTTGTCGACGAGCCTGTCGCACACCTCGTCGAGGTCGAAGGGGTCGTCCGGATCCTCGGAGCACACCTGTGCCTGGAACACCGACTGCAGCAGCACGTCGCCGAGTTCCTCGCGCATGTTGTCGCGATCATCGGTTTCGACGGCGTCGACGTACTCGTAGGTCTCCTCGAGCAGCGGCTTGAGCAGCGACTCGTTCGTCTGCGCACCGTCCCACGGACAGCCGTCGGGACCGTGCAGGATTGCGACGAGCGCGCGCACGCGTCCGAACGCGTCCGGCGCGTCGCGCACGGGGTCGAGTTTCGAGCATCGTTCGTAGCCTTCCGGCAGCCGGTAGCCGCCGCCGGCGTCCTGATTGCGCGTATCCGCCATCGTTCAGTCGCGTCCGAGCGGGTTGACGCCCTCGTTCGCCGGCGACGTCTCGTTGTCGTAGACGAAGGCGTGCAAATGGTCGTCGAGCGCGTCGTCTTCGGCGTGCACTTCGGCGTCCTCCTTCGGCGTATGCGGCTCGTTGTCGAGCACGATCGACTCCGCGCGCCGCGTGAGTCCCGCCTTGTCGTAGAACGAGTAGTCGCATGCGCTGTCGGTGAACAGGAAGTAGCGTTCAACGCCTGCCTGATGGAAACGGTCGGTCATCCATTTAAACAGATGGGCGCCGACGCCCTTGCCGCGCATGTCCGGGCGCACAAGCAGCAACACGAGCTCGCCCTGATAGGCGTGGCCGTCCTTCTTCGCCTCGGCGATCATCCTCAGATTCGTGTCCTCGTAGCGTTTCATGTCGCGCAGCGCCTTGCGTCCGCGCGCCGACGTGAGCAGCGACGCGAGCAGCCGCATGTTGTGCACATGGTGGTCGTTGAGTCCGTTGCGGGTCTCATGCGAATCGATCCTGCCGAGCACGACGCCGACGATCTGCCCGTCGCTGACGGCCACCTGTGCGGCCGTCGCGCGGCCGAGGCAGTGCTCCAGATCGATTTCGGCGAGCTTCATCTCGAGTGCGTGATCCATCGTCGGATCGGTGTGCCATGCGTCGCACAGCATCTGCGTGATCGCCGGGTAATCCTCGCGGCGCAGCGTCCTATACGTGATTGCTTCGTTCATACCTCACATGCTACGCGCCGCACGCGCCGCCACGCCGTGATTCACCTTCCGGCGTGCGCGACATTGTCCGTCAGCACCCGCGTGCACGCTGTTGTCGCCGTCGACGTCACACGAGACGTCCGCAGGCGCCGTCGATGTCCCGCAGACGCCTGAGCAGACGGATGAGGACGCCGCTTTCGAGGCATTCGGCGAGGTATCCCTCGTTGCGGCGCTCGCGGTAGACGATCATCGTGACGAGCGCGTCGATGAGTTCGGCGTCGAGTGTGGAGACGTTGAGGATCGGGATTGACACGTCCTTGTCGAGCCCGTACCGGCGCAGTGTGCGCACGTAGTCGTGGTCACCCTGGTTGATGACGATGTCGATGAAGCTCAGGACGACCTCGTTGTAGACGCAGTATCCGACGTTGTGCATCGCGAGCGGCCCCTCGGTGAGGAACTCGACGTGGTAGAGCGGCTCCGACGGAGTCTCGAAGGGTTCGATGTACGAGGTGAGCCAGTCGTAACGTGGCCCGTCGGGCTCGTCCTCGCGTATCACGTCGATCACATCCGCGTAGTGGCCGAACCTGGCGCGGTCGATGTCCGCCGCGTCCGCCGTGCGCGTCATTGCACTGCCCTTGAGCTCCGTCGGGCTCGGCAGCGTGATGCGGAAGCGGTAGCGGCGCGCGATCTCGAGCACCATCGCGACGATGTGCGCGCACACGTGACGCGAGCGCGCGACATCGCAGGTGCAGACGACCTTCGCGACGACGTCGTGCCGCATGAGCAGATCCACCCGTTCCTCGTGTCCTCCGTCGCGCACGACGGCATGCCGTATGCCGAAGGACGTGTCGACGAGGTCGACGACGGCGTCCTCATCGAACAGCCGTGCGCCCGCCGCGAGCGCCTCCGGGCTCGACCATGACGCGAGTTCGCGCATGCCGCGGCCGATGATAATGCCCGATTCAATGAGACGCAGACGCGACTGGTTGCCGATGCGCAGCGTGGCGCGGCGTTCGTCGGGGATCTCAAGTTCGCGTTCGGCGGCCATTTCGATTGTGTCGTGCGCGTCATGGCGCCGGGGGTCGGCGTTGAGTTCGTTGATGCGCACGATGTCGGAGTTCTTGATCGCTGTGCCGGGGATGCGGTGCCAGGCACTGACGATCTGCAGCACCTTGGAGTCCTCGTACAGCACGATGAAGTTGCGTCCGATCGACGCGTACCACCATTCGTCGAGCGCGTTGTTGGCGACGTCCATCATCGCGTCCTTGGCGACCTTCCAGCTGGGCATGTGCCGCTCGTCGGTGTGGAACAGCTCGGCGAGGTTGGTGCGGAACGCCTGCGAGTACATGACGCCGCCGGTGACGCCAGAGGACATGAGCGCGCGGAACGACCGGTAGGTCACGGGCACCGACGCGATGTCGCACTGTTCGTAGACGGTGCCGGGTCCGTAGGTGATGAGCGGGTCGTCGCCGCGCAGCGAGCCGTCGAGCGTCGGGTATTCGCACAGCGTCATCGCGCCGCATTGCATGCACTGTTCGAAGACGCGGCCGCCGGGCAGCGTGACACCGGTGTCGAACTCGCAGTCGTAGTTGTAGTGGGCGAGCGACGACGATGGGATGAACCCGAACATCTGCGGACCTTGCGTGTCGAGTCCGTGCAGCGGCGCTCCACATACGCACTGTCTCCTGACCAAGCCTACCTCCTTCACCGGCCGACGACCGTAGGGGCATTATCCCTGTGACCCGCCTTTTGAGAAAATGATTATCAGCCTCCAGCAGAACAGGGAGCTCAATAGTCATCTTTTGCCATCTGTGATGGGTTTAGTATAGCATTCTGTTCTCTGATAGCGAACTGCACACGTTGATCGCGACACGCTCGCGACGGCGTCCGCAGGCATGCTGCAGACGCTTACGTAACCGTAGGAAGCACGGTCGTGCGACGGCTACGGCAGGGCGCATCGCGCATGGTTTTTGTATCAGCGACCGAGTAATCGTATATCTATGAGCGAAGACAACATCAAGCGCGTCGGACGCGCCGACGACGAAGTCACGAACGCGACGACGATCGTCAAGGAATATACGACCCCGCTGCACGAACCGATCGATCCGGACATCAACCTGTTCGATTTCCTCGCCCGTCGCGCCGAGCGCGACGCGGACGGCTCGATGGTGTGCTATAAGGACGACGCCGGCGCTTGGCAGACGTTCTCGGCCGCCGAGTTCCGCGACAAGGTCATCCAGATCGCGAAGGGACTCATCGGATGGGGCGCGCGCCCGGGCGAATCAATCGCGATCATCGCGCACACCCGCTGGGAATGGGTCGCGCTCGACCTGGCGATCATGGCGATCGGCTGCGTGACAGTCCCCGTCTACGAGACGAACTCCCCCGCGCAGATCCGCACCGTCTTCAACGACGCGTCGGTCGTGCTCGCGTTCGCCGAGGACGACGGCCAGCGCGACAAGGTCGAGTCCATCAACGCCGACGTCGCATCGCTGCGCGCGACCTACATCATCGAATCTGACGCCGTCGACGCAATCATCGCCTTCGGCGCGCATGTCGGCGACGACGAATTCGAGAAGCGGCGTAAGGCTGCGCATGGCGAGACGCTCGCGACGATCATCTACACCTCCGGATCGACCGGCACGCCCAAGGGCATTGAGATCAGCCACCGCAGCATGGCCGCCGAATGCATGCATGCGCTGCAGTACATGCCGCGCGCGATCGACATCCCCGACCGCCGTCTGCTGCTGTTCCTGCCGATGTCGCACGTCTTCGCGCGATTCATGACGATCGTCGCCTTCGCCGGCACGCTCACGCTCGGCCTGAGCAGCAACATGAAGACGATCATCAAGGACTTCGAATCCTTCGGCCCGACGCTGCTGCTCGCCGTGCCACGTGTGTTCGAGAAGGTGTACAACGCCGCCTCGCAGCGCGCCGGCAGCGGCTTCGCCGGACGCATGTTCCTGCGCGGCGTCAAGGCGGCGCAGAACTGGTCGTCCTACGAGCAGTCGGGCGAGAAGATGCCGCTGTCGGTCAGGATGAGGCACGCGTTCTACGATCGTGTCGTCTACAGGAAGATCCGCACCGTCTTCGGCCCGAATGCCGACTTCGCGATCACCGGCGGCGCGCCGATGGATCCCGACCTCGCGCACTTCTACAACGGCATCGGCATGCCGCTGCTCGAGGGCTACGGCATGACCGAGACCTGCGGACCGGTGAGCGTGAGCCTGCCGGAGAACAACCACATCGGCACGATCGGCCAGCCGCTGTGCGGAACGACGGTCGGCATCGCCGAGGACGGCGAGCTGTGCTTCCGCGGCGCGAGCGTGTGCATGGGCTACCACAACCAACCGGAGGTCACCGCGCAGCAGATCACCGACGGATGGCTGCACACCGGCGATCTCGGCGACGTCGACGAGGACGGCTTCATCACGCTCACCGGACGCAAGAAGGACCTCATCATCACCGCCGGCGGCAAGAACGTCTCCCCCGGCCAGCTCGAGACGACGGTCATGACGTCGCCGGTCGTCGCGCAGTGCCTCGTCATCGGCGACCGCAAGCCGTTCATCGCCGCACTTATCACGCTCGACCTCGACGACGCGAACGCATGGCTCACGTCGCAGGGCGCCGCGCCGGCCGCCTCCCTCGAGGAGCTGTCGAAGAACCCGATCGTCTACGCCGAGGTCGAACGCATCGTCAACAAGGCGAATGAAGGCGTCTCGCGCGCCGAATCGATCCGCAAGTTCGAGATTCTGCCCGACGAGTTCACGCAGGACAACGGCATGATCACGGCGAGCCTCAAGACGCGCCGCAAGCAGATCATCGACCACTACCGCAAGCTCATCGACACGGTCATCTACGTGCCGCGCAAGAAGTAAGCGCGCAGGCGACATCCGCTTGTCGTCGACGCCATATGCGAAGGCGCGCGGGTCCAGATGGGCCCGCGCGCCTTCGCATATGTGTAGCTGCAGACGCCGACGGTCAGCGGCGGAGCATGCGCTGCGAGCGGCGGCGGAAGGCGGCGAACAGCATGCACCACGAGGCCACGACGATAAGCAGCATGAGCGCGAAGGTCCACATGCCGCCGACCGCAGTCGCATGGGCGAAGCGCGGCGTGCCCTGAACACCCTCCCCCGCCTGCGCAATCGCGAACACCGTCGAGAAGAGCGTCGTGCCGGCGGCGCCGCCGAACTGCAGCGACGTGTTGAACACGGCGTTGCCGTCGGGGGAGAATTCGGGCGCGACGTCGTGCAACGCCGAGGTTAGGATGTTCGAATAGCCGAGCGCGTAGCCCACGCCGAACACGAAATACAGTCCGGCGAGCAGCGCTGGCGTCATATGCATCGAGCATGCGAGCATGAGCGCGAGCGCCACGATGCATGCGGCGAACGCGCACAGGATCGGCCGCGTCGCGCCGTAGCGGTCGTAGAACATGCCGCCGACCGGCGCGAAGAACGCGCCGATGAGCGCGCCCGGCAGCACGAGCAGGCCGGCGACGAGCGCCGTCGTGCCGAGCGAGAGCTGCGCGAGGTTCGTGATGACGTAGCCGAAGCCGATGCCGACCATGGGCATGAGCAGGTAGGCGGCCAGATGGAACAGGACGACGCGGTCGCGCATCCACCCCAGACGGATGAGCGGCGAATACGAGCGCCGCGTCGACCACACGAAGAACACGAGGGACGCGACGCCGACGACGAGCGCGACCGACGCGACGATGATGGTGGAGACGACGCGCCTGCCGGACACGGCGTCGCTGACGGCGACGCCCGCCTGATTGATCGCGAGGATGAGCGACGCCAGTCCGACGACGATCGCGAGGAACTGCAACGGGTTGAGTTTGACTTCCTCGAGCGGCCTGCGCTGGCGGATGCAGATCAGGCCGATCGGCAGCGAGACGAGCAGCACGACGGGGATGACGAAGACGAAGATGCTGCGCCACGGCAGCACGCTCGTCACGGCGCCGCCGACCGTCGGGCCGATCGCCGGCGCGACGGTGATGACGAGGGAGCCGACGCCCATGAGTCTGCCGACCTTCGCGCGTGGCGACTGCTGCAGGATGATGTTCATCATCAGCGGCGTCGCGACGCCCGATCCGACGCCCTGGATGACGCGCGCGAGCAGGATGACGGCGAAATTAGACGTGAAGATCATGATCGCCGAGCCGACGACGGCGAGGACGACGGCGGCCACGAAGGTCGAACGCATCGTGAAACGGCGGTTGAGGTACGAGGACAGCGGCATCGTGACGCCGACCGACAGCAGGTAGATCGTCGTGATCCACTGCACGGTCGCCATGTCGACGCCGAATTCCTCCATGAGCTGCGGGAACAGCACCGTCATGACCGTTTCGGTGAGGATGCCGATGAACGCGAGCGAACCCACCGCCACGATCGAGCCGATGAGGCGGCGCGGGATACGTTCGTCGGCCGCGTTCGGGGTGGTGCGGACGGCCTCTTGCGCTGCGGTGGTGGCGACGTTCGGGTTCCCTTCGCGCTCGGCGGTGTCGGTGAGTTTCGTCTGTTTCACGCTCAAAACGGGCATGCTCCTTCCCGTTTCTGCGCACCCCGCGACGGGGAACGCAGAAACGCCTCTGTCTGTGTTGCTGTTGCTGATCGCCGACAATGTCTGTCGATCGCCGGCGATGTCGCAGTCGTGACGACTATCGATGATCGGCCGTGCCATCGCGCATCGGCGACGCGCCCGGTGCGCCCGCCCTGTGCAGGATCGAGCGGATGGCCTCGAGACGCGGCCCGAGCTCGTGCTCGTAGCCTCTGTCATTGGGATGATAGTACTCGCGTCCCACCAGTTCGTCAGGCATGTACTGCTGCGCGGCGACGGCGCCGGGGGCGTCGTGCGCGTACTGGTAGCCGCGGTGATTGCCCCAGCTCTCCATCAGCTTCGTCGGCGCGTTGCGCAGATGCAGCGGCACCTGCCCGATGCGGCCGGCATCGACGTCCGCGAGCGCCGCGTCGATCGCCAGATAGCTCGCGTTCGACTTCGGCGCCGTCGCCACGGCAAGCGCGGCCTCCGAGAGGATGATCCTCGCCTCGGGCATGCCGATCATCGCCACCGCCTGCGCGGCGGCGACGGTGACCTGCAGGATCTGCGGCGCGGCCATGCCCACCTCCTCGGCGGCGGCGATCATGATGCGCCGGGCGATGAACCTCGGGTCCTCCCCCGCGCGGATCATCCGCGCCAGATAGTGCAGGGTGGCGTCCGGATCCGATCCTCGCATCGATTTGATGAACGCGGAGACGACGTCGTAGTGGTCGTCGCCGTCCTTGTCGTAGCGCACGGTGGCGGCGTCCATGACCTGCGCGACGACCTGCGGCGTGATGACCGGCTTGGACCTGTGTGACCCGCCTGCGGCATGCTGCGGCTCGTCGAGCGCGCCGGCGGCGGCCTCGAGTATCGTCAGCGATTTCCTTGCATCGCCGCCCGCCATGCGGATGATGTCGTCGAGCGCCGCGTCGTCGAGCGTGACCTTGCCGTCGAGTCCGCGCGGGTCGTCGACGGCGCGCGTGACGACCTGTTTGAGTTCGTCCGCCTCGAGCGATTCGAGCTTGACGACGACCGAGCGGCTCAGCAGCGGCTTGATCACCGAGAAGCTCGGGTTTTCGGTCGTGGCCGCGATGAACGTGACGTCGCGGTTCTCGACGCTCGGCAGCAGTGCGTCCTGCTGGGATTTGGAGAAGCGATGCACCTCGTCGATGAACAGGACCGTCTCCTTGCCTTCCGTCACGAGCCGTTCGTGGGCGCGCGCGAGCACGGCGCGCACGTCCTTGACGCCGGAGGTGACGGCGGACAGTTCCTCGAAGACACGTCCCGATTGCTGCGCGACGATATAGGCGAGCGTCGTCTTGCCCACGCCGGGCGGCCCGAACAGGATGATGGAGCTCGGCGCCGTCAACGATCCGCGCGACGCGGGGTCGGCGAGTCTGCGCAGCGGCGAGCCCTGCGCGAGTACGCGTCGCTGTCCGACGACGTCGTCGAGCGTCGTCGGACGCATCCGCACGGCGAGCGGCCGCACGAGTTCATCATCGGCATCGGCGGCCGAGAACAGGTCTTCCGTCATGACCTCCAGTCTAACGTCTTTTGCTTCGAACATTTGTTCGACACGCTGTCGCTGCGGCCGCGCCGCGCCTCGCATTAGACTGGACGATATGACGGATGCAACGAAGTACGGTTCCCTCGGCGAGCTCGCGCCGAGCTGGGGTTCGCATATGGAGCCCCTGAGCGACGACGAGATCTACGAGCGTTTCTTCACGTGGGTCAACGACGTCAAAGGCATCGAGCCATGGCCGCATCAGGAGGAGGCAATCATGGACCTGCTCGCCGGCGACCACGTGATCCTCAACACGCCCACCGGCTCGGGCAAGTCGCTCGTGGCGCTCGGCATGCACTTCGCCGCGCTGTGCACCGGCAGGCGCTCCTACTACACGGCACCGATCAAGGCACTCGTCTCCGAGAAGTTCTTCGACCTCGTCGAGGTGTTCGGCCGCGACAACGTCGGCATGATCACCGGCGACTCCCACATCAACGCCGAGGCGCCGATCATCTGCTGCACGGCGGAGATCCTCGCGAACCAGGCGCTGCGCGAGGGCGTGCACGCGGACATCGGCTGCGTCGCGATGGACGAGTTCCATTTCTACGGCGATCCCGAACGCGGCTGGGCGTGGCAGGTGCCGTTGCTCACACTGCCGCAGACGCAGTTCCTGCTGATGAGCGCCACGCTTGGCGACGTGTCCGCGATTGCGGACAAGCTCGAGATGATGACCGACGCCGACGTCGACGTCATCGCCGATGCGCCGCGCCCGGTGCCCCTCTCCTACGAGTACACGCTCAACCCGCTCGAGAAGACCGTCGAACTGGCCATCGACAAGCATGAGACGCCGGTCTACGTCGTGCACTTCTCGCAGGACGCCGCCCTCGACACCGCGCAATCGCTCGCGAGCGCCGGCGTCTCCAGCAAGGAGCAGCGCAAGGCGATTGCCGAGGCCATCGCCGGCACGAAGTTCACGACGGCGTTCGGCAAGATCCTCAAGCGGCTGCTGTCCAACGGCGTCGGCATCCACCACGCCGGCATGCTCCCGCGCTACCGGCGTCTCGTCGAACAGCTCGCGCAGAAGGGCCTGCTGCCGGTGATCTGCGGCACCGACACGCTCGGTGTCGGCATCAACGTGCCGATCCATTCCGTCGTGCTCACCCAGCTCACGAAGTTCGACGGCTCGCATATGCGCCGTCTGCGCGCCCGCGAATTCCATCAGATCGCAGGCCGCGCCGGCCGCAGCGGCTTCGACACCGAGGGCCTCGTCATCGCCGAAGCTCCCGAATACGAGATCGAGAACGCGAAAGCCGTCACGAAGGCCGGGGACGATCCGAAGAAGCTGCGCAAGATCAAACGCAAGAAGGCACCTGAGGGGTTCGTGACGTGGAACGAGCAGACCTTCGACAAGCTGATCGACGTGGCCCCCGAGACGCTTGTCCCCCAGATGCGCATCACCCATGCGATGGTCCTCAACGAGGTCGAGCAGGGTGGAGACGCGCGCCGGCGCATCGATGCGCTCATCGACGACTCTCAGCAGACACCCGAGCAGAAGGACCAGCTGCACACGCGCGCCGACGAGATCTTCACGACGCTGTTCGACACCGACGTCATCGAGACCGAGGATCGCCCCGACGGTGGCAAGGACTACTACCTGACGGTGGACGTGCCACGCGATTTCGCGCTCGACCAGCCACTGAGCCCGTTCTTGCTCGCCGCGCTCGAACTGCTCGACCCGGACAGCGAGACCTACGCGCTCGACGTGATCTCGATGGTCGAGGCGACACTCGAGGATCCCAAGCAGGTGCTGCGCGCGCAGGAACGTCAAGCGCGCGACGCCGCGATGGCGGACATGAAGGCGGACGGCGTCGACTACGACGAGCGCATGGAACGCATCCAGGAGATCACCTATCCGAAGCCTCTGGCACAGCTGCTCGACGCCGCCTTCGCCACGTACCGCCATGATGTGCCGTGGGCGAACGACTACTGGCTGCGCCCGAAGTCGGTCGTGCGCGACATGGTCGAGACGGCCTCCGACTTCACCGGATACATCACCCGCTACAACATCGCGCGGTCCGAGGGCACGCTGCTGCGCTACCTGTCCGACGCCTACCGCGTGCTATCGCGCACGGTGCCCCCGGAGAAACGCGACGAGCGGCTCGACGACATCATCGCTTGGCTGCGCGTCGTCGTCCGTTCGATTGATTCGAGCCTCGTGGACGAATGGGAGAACGCCGGGCGTCTCGACGCCGGCGAGGCGGCGACGCTCGCCGCGCCGGCCACGGCGGACGCCGTCGTCGAGGACCGCCGCGGCCTGACCGTGCTCGTGCGCAACGCGCTGTTCCGCCGCGTCCAGCTCATCGACCTCGACGATCCGGAGGCGCTCGGCGCGCTCGACAAGGATTGGCATTACGGCGTGCACGAATGGGAGGACGTGCTCGACGCGTTCTACGATGAGCACGAATACGTCGCCACCGACATGAAGGCGCGCAGCGGCGAGTTCTTCATCATCGACGACCGCGACGAGAAGCGCGGCCACACGTGGACAGTGCGGCAGATCCTCGATGATTCCGACGGCGACCACGACTGGGCGATCACCGGCGTCGTCGATCTGGACGCCACGCAGGAGCAGGGCGAAGTCGTCTTCCGAGACTACAGCGTCAGGAACATGACCGAATCCGAGTGAGGCGCGCCCGCGTACAACGATCGGTGTGCGCGACGACTGCAACGGCTGCTGCTGCAACAGCTACGAAGACTGGAACAGCTGCAACAGCGGCAGCGGCGATCGGAGCGCGGACTCGGCTCACGAATCCGCGTTGAGTCGACGGATCGCCTCGTCGCGATCCACGTCGAGCGGCGGCCACGTCATGTTGAAGTTCTTCATCGTCGTGCGCAGCAGTTCGGAAACGACGATGCGCGAATACCAGCGTTCGTCGGCGGGCACGAGATACCACGGCGCATACGAGGTGCTCGTGCGTTCGAACACGTCCTGCCATGCGGCCATGTACTCGTCCCAGCGGTCGCGCGCGTCGAGGTCGCTCGGATCGAACTTCCAGTATTTGCGCGGATCATCAAGACGGTCGAGGAAATGCTTGCGCTGCGCCTCCTTACTGGAGACGAGGAAGATCTTGATGATCGCGCATCCGCTGGCGACGAGGTCGCGTTCGAAGGCGTTGATTTCGCCGTAGCGTTCCTGCCACACCTCCTGCGGCACGGTCCCGTAGATGTGCGGCATGACGATGTCCTCGTACTGCGAACGGTCGAAGATCGAGATCCAGCCGTTCGCCGGCAGCTCCTTGCGGATGCGCCACAGATAGTCGTGCCGCTGCTCCTGCGGCGTGGGTGCGCCGAAGCCATGGTAGTGGATGCCCATCGGGTCGACCTGACTGAACACATGACGGACGATGCCGCCCTTGCCGGAGGCGTCCATGCCTTGCAGCACGATGAGCAGCCGATGATGGTCGCCGCGTATGCCGTTGGCGTACATGAGCCGCTGATAGCGGGCGATTTCGGTGGCGCTCAGCGCGATGAACCGTTCGCCGTCGTTCTGGTCGCCGTCGAATCCAGGGGTCGAGCCGGCGTCAATGGCGGTGAGTTCGGTGTTCGCCGAGAACCGAAGCCGCTGCGCCGGAGGCAGCGTCCACACCGAGCTGAGCATGTCGCTGGATTTGGCCGCGCGCGCAAGACGTTCGGTGATCGTATCGGCGGCTTCGACGTCCTGTGCATGCGAGGCGATCCGCTTCATCGTCTTCTTGATGTTCTTCGACTGCTTGTCTTTCGCCATACCCCAAGTCTACCGCCGTCCCCTTTCCCCCCTCTTCCTTACTGTCAGCACTCCATTCTTACCGGCAGCCACCCTTACGGACAGTGCCACCCTTACGCGCACCACTCCATTCGTCCTTACGGGCAGCATCGGTCACGTTCGACGCCGACGCTTCATTATCGGCAGCGCATCATCGCAATCGACACCTGCATCCGCTACCAAAGCGAATGCCCGTAACGACGTGCTGCCCGTAACAACACGACTGCCCATAACGACGAAGGCGGCCACGGGCAGAGCGGGAAACAGATTCCTTTTCCAACCGTGGCCGCCTTACGACCGTGGTGCACGCAGCCGCGTCACGACCTTCCGGAGCCCGGCTTCATGCGGCCGCCGAGACCCTTGAGGTGGTGCTGATGGCCGTCCTTGGCGACCTGGCTTTGCGGCTGCGTCTCGTCGTAGCCCTGCGTGTAGCGCGTACGCCTCCAATTGTGAATCGACGCGTTCGTGCCGCGGTGATGCACATGGTAGAGACGCTGCGAACCGCCCAACGGACGCTCCTCGCGCGCGACGGCGATCTGGTTGACGTTCGACGGGTCGAGGATCGCGATCGGCGCGACCGGCTCGGCCTCGGTGGGCGCCATCGTGCGCTGCTGCATGCGCACAGGCAGCCATTCGGCGAGCCTCGACAGCAGCCAACAGAGGATGAAGTAGATGACGCCGGCCACGACGAGCGTCTGCAGGATGTTGAAGTACATCGAACCCAGTCGACGCGACTCCTGCAGCAGATCGGTGTACATGATGATCGAGCCGAGCGCCGTGTCCTTGAGCACGACGACGAGCTGCGTGACCGCCGCCGGCATCATCGCGTAGATCGCCTGCGGCACTTCAACGCTCAGCAGCGACTGCGTGCGCGTCAGGCCGAGCGCGACGGCCGCCTCATGCTGCCCGTTGGGAAGGTTGCCGACGCCAGAGCGCACAAGCTCGGCGACGACCGAGCCGTTGTACAGCACGAGCGAGATGACGACCGCCCAATACGCCGGGCTCGGCAGATCCATGAACGCGAACCAACGCCAGAAGAAAATCATCATGATGAGCACCGGCACGGCACGGCAGAATTCGATGACGACGCCGCACACACCACGCACGAGCGCGTTCGGGATCAGTCGTCCCACGCCGAACAGCAGACCGAAGACGACGGCGCCGATCACGGCGAGGAACGTCGCGCGCAGCGTCGCCCACAGGCCGGGCAGATAGAAGTCGGCCCATGCCTCGCCGTCGAGCGCCGGCTTCCACAGCTCCCAGCTGAGCTGGTTCTCGCCGTCCGGCGGATTGTGCAGCCGCATGATGATGAGGACGGCAATCGCGATGAACACGATCGCGGCGCTCCAGTTGATGATCTTGATCCTCTTGAGCATCCTCGGACCGGGCTGGTCGAAGAGCAGTGCGCTTTCATTTGCGGCCATGACTCACCTCCGAACCGCGAGCTTGTTGGACAGGAACGTCGTCAGCAGACCGATCGGGATGATCAGGATGACGTAACCGAACGCGAAGATCAGGAAGATCTGGATGATGACGTCCGGACGGAACTCAATCATCTCGCTCATCAGCGACGAGGTTTCGGTGGCGACCGACGCCGCCGCCGCGACCGTCGAGTTCTTGAGCAGCGCGATGAGCGTGTTGCCGAGCGGCGCGACGGAGCCGCGCAGCGCCTGCGGCATGATGATGAGCGTCGCCGACTGCATGAAGTTGAGTCCCATCGCGCGTGCCGCCTCCGCTTGGCCGAGCGGCACCGTGTTGATACCGCTGCGCAGCGATTCGCAGACGAACGCCGCCGTGTACAGCGACAGGCCGACGACGGCGAGCCAGAAGAAGTTCGTCTCGAAGTTGTCGGAGAAGCTCAGCTTGAGCTGCGCGAACGCGCCGAGCACCATGAAGACCATGATGATCGTCAGCGGCATGTTCTTGAAGAACTCGACGTAGCCGCCGGCGACGTGGCGCATGGACGCGATCGGCGAGATGCGCATGAGCACGAGGACGATGCCGAGGATCGCCGAGAACAGCGCCGACCAGAACGTCAGTTCGAGGTTGACGAGGAACGCGGCCGGTATGTTGTACTGCTGGAACAGCGAGATGAATCCCTCCATGTCACTCCCCCTCGTCCGGTTTCGGCGGATTGTACTTCGGGTTCGGTTTGTAGCCGGTGCCTTCGGTCGCGCTTTCGATCGCGCGCTCCCATTCGCCGGTCTTCTCCATGTCCTCGATGGCCGCGTTGATCTTCGTCGCGAACTCCTTGGAATCGGCGTCCTTCTTGATGCCGACGCCGTAGTATTCCTCGGTGAACGGCTTGCCGACGACCTTGAGCTTGCCGCGCGACGCCGAGGCGAGGCCCGCGAGGATGATGTCGTCGGTCGTCACGGCGTCGACGATGCCGGAGAGCAGCGCCGTCGCGCATTCCGCGTAGCCCGGCTGCTCCATGAGCTGCACCTCCTTGGCGAATTTCTCCTTGACGACCTTCGCCGACGTCGATCCGGTGACCGAGCACAGGCGTTTGCCGTTGAGGTCCTGCGGTCCCTTGATCGAGTCGTCGTTCGCGCGGACCATGAGATCCTGTCCGGCCACGAAGTACGGGCCAGCGAAATCGACCGCCTTCTTGCGTTCGTCAGTGATCGAATATGTGGCGAGGATCATGTCGACGTCGCCGTTCTGCAGCATCGCCTCGCGCTGCTTGCTCGGCGCCTCCTTGAACACGATCTGCGAATCGGTGTAGCCCAGCTGGTTCGCGATGTAGCGGGCCACGTCCACGTCGAATCCCTCATAGGTGCCCGACTTCTTGAATCCGAGTCCCGGCTGGTCGAATTTGATGCCGACCTTGATGACGTCGCCATCGTCTGCGCTGCTCGATCCGCATGCCGCCACCCCCGCGGCGCACGCGAGCGCACACAGCGCGGCGAGCCCTTTGCGCAGCAGTGTGCGCATGGTTGTTCGTTGGGTCATTGTTCCTTCTTTGCTTGCTTTCCTTCGCCGGGCCGCCCGCTCCTCCCGCCGGCGTCGCCGGCGTCGTGTGCGGACACCGACGCGCGGCGTCAGTGGGTGAGGATCTTCGACAGGAAGTCCTTCGCGCGTTCCGTCTGCGGATGTTCGAAGAACTCGTCCGGCGTGCCGCGTTCGAGGATCTGCCCGTCGGCCATGAAGATGATGCGGTCGGCGGCCTTGCGCGCGAAGCCCATCTCATGGGTGACGCACAGCATCGTCATGCCTTCGTGGGCGAGTTCGACCATGACGTCGAGCACTTCGTTGACCATTTCCGGATCGAGCGCCGACGTCGGCTCATCGAAGAGCATGACCTTCGGGTGCATCGCGAGCGCACGCGCGATCGCGACGCGCTGCTGCTGGCCACCGGAGAGCTGCGACGGCATCTTGTTCGCCTGGGAGTCGACGCCGACGCGCGCAAGGAGGTCCATCGCTTCGCGTTCCGCCTGCGTGCGGTCCATGTGGCGCACCTTGATCGGCGCAAGCGTCACGTTGTCGAGAATCGTCTTGTTCGCGAAGAGGTTGAAGGACTGGAAGACCATGCCGACTTCGGCGCGCAGCTGCGCGAGCGCGCGTCCTTCCTTCGGCAGCGGCTGTCCGTCGATGCGGATGACGCCCGAATCGATCGTCTCGAGACGGTTGATCGTGCGGCACATCGTCGATTTTCCGGAGCCGGAGGGGCCGACGATGACGAGCACTTCGCCCTTTTTGACTTTGAGATTGATGTCGCGCAGCACGTGCAGATTGCCGAAGTGCTTCTCCACGTGCTCGAGTTCGACGAGGTAGCGGTCGTCGCCCTGCGCGCCCTGTTGTGTTGCTGTAGTTGCTGTCATAGGCGCACAGTCTAAGGTTTGCGTGTTTCAAATGGCAAACGCAATAAGGAACGTTCGCCGATTCCGAATCTTTTTTAGTCAGATCGTGGAATGTTGTATCATTACCCGCTCTGTGCGGATGGGCGCGCCGATGAGGGACGGGTATCGTTCATCGGCGCGCCCGTCCCGATGCGCGTGCGCTATGCGCGATGTATGGGTGCGGGAAGTGTTCGGCGGTCGTTGTTTCAGACGATGCGCTTGTGCGAGGCGAGGAACTGCACGGCCTCGGCGATCGCGGAGTCGCGGTCGGCGCCGGTAAACGGATGGCCGAGGTGCGCGTACAGGCTCACCGCGCAGTTGGGCATCGCCGCGCCGTATTCTCTGGCGGCCCCCTCGCCGATGACGGCGTCGTCCTCGCCCTGGATGGCGAGCGTCGGTCCCTTGAACATCGCCGTCGTCTCATAGATCGGCAATGTCTGCGCAATGCGCACGTATTTGCCGGCGACCGTCTTGCCGTTGGCAAGCGTGATCGTATCGGGGACGTGGTTCACGTCGAAGGGCACACCGAGCAGCGTGCCGCGCAATGCGTCGTCCTTGATCGTCGCGGCCGGCGCGAGCATAACGAGATTGTTGATGACGTCGGAGTACATACCCGCCGTCATGCCGGCGATGACGCCGCCCTGCGAATGTCCCATCAGCGAAATCTCGGTCGGCTGGATGCACATGCGCACATAGTCGAGCACGGCGATCGCGTCCTCGATCTGGTTGAACACGTCGGAATTGGCGAAGTCGCCGTCGCTGCTTCCGCGGCCGTTGAAGTCGAAACGCACGACGGTGAAGCCCTGTTCGACGAGTCCGTCGGCGATCTGCTGGTAGACGTCGCCTTCCTTGGCGCCCATGTCGCGCATGAACCCGTGCATGAAGATGACGGCCGGCCCGTGCGGCGCATCCTGCGGCCGTTCGACGAGTCCGCGCAGCGTGAGCCCATCACGTGTGATGTTGATTTCCTCGCTTGTCTTGTCCGTCATCTGCCATCCTCCTGACCATTGGCGTGCACTACCGGCAATCGTAGACGTCACCGCCGCACCCGTCCCCCATTCAAGCCGAGAGCCAACCTCCTACCGGTAGCTTTCAGATTCCTTACGGGCTGCACGGCGATTCCTTACGGGCTGCACGCGTTGATTGCTTACCGGCAGTACCGCTACCGGTAAGCGTCCCCTTGCTACCGGTAGTCGAAACAACACCGGTAAGCAATCAGCATTGCTACCGGTAGTCAGTACAACGCTGCTACCGGTAGGAGTGGGACGGGAGGGCACGCACACTGCTTGGAAGAGGACGCGCGGCGCAGCATACGCACAAGGGCGGGGCGGAACTCTTGGGTTCCGCCCCGCCCCTACATCGACGAAGCGATATGCATCAGCCGGATGCGTCCATCAGCACGTCCAAATCGACGTCCGAATCAACGTCCACACCAGCCGGAGAGACTCAGTCGTCCTCCTCCGGATCGTAGTCGACGCCGGTCTCCGCACGCTGCTCGTCGCTGATCGGCGCAGGTGCGCCTGTGAGCGGGTCGCGGCCGCCGCCGGCCTTCGGGAAGGCGATGACGTCGCGGATCGAGTCGGCGCCGGCGAGCAGCGCGACGGTGCGGTCCCAGCCAAGCGCGATGCCCGCGTGCGGCGGCGCGCCGTACTTGAAGGCCTCAAGCAGGAAGCCGAACTTGTCATTCGCCTCCTCAGGCGTGATGCCGAGCACGTTGAGCACGCGGTCCTGGATGTCGTCGCGATGGATACGCACCGAGCCGCCGCCCATCTCGTTGCCGTTGCACACGATGTCATACGAGTCGCTCATCGCATGCTCCGGATCCTGATCGAAGGTGTCGATCCAATCCTTCGACGGCATCGTGAACGGATGGTGCATCGACGTCCACTTCGAGTGGCCGACGGCCACGTCGTCGTCATCCGGATCGTCGGTACGCTTGAACAGCGGGAAGTCGACAACCCACGTGAACGCGAACTCGTCGGGCTTGAGCAGTCCGGCGCGCTCGGCGAGTTCGACACGCACGGCGCCGAGCAGCAGCTGCGAGGATTCGCGAGCGCCCGCGGCGAAGAACACCGCGTCGCCGTCCTCGGCTCCGACGGCCTCCTTGAGACCTGCGCGCTCAGCCTCGGACAGGTTCTTCGCGACCGGTCCCTTGAGTTCGCCGTCCTCGGCGAAGACGACGTACGCGAGACCCTTCGCACCACGCTGCTTCGCCCAATCCTGCCACGCGTCGAACTGACGGCGAGGCGTCGCGGCGCCGCCCTTGAAGAGCACGGCGCCCACGTACGGCGCCTGGAACACGCGGAACGGCGTGTCCTTGAAGTAGTCGGTGAGCTCGACGAGTTCGTTGCCGAAGCGCAGATCCGGCTTGTCCGAACCGTACTTGTCCATCGCGTCCTGCCACGTGATGCGGTCGATCGGCAGCTTGATGTCGTAGCCGTCGGCCTTCCAGATCGCCGCGATGACCTGCTCGGCCATCGCCATGACGTCCTCCTGGTCGACGAAGGCCATCTCCATGTCGAGCTGCGTGAACTCGGGCTGGCGGTCGGCGCGGAAGTCCTCGTCGCGGTAGCAGCGCGCGAACTGATAGTAGCGTTCGACGCCCGCGACCATGAGCAGCTGCTTGAGCAGCTGCGGCGACTGCGGCAGCGCGTACCACGAACCCGGCACGAGACGCGCCGGCACAACGAAGTCGCGCGCTCCCTCCGGCGTCGACTTGATCATCGTGGGCGTCTCAACCTCGGTGAAGCCGAGCTTGTCGAGTTCGGTGCGCGCGGCGCGCATCATGTCCGAACGCAGCTTGACGTTGCGCTGCATCGCCGGACGACGCAGATCGAGATAGCGGTACTTGAGGCGCACGTCCTCGCCCGGCAGCTTGTTCTCGGATTCGTTTTCGAGCGCCGTGGACACCTGGAACGGCAGCGCGTCCGACTTGGCGAGCACGTCGATTTTGTCGGCGACGACCTCGACCTTGCCGGTCGCGAGATGATCGTTCTCGTTGCCTTCCGGACGCAGGCGCACGGTGCCTTCGACCTCGATGACGTATTCGCTGCGCAGCGGCCGCGCCAGCTCCTCGTCGTTGATGACGACCTGCACGAGTCCGCTGTTGTCACGAAGGTCGATGAAGGCGACGCCGCCGTGGTCGCGGCGACGGTCGACCCAACCGGCGAGCGTGACGCGTTCGCCGACGAGATCCTCGGTAACCTCGGTGGCGTGATGGGTGCGATAAGCCGTCTGGCTCATACTTCCTCTATTCTGTTCGTTTTTCGGTTGTTGTGGTTCGTTCGTTTGCGCCGACGCGCGCCGCGTCGACGAGACCGTGTCCGCTCGACGCGCAGCGCCGCGGACAGTGGCGACTCAGGCGTTCGTCGTCACCGTTTGCCGGGCATACACAGTATCCGGCTCCCATGACTGCGCATCGGCGTCGATCTGCTCGCCGCTGACGATGTTCTTCACCTGGTCCGGGCCATCGTCCGTCGGGTCCTCGTTGGGGAACCACACGTACGGGATGCCGAGTTTGTCGGCGTATTTGATCTGCTTGCCGAGCTTGGCCGCGCTCGGTGCGACGTCCGCCGCGATGCCGCGCGCACGCAGCTGACGCGCGACCTCGTTCGAGTCGGCACGGTTCTCCTCGTTCCACACGGCGACGAGGACGCACGCCGGCGAGATGCGCGACGCGGTCGCGCCCGCCGAGTGCAGCATATAGGAGACGAGCCTCGACAAGCCGATCGACAGGCCGACGCCCGGGTATTTGCGGCTGCCCTGCGTCGCGAGGTTGTCGTAGCGGCCGCCCGAGCAGATCGAGCCGAGCGAGTCGGCGCCGTCGAGGAAGGTCTCGTAGACGGAGCCGGTGTAGTAGTCGAGTCCGCGGGCGATCTTGAGGTCGGCGATGACGGAGCCGGGACGGATGCGCGCGGCCTCGTCGACGATCATCGTCAGCGTGTCGAGGCCTTCCTTCGCCATCGCGTAGTCGTCGCCGTCCATATCGATGTGGTGGATCTCGCACAGGCCGTTGAAACGGTCGATGAGCGCGCCGCCGTCGGACGCGGTGATCTGCGCGAGTTCGAGGCATGCCTTCGCCTGGTCGGGCGTCGCGCCGCATTCGGACACGAGCAGCGAGGCGACCTCGTCGGCGCCGATCTTGTCGAGCTTGTCGATCTCGCGCAGCACGCCTTCGATGTCTTCAAGGCCGAGGCCGCGGTAGAAGCCTTCGGAGAGCTTGCGGTTGTTGGCGTGGACGGTGGCCTTCGGCAGACCGAACTCACGCAGCCGTTCGAGCGCGCCGACCATGACGAGCGGCAGCTCGACCTCATAATGCTCGGGCAGCGTGCCTTCACCGACGACGTCGATGTCGGCCTGCACGAACTCGCGGAAACGGCCCTCCTGTGGACGTTCGCCACGCCACACCTTCTGGATCTGCCAACGCTTGAACGGGAACGGCAGCTGGCCCGAATGCTCGACGACGTAGCGGCTCAGCGGCACGGTGAGGTCGAAATGCAGACCGAGACGCTGCTCGACGGGGGTGTCGGACTCATGGCCGACCTCCTGCAGACGCGAGAGCAGGTAGATCTCCTTGCTCGTCTCGCCCTTCTTGAGCAGGCTCGACCCCTGTTCGATCGCGCGGGTCTCGATGCCGATGAACCCGTTGAGTTCGAATACTTCACGAAGCGTGTCGATGACACGCTGCTCCACTACGCGTTCAGAGGGGAGCCACTCTGGGAAACCTGAGATAGATGCACCTTTTGCCACGGTTCCACATCATAAGGGATGTCGCGGAAAATGTATCGATACCATTGCCTACACTAAGGGCGTAAGAGTGTGAATACGTTCCCATTCTTACGTGTCCACCAAGCCTAAGGAGCTGACCATGGCCGACAACAACGTCACCGAACCCCAGACCAACGACCCGACGCAGCAGAGCGCTGCCACCGAGGCGGCGAAGAGCGCGAAGGCGGCGCCGACGCCGGCGGCCATCAAGGCCCATGCTCCCTCACCGGCGGCGTTCGCGAAGAGCGCGACGCATGCGCCGGCGGCGAAGACCGGCGGCTTCGGCGAATCGGAGATCAAGGACGCGGAGCGCTTCGGCCGTGTCGATGACAACGGCACCGTCTACGTCAAGGACGGCGACACGGAACGTGAAGTCGGACAGTTCCCGGACGCCTCGAAGGAAGAGGCGCTCTCGCTGTACGCGCGCCGCTACCTCGACCTCAAGGCGAAGCTCGATCTGTTCGCGCAGCGCCTCAAGTCGAACTCGATCAAGCCGCGCGAGATCGACGAGACGGTGACAGCGCTCGGCGAGGAGCTCGCCAAGCCCGACGTCGTCGGCGACATCCCGGCGCTGCGCACCCGTTTCGAGGAGCTCAAGACGAAGGCGCAGGAGAAGAAGACATCAATCGCCAACGCACGCAAGGAGGCCGTCGCGAAGGCGGTCGCCGAACGCACGAAGATCGTCGAGAAGGCGGAGGAGCTCGCCGCGAACCTCGGCGACAACACGAACTGGCGTTCCACGGCGGACAAGTTCCGTTCGCTGTTCGACCAGTGGCAGCAGCATCAGCGCACGACGGTGCGCATCGACCGTGCGGACGCGGACGCGCTGTGGAAGCGTTTCTCGTCGGCGCGCACGACCTTCAACCAGTCGCGCCGCAAGTGGGCGCAGGCGCGTGACAACGAGCGCGCGACCGCACGCAAGGCCAAGGAGGCAATCATCGCCGAGGCGAACGAACTCAAGGATTCGACCGCCTGGGTGGAGACCTCGCATCGTTTCAACGATCTGATGGCCCGCTGGAAGCAGGCGGGACGTGCAGGCCGCCAGGAGGACGACGCGCTGTGGGCGCAGTTCCGCGAGGCGGCGGACACGTTCTTCAACGCGCGTCAGGCCGACCGTGACCAGATGAACACCGCCGAGAAGGAGAACCTCGCGAAGAAGGAGGCGCTGCTCGTCAAGGCCGAGGCGCTTGTGCCGGTCAAGGACGAGGCCGAGGCGAAGAAGGCGCGTCAGCAGCTCGCCGAGATCCAGGAGGAATGGGATCAGATTGGCTACGTGCCGCGCGAGGACATGCACCGCATCGAGTCGCGTCTCGACGACGTGGACAAGCAGATCAAGGCCGTCGAGGACGCCGCATGGAAGCGCAGCGACCCGGAGGCGGACGCCCGCAAGTCCAGCTTCGAAGGACAGCTCAAGGCGCAGCTCGATGAACTCGACGAGCAGATCGCCAAGGCGAGCGACCCGAAGGTCAAGGCGAAGCTCGAGGCCGAAAAGGCCACGAAGGAGCAGTGGCTCAACGCGATCATGTGATCGCCGCCAGCCGCATCGCAGCCAATACAAAGAGAAAGAGGAGGGATGCGCCCAAGGGTGCGTCCCTCCTTTGTTGTCTTTGTGCGTTGTCTTTGTCGCCCTCCCCCGCCGCCTTCCGCTACCGGTAGCACTGCTCCCCAATCCTTACGGGCGGTTCGCATCGCACGCGACGCTTACGGACAGCATTGTCTTACGGGCAGCATGGTCGTATGGGCACGGTCTTCTTACGGGCGGTATCACTCACGCATCATGCTTACGAGCAGCACTACCCGAACGCACACATGTCGTTGCCTGCGATGACATGCGCGGAGACAACAACAGTGCAACGGACACCCGAATCGGATATCCGCTGCACCATGAAGAACACTGCGATCGATAAGAAATCGCAATCACAAAAACAATGCATAATCAGCGCATCGCAGGCAGCGCCCCGTAAGCGAGGAGGTCGTCGCCCGTAAGTGCCACCCATAGGCGATGCCACCGCTAAGCAGCACCGCCCGTTATCGGTAGCGCGCGCCACCAATAAGCGCCGCTACCGGTAACGCGATCGCTACCGGTAGCGGTCGCAGATGTCACTCGAAGAGAACCATGTTCGGGTCGTCGGTGGCGGTCTCGTACTTGGTGCCGTCATAGACGAGGAAAGCGCCGGACTGCATGTCCTTGCCGCTCAGGTGCTCCATGTTGACTTCGCTGATCTCGTTGACGATGGCCGCGAGCGCCGGACCTTCCTGAATGTACTGCGCGGCGTTGAGCGAAGCCTCCTGCTCGTCACGCGGCGCGGCGGCGAATACGTCGTCGGCGTAGGCGCCGATCGCGGTGCGCAGCGGATCGTCGGCATCCTCGAACTGCGCGCCGAGCCACGACTTCACCGTCTCATGTGCGATCGTGAGCAGCGGCGTGCGGAAGCTGTCCGTCTTCAGCGACGAGCGCATCGTGTCCACGTCCTGCGCGGCCGTGTCCTCGTTGATGAATGACGTTTCCTCATCAGATCCGACATGTGCCGCGATCGTCGAGACCGCCGCCTTGACGAAGTCCGACGCGAGCGCGCCGACACCTTCGCTGTCAGGGAAGTATCCGTCGAAGGCGTCGTGCTGATACACCTCATATGCGCGCGTCAGCGCCTCCGCGTCGATTGTCTGCGAGTCAATCGTGCCAAGTTCCAAAGCAGCCATAGTGCAAGTCCTTTCGTATTCATCGTCTTTTTCGATGACTACTGACGATGGTAGGCGCGCCGCCCGTGACCTCCAATGATTCTCCCCATCAGGGGAATCGCCGGATATGCACGGCCATTTCGGCATGGTTCTGCCGCATTTTCCGCCCGCCGCATTTACGCATGGCGAACCGACCTGCATGCGGCGTCGCGTTGTGCAAGGGACCGCGCATCCGGTAAGCATGAACGATGTGCCGCCCGTAAGAACGACGCCGCCTATAAGAGTGACGTGCTGCCGATAAAACGATGCCACCCGTAAGTGCAAGGTGCTGCCTGTAAGAATGACGCTGCCCGTAAGAACAACGCCGCCCGTAAGAGTGAGGCTGCCTGTAAGTACAACGACCCGTAAGGATGACGTACCGCAAGAACGACGTGCTACCCGTAAGCACAACGACTTCCCGTAAGAGCCACGCCTTTACAGCCCGGAAAAACGCGAAAGGGCGCGCACCGGAGTGGTGCGCGCCCTTTCGCGTAGGGTCAAAGGCCGTCAGCGGCAGATCATTCGGCGCCGCCAACCGGCTGCGGCTCCTCAACGACGATGTCCTTGCTCTCGTCGCCCTCGTCGGCCGCGGGCAGCTCGAAGGGTTCGCCCTTGAAGGTGAACTCGCCGAGGATGCCGTCGCCTTCGGCGTCGACGATCACGCGTTCGTTGTCCTTGAGCTCGCCCATCAGGATCTTCTCGGAGATCGTGTCCTCGATGTCGCGCTGGATGACGCGACGCAGAGGACGCGCACCGAGCAGCGGATCGAAGCCCTTCTCCGCGAGCAGATCCTTCGCCTTGTCCGTCAGGTCGAGCTCCATGTGGCGCTCGAAGAGACGATCGTTGAGCTGCTTGACGTCCAGATCGACGATCTGGCGCACCTGCGGCTCGGTGAGCTGGCGGAACACAATGATGTCGTCGAGACGGTTGAGGAACTCGGGACGGAACTGCTGCTTGAGCTCGTTCGAGACCTGATCCTTCATCCGCTGGTAGCTCGACTCGGTGTTGTTGCCCATGTTGAAGCCGGTGTTCGCCGCTTTCGCGATGTCACGCGTGCCGAGGTTCGTCGTCAGGATGATGATCGTGTTCTTGAAATCGACCTTGCGTCCCTGACCATCGGTGAGATGGCCGTCGTCGAGCACCTGCAGCAGCGTGTTGAAGATGTCTGGATGCGCCTTTTCGATCTCGTCGAAGAGCACGACCGAGAACGGCTTGCGACGCACCTTCTCGGTGAGCTCGCCGCCCTCCTCGTAGCCGACGTATCCCGGAGGCGCGCCGAAGAGGCGCGACGCCGCGTACTTCTCGGAGAACTCCGACATGTCGACGCGGATGAGCGCGTCCTCATCGTCGAACAGGAACTGCGCGAGCGTCTTGGCGAGCTCGGTCTTGCCCACGCCGGTCGGGCCGGCGAAGATGAACGATCCTGCAGGACGCTTCGGATCCTTGAGTCCCACACGCGTACGACGGATCGAACGGGACAGCGCGGAGACCGCCTCGTCCTGGCCGATGATGCGCTTGTGGAGCTCCGATTCCATCGACATGAGCTTCTTCGATTCCGCCTGCGTGAGCTTGAACACCGGGATGCCGGTGCTCTGCGAGATGACCTCGGCGATGACGTCCTCGTCGACGACCATGCGGACGTCGGATTCGCCTTCGCGCCAGGCCTTCTCCTTCTCCTTGCGTTCGCTTTCCAGCTTCTCCTGGCTGTCGCGAAGCTCGGCGGCCTTCTCGAACTCCTGATCCTTGATCGCCTGGTCCTTGTCCTTGGCGATCTTCGCGATGCGGTTGTCGAGCTCCTTGAGCTCCGGCGGGGCCGTCAGACGCTTGATGCGCAGACGCGCGCCGGCCTCGTCGATCAGATCGATCGCCTTGTCGGGCAGGTTGCGGTCCTGAATGTAGCGCGCGGAGAGCTCCGCGGCCGACTGCAACGCGCCGTCGGTGATCGTCACGTGGTGATGGTTCTCGTAGCGCGCACGCAGACCCTTGAGGATCTCGATCGTCTCGGCGATCGACGGCTCGGCGACCTGAATCGGCTGGAAACGACGTTCGAGCGCCGCGTCCTTTTCGATGTACTTGCGGTATTCGTCGGTCGTCGTCGCGCCGATCGTCTGCAGTTCGCCACGAGCGAGCATCGGCTTGAGCATATCGGATGCGCCAAGTGCGCCGTCCGCGGAGCCCGCGCCGACGATCGTGTGGATCTCGTCGATGAACAGCACGATGTCGCCGCGCGTCTTGATCTCCTTGAGCACCTTCTTGAGGCGCTCCTCGAAATCGCCGCGGTAGCGCGATCCTGCGACCATCGAACCAAGGTCGAGCGAATACACCTGCTTGTCCTTGAGCGTCTCGGGAACGTCGCCCGCGACGATCTTCTGCGCGAGCCCTTCGACGACGGCGGTCTTGCCGACGCCCGGCTCGCCGATGAGCACCGGGTTGTTCTTCGTGCGACGCGACAGCACGACCATGACGCGCTCAATCTCCTTGCTGCGTCCGATGACCGGGTCGAGCTTGCCTTCCTGCGCCTCGGCGGTGAGGTTGCGGCCGAACTGGTCGAGGATGGCGGAGCCGCTCTGGCCGCGCTTGTCCTGCACGCCGCCGGCGTTCGCCATGTCGCCCTTGTCGTCCGAACCGTTCGAATTGCCACGGATCATGTCGATCGTCGTGGTGCGCAGTTCCCCGAGGTCCACGTCCATCTTGATGAGGACCTGAGTGCCCACGCCTTCACCCTCGCGGATGAGGCCGAGCAGGATGTGTTCGGTGCCGATGTAGCTGTGCCCCAGCTGCAGTGCCTCACGCAGCGAAAGCTCCAGCACCTGCTTGGCGTGCGGTGTGAAGGGTATGTGGCCGTTCGGCGCCGCATTGCCCTTGCCGATCATCTCTTCGACCTGCTTGCGCGTGTCCTCGAGCGTGACGCCTTTGGCCTCCAGGGCCTTTGCGGCGACGCCCTCTCCCTCACGAATCAGGCCGAGCAGCAGATGCTCGGTGCCGATATAGTTGTGCTGGAGGGCACGAGCCTCTTCCTGCGCGAGCACGATGACGCGCCGCGCACGGTCGGTAAACCGTTCGAACATGCTTGTCCTTCCATGACTTGGTAATTCCACATCACTCTACAGATTTCTGATGACGTTTATTTCCACGTCGTCCGAGTTTCTCCGCCGGACGACTACGTTATGCTTGAAGACGGTGAGCGAAGCCGTGCGCCGGAGCGTGCGCGGCGGGGAACACGGCCGACGCCGCATGGGCGACGCGGCCCATCCATCTACCAACGAAGGAGCAACGCATGAGCGCAACCATCGATTCTCTCAATCCCTCCGGGGACATCGTCGTCGGCGTCGACGGCTCCCCCGAATCGTTCTCTGCGCTGCGCTGGTCGCTGCAACAGGCGCGGCTTTCCGGGCAGCGCGTCAACGCCGTGTACGGCTGGTCGTATTCGTGGGACATGGGTCCCGAACCGTCGAACAAGGAGGAGGCGGACGCGCTGCGCAAGCGCATCGCCGACGAACTGCACGTCTGGGTGGAGTCGGCGTCGAAGGACATGGATCTCGCCGACGAGCAGATCAAACTGACGTCGTTCCGCGCGGCGGCGAGCACGGCGCTGCTCGAGATCGGCGCGAACGCGCAGCAGATCGTCATCGGACGCCGTTCGATGAGCCGTGTCGCCCGCTGGCTGCTCGGCTCGCTCTCCTCGTCGCTCGCCGAGGAGGCGACCGTCCCGGTCACGATCATCCGCAGCGCGCAGGACGAGGACATCGACGTGCAGGATCAGATCGCGAACGCGTTGTCGCCGAACGATCAGGACGTGCATTTCGTGACGCCGCACGTCGAGATCCCGCGCACGGCGCGCCCGATCGTCGTCGGCGTCGACGGCTCGGACACGTCGCGACGCGCGCTCGTGTTCGCGGCCGGCCTCGCGAAGCTCAACGACGCGCCGCTGCACGTCATGTTCTTCTGGAGGATCAAGGATCTGGGCACCGTGCCCGGATACGAGACGAGCGTCGCACCGATGGAAGTCGCCCAGAAGTACGCGATGCACCGCCTCGAGGAGTTCATCGACACGACGAAGCTGCCGAAGTCGCTCGACGTGACGCCGAACGCGTTCCACATCTCCCCCGGCAAGGGTCTCGTCAGCGCGTCGCGGTACGCGCGCCATGTCGTCGTCGGCTCGCGCGGACTGAACGGATTGGACGCGCATTTCCTCGGCTCGGTCTCCAAGCAGGTGATTAATTCGGCCGAATGCAACGTCACCGTCGTGCACTGAGCGATGTACTTGCGGCGCGGTTCACCCTGAGCTCAGCGTCGCGGCGCATCCGGCCGCATCGGCGCATAGACTAAGTGGATTTGGAAGGCTGATGAGGACACGATGACGAACGACACGCATGCACAGGACGAGAACGCGAACAACGATGACGAGATGAACGGCGATGTGAACGACGGCGGCACGACGTCGGCGCATGAGATCGAGGAGTCGGTCTCGGCGGACGACGCGACGAAGGAACCGTCGACCGACACCGTCGAGTTCAATCGGCCCTCGCCGCCGTCCTTCGCGCCGCATGCCACTGGCAGCGACGACGATGATGACAATGACAACGATATCGGCGACAACGATGCCGATGACGACAGCGACGACAGCGAAGGCTACAAGTCGGCGCTCGCCAAGCACAAGGATGGCGACGACCATCCAGATCATGAGGGCCATGACGAGCTGCGCCGCTCAACGGAACGCCGCCACCGGCTGCCGTGGCTGACAATCGTCATCGGCGTGCTCGTGCTGTGCGCGGCCTTCGGCTACCTGTACGCGAACGGCAACATCAACGGCACGCCGCGCGCGCAGGCGATGAGCTCATGCCAGACGGAGGCGGCGAAAGCGTCCGAGGCGAAGCGGCTCGCGGACATGGCGATCAGCTCGGCGAAGTCGTACATCGACGACCCGAAGACGACGATTGACTCAACCGACCTGCGCCGCCTGAACGTCCTGATGGACGACGCCGGCAAGGAGCCGGCGATCCCGGCGTGCACGATCACGACGCGTGACAACGATCTCAAGGCGCACGCGAAGACGTCGAAGGAGCTGCACGACGTCTACATCACAATCGCGAAGGAGCTGCTGGCGATCACCGGCGGCACGATCGACGGCCTCGACGCCGCATCCTCCACCGAGACGACGACGCCGGAGCCGACGGCGACCGTCACCGAGGAGCCGGCCGTGACGCCGACACCGACCGCCACCGAGGAATCGTCGCCGACTCCGGCGCCAAGCGCGAGCGCGTCGTCGTCCGCCTCGCCGTCGCCGAGCGCGACCTCCTCGCCGTCCTCGCCGTCGTCACCGAGCGCGTCGTCGTCGCCGAGCGCGTCGTCGTCGCCGTCGTCCGACGCTTCCACCGACCAATCGACGACGTCGCATACGAAATCGCAGTCGGCAAGACAATCGAATGCGAAGTCGGACGCAGCCTCCACGGCCGACCGCTGACGGGTGCCTGATACGCAACTGAAGCGGGGCGTGTGACGAATCCTGTTCGTCACACGCCCCGCTTCACGTATGGAGTCAGCTGTGCTTGTAGACTGCCGGGCGTCAGTCGTGCGCCTCCTGATACGGCTCGGCCGTGTCGTCGTCCGCCGTATCAGCATCCGCAGCCACGACATCTTCCGTGGGTTCGACTTCGTCCGCGGTTTCGGCCTCGGCGATCTCCTCCGTCGTCTGCACGGGATCCTCTGGTGATTCCTCGGTTTCTTCGACCTCTTCCGTGGATTCCGCCTTGGCAGATTCCTCGGCAGCCGCGTCCTGTGCATCGACCTTCGCCTTGAGCGTGTCGTCGAAGTCCTCGCCTTCACGCTCGGCGTCGCCCGTCAGTTCGGCGACGATCTGCGTGTGGCCCATCGTGTCCGCATCGTCCGCGTCGGCGACGACCTCATGCTGCTCGTCGGCGACGATATCGTCGGCCGCGTCGACGATCTGCTGCGCCGACGTCTGCTGCTCCGTCGTGGCCGTGTCCTCATCGACAATCGTCTCGTCGGCGACCTCACGCGGTGTATCGGCGTCGGGCATCGGCACGTCGGCGTCCTGCGCGGCGCGGCGTTCCTCGTCGCGCAGGACGGCAACCGTCTGCGCAGCCGCATCCTCATGACCGTGCTTCTTCGCGTCGACGACCGTTTCGATCAGTTCGACGTCGCCGCGTTCCTCACGCGGACTCTGCGCGACGATGTCGATGTGCACGTCGTCGTAGGCGGGCTTCGTCTGGATCCACAGACGGCTCGGCTCGGGCGGTTCAATCTGCGAATGCTCGCCACAGCCGTGGTCGAGCGAGACGACGCGGCCGTCGTCGGGACTCCACCGGTTCGCGCAGACGCCGAACATCTCGGACAGGTCACCGCGCAGCGGAATGAAGAAGCCACATGTCGAGCACACGTTGCCGTTCGCCGTCTTCGTCGACAACGACTTCGGTCCGTGCGGGCCGTCGTACCAACGCTGCGCCGTCTGCGCGCGTCCGATCGCCGACATCACCGAACGCCGCGACAGATCGAACTCCTCGATGACGTCATGCAGATCCTGCTGCGTCGTCGCCGAACCGTCCTCGCCGTGCGCGTCGTCGACATGTCGATGTTCGGTATCCTCGGCGTTGTCGATGCTTGCGACGTTCTCGACGCCCTCGGCGGCCTCGGTCACCGTTTCGACGCCCTCGGCGACCGCCGCGGCGTCGTCGAGCCGCGTCTCGGTGACCGTTTCCGCCGCCGATTCGGCAGCTGATTCGGCGTTCTCGGCCGTATCCTTCACCGCGTCCTCATTGATTTCGCCATGCGTCGACTCGATTTCGGCGACCGTCTCCTCGGTGACGCCGGGCTCAAGCCGTTCGTCGTCGGACTCGGTGCCGATCGAATCGGTCACCGACAGGTCCGACGGTTCGAGACGATCCTTCCACGGCACCCACGGCGGCGGCAGCAGTGCCTTGTCGGTCGGGATCAGCGACGCCTCGTCGACGGTCCATCGGTCTGCCTCGACGTCGTGGAACAACGTGACCGACCACTGCCAGCCTTCGTAGCCGACCATCGTCGCCACGAAACGGAAATCGGTCACGCCGTCCGAGGTCGTCTCGCTCGTCACGAAGTCGCCGACATGGGCGGCATCCTGCGCCGTGTCGATCGCGACGGCGCGCGCGAGCGCCTCCGGGTCAAATTCTTCTGCCATCGTTCATTCCTGTACGTCGAAGTTGTCCGCAACGGCGCGCAGCAGCTGCGCAAGCTTGCGGCTGTCCGTCTGCGACGGGTAGCGGTGGCGGCGCAGCTGGTTGCCGGCGTTGTCGAGGAGCTTGATGAGGTCCTCGACGATCGCGGCCATGTCGTCCGGCTTCGGGCGCGTCGCCTTGACGAGCGACGGCGCCGCCTTGACGGGCGTCACGTTCATCGCGACCGGTCCGCGGCTGGCGTCGACGACCGAGTATTCGACACGGGCGCCTTTGCGCAGCTCGCTCACCCCAGCAGGGAGCGAAGTCTGGGGAAGGAACACGTCCGAACCATCATCGCCGGTGATGAATCCAAATCCCTTCTTCGCATCGAACCAACGTACACGTCCGCTAGGCATGTCCACCTCTCACTTACCAGATTGTCCTGTTGCCGCCATCCGTTGGGCGGCCCCGCGTTCTTACCAAAACTTCATTCTACCGCACCGCCTGCGCATCCGTCGAGCGCTTGCGCTCGGCATAGCCGCACATTGACTCCGCGCCCGTCCGCTCAGCCCTGACGGCGCCGTCCTCTGCTCTGCCGGTCCGTCCGCTCCGCACCGGCGTCCGCAGGCTGCGGCGATGCAGCGGCGCCGGAGGACTCGCCGTGCCCGCGACGCGCGGTGTCTTTACGTGCGGCATCCTTGCGTGTTGATTCCTTGTGCGCAGTGTCCTTACGCGCAGTGTTCTTACGCGCAGATTCCTTACGCGCAGATTCCTTGCGCGCGGCGTCCTTATGCGCCGTGTCCGCGGCGGCCGCATCCTCCAACGTCGTGTCGTCGCCGTGCGTGAGCGGCAGGACGAGCGTCAGCGTCAGGCCGCCGCCGTCGCTTTCGCCTGCACAGATGAAGCCCTGATGCGCGTTGATGACCGACTGCGCGATCGCCATGCCGAGTCCGGTGCCGCCTTTGAGGCGCGCACGCGACGGGTCGGCGGTGTAGAACCGTTCGAAGATTCTCGGACGTGCCTCGGCGGGCACACCCGGGCCGTGGTCGGCGAAGCGCGCGACGGCGACCATCATGCCGCGGTTCGTCGTCGCATATTCGGCGGCCGCGCGCAACACCCGCACCATCGATTCGTCATCGGGCGGCAGCTGCGTCAGTTCTTCCGCGTCCATCGACACGCCGATGACGCCGAGCGAGAGTTCGACCGGCGAATCCTGCGGCGTGTAGCGGTGGATGTTGCCGACGATGTTCGTGACGACCTGCTGCAGCCGTGCACCGTCGGCGATGATCGTGACCTTCGGCAGCGGCCCGTCGGTCATCGCCAGCCGCGGATGCGCGGGATCGTTGAGATTGAGGCCGACGACGCCGGTGCGGATCCGGCGTTCCGGGTCGAGCGCGTGCAGGTCGCTCGCCGAATCCGCGAGCACGACACCGAGGTCGACGCGCTGCGTGATCGAGATGCCGCGGCCTTCGTCAAGCCTGGCAAGCGACAGCAGATCCTCGACGAGCACCGTCATGCGCGCGCTCGACGCCTCGATATGGTCGATCGAATCGTCGGCGCGTGCGAGCGCGTCCGCCGGGTCGCCGGCGCCGCGCTGCATCTTGTACAGCTCCGCGTAGCCGTGGATCGCGGCAAGCGGCGTGCGCAGCTCGTGGCTCGCGTCGGAGACGAATCGTTTCATCTTGTCGGTCGTCGCCTGCTGCTGGCGGAAGCTGTGTTCGATCTGCGCGAGCATGAGGTTGAGC
Source organism: Bifidobacterium sp. AGR2158 (assembly GCF_000424225.1). Classification (NCBI taxonomy): domain Bacteria; kingdom Bacillati; phylum Actinomycetota; class Actinomycetes; order Bifidobacteriales; family Bifidobacteriaceae; genus Bifidobacterium; species Bifidobacterium sp. AGR2158. Next base: position 140,940 of record NZ_AUJM01000011.1, read on the forward strand.
GAACGCGCCAGCGAGCCGATCTCAGTGCCCTCCGGCGCCGAGGGAATGCGCTGCGAGAGGTCGCCGTTGGCGATCTTCGCGGCCGTCTTCTCGATGCGTTTGAGCGGTTCGAGCGTGCGTTGCACGAGTAGCGCACTGACGACACCGCCGAGCATGACGACGGCGATGCTCACCATGACGCAGAACTTCGTCAGATTGTCGATCATGTCGATCTGGTTGCCGAGCGACAGACCGATGTAGATGATGCCGCGGTCATGCTGGATGCCGTTCGCGTCCTCGCTGATCCAGCGCAGCGCGACTACGCGCCACGGATATTCGGCCATCGTCATCGTCGAATGGTCGGGCGTGCGCGTCGCGTTCGACGTGTCGACGATCGCCGGCGTCGTATAGGGCTTGGCGAGTTCGTGGCCGGCGAGGTCGCCGTTCTCGGGCAACCGCGGGCGCGAGACGACGCCGTCCTTGTACACTGGCTGCAGCAGCACCGTCGACGTGTGCGAGGTCGCGTCGTAGGCCTGCACGTAGTAGCTGATCATCGGGTTCGACGCGTTCGCCTTGTCGTTGAGCAGCACCGTGTTCTTGAAGACGAGCTCCGCCTGCTGCAGCAGCTGGCTGTCGGTGCGCTGCATCATGTAGTTGCTCACGAGCTGCGTGATCGCCAGCGAGATGCACACAGTGCCCACCGACAGCAGCACGATGATCGACGCGACGAGCTTCGCACTCAACGAGACATGCGCCAATGGGCCGTCCTCGCCGCGCGAGGACGTGCCCGTGCCGGTCTTGCCCATCGTCTGTGCCTCCCCTGATTGCCTGCCGTCGCCGCGCTCAGCTGCGTGGAACCCTGATCATGTAGCCGATGCCGCGCTTGGTCTCGATGAGCGGCTGCACCTTGTGCTTCGTGCCGTCCTCGTCGGTCACCTCGAGGTCGTCGACCTTCTTGCGCAGATAGGAGATGTACGATTCGACGATCGCCGCGTCGCCGCCCCAGTCGTACTGCCAGACATGGTCGAGGATCTGCGCCTTCGACAGCACACGTCCCTCGTTGTCCATCAGGTAGCGCAGCAGCTTGTATTCGGTCGGGCTCAGCTCGATCTGCTGGCCGGCGCGCGTCACGTCGTGCGAATCCTCGTTGATCTCGAGGTCGCCGACGCGGATGATCGGGTCGTCCTCGACGTGTTCGCGCGTGCGGCGCAGGATCGCGCGAATGCGCGCGACGACCTCCTCGAGGCTGAACGGCTTGGTCACATAGTCGTCGCCGCCGACGGTCAGTCCCATGACCTTGTCCTGCGTGTCGTCGCGCGCGGTCAGGAAGAGGACCGGCGCGTCGATGCCTTCCTGGCGGATGCGGCGCGTGACGGTGAAGCCGTCGATGTCCGGCAGCATGACATCGAGGATGACCAGATCCGGCTTCGTGCGTTCGATGACCTCGATTGCCTCGGATCCCGAGGCAGCGGTCTCAACCTCGTAGCCGGCGAAGTGCAGCGAGGCGACGAGGAGTTCGCGGATGGACGGTTCGTCGTCGACGACGACGATCTTTGCTTCAGTACCTTTGCTCGCGTTCATACCGTTCATGATGACCTCGCCGACTGAAGGTTTCCTGAATGTCCGCTGTGAGTTCCGTTTCGTCGCATCCGTGCGCGCCGGCGACGACTCAGCCCTTGTATTTCGCATGCGGGTCGTCCACCTGGGCGGCGGCTGCGGCGGCGGATGTGTCGTTGGTAGGGGCGTCGTCGGCGGACGCGGCGGGCGATGCGGCAGCGCCGGCGGCGGCGTCGGTGTTCTTGGCGGCCGTATCGTCGGCGGTCTTGGCGGCGTCCGCATCGTCGTCGTGCACCGCTTCCTCCTCGCCGGAGACGTCCTTGGCGTCGTCGACCTCGCGTCGGCGGCGCACGACGATGACGACGCCGACGACGACGGCTGCGAGCGCGACGACACCGATGAGGACGGCGATGCCGACCATCGTCACCGAACTCGACGTCGACGTGTCCTTCTCTTTGATGATGACGTCCATCATGTCGATCGCCGAACGCGCCCAGTCGGGGCTTTCGCCGGCCTTGACGCCGGTGAGCGGCGCCGAGGCGGCCTCGGAGAGCGCGTCGACGCTCTTCTGGCTGCTGAGCCATTCGTCCGAGCCGGGCGAGACGACGACGGCGAGGTTGCCGTCGTTCGTCGCGACGGCGAGCAGCACGGTGTTCGGCGCCGGATCGAGCGAGCGCAGCGTCTGGCGCGCCCAGTCGTCGGGCGAATCGGTCGAGTTGAACGAGTCGACGTAGATGAGGCGCACCTGCACACCGGTGCGTTCGCGTGTGCGCGTGATCGCGTCGGAGACCTTCGCGATGTCATTGCCGAGCAGGTTCTGCGTGTCGAGGATGTAGCTGCTGTTGGGATCGACAGTCGTCTCATCGGTCGGCGATGTCGACGGCGACATCAACTGTGACGTCGTCGGCGACGGCGTCGCCTCGTCGGCGGACGCGGTCGGCGCCATGAGCGACGCCCCGGCTGTGACGGCGAGGACGAAGGCGAGCACGACGGCCGCGCAGCGGCGTGCGAGCTGCGCCGTCACGCCGCGGGAGAAATGTGGACGACGGTACCGTCCGTACACATGGGTCGTTGCGCCTTGGTTCTCGATTCGCATTGTCATACAGTCCACAGTACCGGTCGGCGGTCACATGCCCTCCGGCGTTCCGTCTCGGCGGAACAGGTCATCAAGACAACGGAAGAAAGGAACAGGCAGATGCCCCAGTATCAGGTGGATTCGGAACGCATCCAGGCGTCGGGCGCCGCCGTGTGCTCGTCGGTCGCCCAGATCAGGCAGGCGGTCGGCGGCATGTACGCGAACCTCAACGCGCTGCAGGACTGCTGGCATGGTGCCGCGGCGACGCAGTTCACGGCGCTCGCCGCGCAATGGCGCGCCGCGCAGCAGCAGATGGAACGCTCGCTCGAGGCGATCCAGCAGGCGCTCACGCAGGCGTCGACGGTGTACGCGGACGCCGAGCATGCGGCGGCGCGGCTCTTCTCCGCCGGCTGACACGGCGCGGGCAGCCGCGTCCCGGATCGGCCGGACCACGCACGTCCGGACGACGTCCGCATGAGAGAGGTCCCGGCTTCCCCCTCGGGAAACCGGGACCTCTCTTCATCAGACAGCCGTCAGACGGCGGCATCCGTCGCCGTCAGTGGCATGCCATGCGGTGGTGTGTCATAGGCATCGATCAGTAGCCCATGTCCTGGCCAGCGCCGGCGGCCGGAGCCGGTTCCGGCTTGTTCGCGACGACGGCCTCGGTCGTCAGGAACAGGCCGGCGATCGACGCGGCGTTCTGCAGCGCGGAACGGGTGACCTTGACCGGGTCGGTGACGCCGGCGGCCATCAGGTTCTCGTAGGTGTCGGTCGCGGCGTTGAAGCCTTCGCCCTCGGGCAGCGACAGCACCTTGTCGAGCACGACGTCGCCGGACAGGCCGGCGTTGTCGGCGATCTGCTTGAGCGGGGCCTCGACGCCGCTGAAGACGATCGCGGCACCGGTGGCCTCGTCGCCGTCGAGCTTGACGTCCTTCTCGGCCTTCGCCGCGGCCTGCACGAGCGCGACGCCGCCGCCGGGCACAAGGCCCTCTTCGATGGCGGCCTTCGCGTTGCGCACGGCGTCCTCGATGCGATGCTTGCGTTCCTTGGCCTCGACCTCGGTCGCGGCGCCCACCTTGATGACGGCGACGCCGCCGGCGAGCTTGGCAAGACGCTCCTGAAGCTTCTCACGGTCGTAGTCTGAGTCGGTGTTCTCGATCTCGGCGCGGATCTGCGCGACGCGAGCCTCGACATCCTCCTTCGAGCCGCCGCCGGAGACGATCGTCGTCTCGTCCTTGGAGACGATGACCTTCTTCGCGGTGCCGAAGACGGACAGGTCGATCGAGTCGAGCTTGAGGCCGATCTCCTCGGAGACGACCTGGCCGCCGGTGAGGATGGCCATGTCCTGCAGCATCGCCTTGCGGCGGTCGCCGAAGCCCGGTGCCTTGACGGCGCAGGACTTGAAGGTGCCGCGGATGTTGTTGAGGATGAGGGTCGGCAGCGCCTCGCCGTCGACGTCCTCGGCCACGATGAGCAGCGGCTTGCCGGTCTTCATGACGAGCTCAGCGATGTGGACGACGTCCTGCTGCGAGGAGACCTTGTTCGACGTGAGCAGGATGTACGGATCGTCGAGGACCGCGGTCTGGTCCTCGGCGTTGGTGACGAAGTACGGAGAGATGTAGCCCTTGTCGAAGCGCATGCCCTCGGTGAACTCGAGGTCGAGGCCGAAGCGGTTGTTGTCCTCGACGGTCACGACGCCATCCTGGCCGACCTTGTCGAGCGCCTCGGCGATCTTCTCGCCGACCTCGGGATCGGCGGCGGAGATCGTCGCGGTCGCAGCGATCTGCTCCTTCGTCTCGACCGGCTTGGCGGATGCGACGAGTTCCTTGACGATGGCGTCCGAGGCCTTCTCGATGCCGCGGCGCAGCGCGATCGGGTTCGAGCCGGCGACGACGTTCTTCAGGCCCTCATGCACGAGCGACTGGGCGAGCACGGTCGCGGTCGTCGTGCCGTCACCTGCGACGTCATCGGTCTTCTTCGCGACTTCCTTGACGAGCTCGGCGCCGATGCGCTCGAACGGATCCTCGAGGTCGATCTCCTTGGCGATGGAGACGCCGTCGTTGGTGATGGTCGGCGCACCGTAGGTCTTGTCGAGCACGACGTTGCGGCCCTTCGGTCCCAGCGTCACCTTGACGGTGTCCGCGAGCTTGTCGAGACCGGCCAGCATGCCCTGGCGCGCTTCCTCATCATATTCAATGATCTTTGCCATATGTTCCTCCGCTATGGGATAGATACGTCATTACGACATCACCCGGAACATCGGAGCGGCCGCCGACCGTCAGCTTTCAGCGATCACTCCCATCGCCCGAGTGCTACATGGCAGATTAGCACTCTCACCGCTTGAGTGCCAACCCGACATGCTGCACATTGCGCTGTGGGCAAGAATAGCCCTGCTCCCATCCGACCACGCACGGCCGTCGCGTGCGGCGGACGTCGGCGGATACGACAAGGCCGGACCCTTCCCGCTGGTAGTCGCATGCGGGTCGCGGTCCGGCCTTGGACGAGGCTTGCGGCGAGACGCTACCGCTGAATCACCGATACCTTCGTCGCACGAAGCCCCTTCGGTGTGTCCTCCAGTTCGAACTCGACGGCGTCGCCTTCGCGCAGCGTGCGGAAGCCATCCGACTGAATCGCCGAATAGTGGACGAAGACGTCGTCGCCTCCCTCCGCCGTCGTGATGAAACCATATCCCTTGCCCGCACTGAAGAACTTGACGGTTCCCTGTGTCATTTTCCCTAATTCTTTCTTTAGCCAAACCATAAATGACCACGACCGGCAGGACCCGTGACCTAAAACGTCCCCAATCATCGGGAGCCAGACCGCGATCGCGATTCCAGTGTAGCCACCCATATGCCCCACGACGCGACCCGCGCGCCGCATATGGACGCCCGGAGAGCCCCCGCAACGAAAGAAAAGCGGGTCCGCGCGCCTTTGAGACACGCGAACCCGCGAAGCGATGGGGCCACAGGATGCTCACTGCATGAGCACGACGACGATCGGCGCGCCGATGCCGGGCGCCTGCTCGATGGTGGCGATGCCGAGCGTGGAGGCGACTGCCTGCGCCGTGGCCAGATCGGCGTCGTTCTGGTACCACACGACCGTCTGCCCCGGCAACGCCATATCGCCCGGATTCATCGGCGTGGCGTTCGGGTATCCGTCGGCGACGAGCTTCTGCGCCTCGGTGGACGCGTAGCCCTCCCGCGTCGTTCCGTTGACGACGCTAATCGCCGCCGCCTTGTTGACCTGCTGCGACTCCTCGGGCGTCGGCGCCTCGGAGGATTCGGACGGCGACGCCGACTCGGAGGGCGACGTCGATCCGGCGGGCGATGCCGACTCGCTTGCCGACGCCGATTCGCTCGACGACTCGGACGGCGCGGCGGCCGTCGTCGTCTGCGCGACCTGCGCGCTTGAGATCGACGACGACGAGACGCGTCCGCGCAGCAGGTTCGCCGCCTCGCCGGAGAAGATGCTCCAGAACAGCACGCCGGCGGCGACCGCGGCGATGATGACGATGACGAACGGCGTGAGCCTGACACCCAGGGAGCGTGCGCCCCGGTGCACGCCGACCGGTCCCTGCGGCGGGTCATCGTAGGCGTCCTTCGGGTAGGAGTCGTAACCTTCGCTGTCCTTGCGAGCCATAATGGTCCTTCCGTGTCTTACGAGCGTGTGCGCGGCCGGCGCGGCCGTCAAGGCGCGCGCACGACGTTCCCGCAACTCACTATAACGAAGGCACTGGGCACGCCGCAACGCCGCCGGCCCGCGCCGCGCGGTAGCCTTGGAACCATGAGCAGACCATGCAGACCACTGAACGAATCGATCGACCCGCAATGGGCGCTCGCCCTCGCCCCCGTCGAAGAGCAGATCCACCACATGGGCGACTTCCTGCACGAGCAGGCCGCCGAAGGCAAGCAGATCCTGCCGGCCGCGCACAACATCCTGCGCGCGTTCCGCGAACCGTCCTTCGACGCGGTCAAGGTGCTCATCGTCGGGCAGGACCCGTATCCGACGCCTGGATACCCGGTCGGCCTGAGCTTCTCGGTGGCGCCCGACGTGCGTCCGCTGCCCAAGAGCCTGATCAACATATATAAGGAACTGCAGGACGACCTGCATGTGCCGCCGCCGCGCAACGGCGACCTGAGCCCGTGGACGCGACGGGGCGTCATGCTGCTCAACAGGAGCCTGACCGTCGAGGCGCACCATCCGAACAGCCATCAGGACAAGGGCTGGCGGCCGGTCACCGACGCGGCCGTCAGGGCGCTCAACGGCCGCGTCGATGATCAGGGCCGGCCACTGCCCCTCGTCGCGATCCTGTGGGGCCGCAACGCGCAGACGCTCGCGCCGCTGCTGACGAACGCCTTCATCATCGCCTCGGCGCATCCGAGCCCGCTGTCCGCCTCGCGCGGCTTCTTCGGCTCACGCCCGTTCTCGCGCGCCAACGCGGCGCTCGAGGCAATGGGCGCCTCCCCCGTCGACTGGTCGCTGTAAACGGGGCGGGGCATCAGACCGGGCCTTGAGCGAACCGCCCCGGTTACGCCGAGCGCAGCCCGCGCTCAAGCATGACAAGTACAATGTGCTCTCGAATCTATCCGTACTACAGAAGAGTGCATGCCATGGCCTTGTTCCAACAGCAACCACAGACGCCACCAGCCGCCCCTCCGGCGGCACCCAAACCCCCGGCGCTGTCCGCACAGGACGCGGCCCGTGCGCAGCAGCTCGTCGCCCGGATCCGCAACCGTTTCACAGGCACGCTCGTCGGTCAGGACAACCTGCGCGAATCGCTGATCACGACGCTCGTCGCCGGAGGCCACATCCTCATCGAATCAGTGCCGGGACTGGCGAAGACGACGGCCGCCCAGACGCTCGCTACCTCGGTGTCCGGCACCTTCAAACGCGTGCAGTGCACGCCCGACCTGATGCCCTCCGACCTCGTCGGCACGCAGGTCTTTGACTTCTCAACGCAGCGCTTCTCGACGCAGATCGGCCCGATCCACGCGAACTTCGTGCTCCTCGACGAGATCAACCGTTCGAACGCGAAGACGCAGTCGGCGATGCTCGAGGCGATGGCCGAGGGCGCCACGACGATCGGCGGCCAGCGCATCCCGCTGCCCAAGCCGTTCATGGTCATCGCCACGCAGAACCCGATCGAGGAGGAGGGCACCTTCAACCTGCCCGAGGCGCAGATGGACCGCTTCATGATGAAGGCCGTCATGACCTATCCGACGCCCGAGCAGGAGGTCGCGATGCTCACGATGCTCACGCGCCGCGGCTCCGACACGCTCGACCCGACGGCCGTGACGCCGGACGTCGTCTCGATCGCCGACGTCGAGTTCCTGCGCACCGCCGCGCGCCATGTCCACGTCGCGGACCCGATCATGAAATACGCGGTCGACATCGCCGACACGTCCCGCGGCGGCGGCCCGAAGCCGGTCCAGGGACTCTCGTCGCTCGTGCGCCTCGGCGCCTCGCCGCGCGCCTCGATCGCGCTCGTGCGCATCGGTCAGGCCTCGGCGCTGATGGCCGGCCGCGACTACGTGATCCCCGAGGACCTCAAACGCTTCGCCCACGAAGTGCTGCGCCACCGCATCCTGCTGACCTTCGAGGCGCTCGCCGACGGCGTCGACGCCGATCAGGTCGTCGACCAGATCGTCAGGGCGGTCCCGGTTCCATGATCGACGCCCGCCGACACGAAGACCCGGTGCGCCGGCGCATCGAGGCCCTGGGCACGTCGATGTCGCTGCCGACCGTCGCGCGCGCGCTCGGCGTGCTCGAAGGCGAACACCGCTCGCCCCGGCGCGGCGGCACCGACGACCTGCTCGACGTGCGCGCCTATGAGATCGGCGACGAGGCGCGTCAGATCGACTGGAAGATCAGCGCACGCTCCGGACGCACGATGGTCGTCCAACGCGAGCGCCGCTCGTCCAGCCGCGTCCATCTGCTGCTGGACGGCGGCCGCGAGATGACGGCCACGTGCCCGTCCGACGAACGCGCGTACGCCGTCGCCGCGAACGCGCTGTGCATGTTCGCGGCGCTGACGCTGCGCCGCAGCGACGACGTCTCCCTTGTGCTGGGCGACGCGTCGCGCATCACGCGCGTGCCGTTCCACGGCGGCTTCGCGCAGTTCGAACGCAGGATCGACGAAGCGATCGACCGCCGCTGGACGCAGCCGCGCAACCTCGGCGCGCTGCTCGACTACGCGATCCGTCTGCGCGACCGCCACGCGCTCGTCGTGCTGGCGACGTCCGACGCCACCGTCGGCGACGACGAGCTGCGCCGCATCCGTCGCATCGCGCAGACGCACCCCTTCGTCCTCATCGATGTCGCCACCGTCAACCCCTTCGCCGCCGAGCCCGTGCCCGGCCGGCGCGGCGTTCGCGTCAGAAACGGCGCGAACGGGCGGCGCGTCCCGGCGTTCCTGACATGTCGCGCGCTCGCCGACGAGGTCGCCACGCACCGCGCGTACCGTGTCTCGGCGCTGCGCCAGGAGCTGTCGCGCTCCGGCGCGCGGCTCATCCACGCCGATTCGAGCGAGGCAATGTTCCATGATTTCGTCCGTCTGATCTCGCTGAGCCGTCTGGGCACGCCCGGCGCGCGCTCGCATCTGCGCACCGATCGCGCCGACAGGGAGGTGTCCACATGAGCCCGTCCGTTCCGACGACGCTGCTGCTGGCCGTCCAATCCGACGACCTGCGCCCGGTCGCGGCCCCGGATCTCGCGCCGCAACTGTGGATCTGCGCCGGCGTCGCGATCGCCGTCGCGATCGTCTGCGTCGCGATCGCGTTCCTGCCGCGCCGCGCGTCCGCGAAACGACGCGAGACCGGCGCGCACGCCGACGGTTCCGACACGCGCGCGTGGCTGGCGCGCATCGACGCCGTTGTGCGCGACTACGACGCACAAGCGACCACGGCCGACGAGGCCTATGCGCGCCTCGCCGCGATCGCGCGCGCCTTCGCGTCGGCGCGTTCGGGCCGTCCGCTCGCCACGCGCACGCTGCATGACCTCGAACGCGAGCCGCGCGGCGGCGACGCCGGCAACTGGGACGCGCTGCGCATGACGATCGCCGCCCTCTACCCTCCCGAATTCGCCGACGACGACCATCCGAGCGTGCGTGAGGCGTCGGTGGCGACGGCCGCCGGCTGGGTGTCCGATCTTGTGGAAAGGTGGCGCTGACGATGCTGCACTGGCAATGGCCCTGGGCGATCCCGATCGCCTTCGCCGCGGCGTGCGCGATCGGCGCGCTCGCCTTCTGGCTCAACGCGCGCGGCGGCGCCGACCCGGCCGACGCCGTGGCCTGGGACGTCGACGACGGTCTGGGCACCGAACGCGGCTCGCGCATGCTGCGCCTGTGGCGCCGGCTCAACCATGCGGCCGGCGCGCTCATCGCGTTCGCGCTCATGCTCGCCTGCGTGTTCGCGGCGCGCCCGGCGCAGGTGGACGAGCAGGCCGAACGCAGCGCGACGCGCGACATCGTGCTGTGCCTCGACGTCTCCGGCTCGGCGCTGCCCTACGACCGTCAGGTGATTGACACGTACCGTTCGCTCGTCACGCGTTTCCGCGGCGAACGCATCGGCATGAGCATCTTCAATTCGACGTCACGCACTGTGTTCCCGCTCACCGACGACTATGCGATGGTCAGCCGCCAGCTCGACGAGGCGAGCACGCTGCTCAAGGGCGTCGAGTCGCAGGACGACATCGACGGCATGAGCGACAGGCAGTACCAGCAGGTCTCCGACTGGCTCGCCGGCACGCAGAACCGCAAGAACGCGACGAGCCTGATCGGCGACGGCCTCGTCAGCTGCGCGGCGATGCTGCCCGGCTTCTCCTACGGCAAGTCGTCGTCGGACATGAGCCGTGACGCGTCGATCGTGCTGGCGACCGACAACGTCGTCTCCGGCACGCCCACCTACACGCTCGACGAGGCGCTCACGATGACGTCGAAGGCGCACATCGCCGTCGACGGCCTGTTCTCCGGCCCTGCGCAAATCGAGGGCGACGAGGCGACGACACGGATGCGCACGCTCATCGAACAGCATGGCGGCGTCTTCCTCACGCAGTCGAACGGCGATTCGGTCGACGCGCTCGTGCGTTCGATCGACGCGCGGCGCACGAAGGACGTCGAGGAGGCCGGCCGCGCCGCATGGACGGACGCGCCGGGCTGGTGGACGCTCGCGCTCGCCGTGCTCGCCGGCGCATGGCTGCTTGTGGCATGGAGGTTGGCACGATGAACGGATTCACCTTCGCACCCGCGCTCGGCTGGATCGCCGCGTCGATCCTCGCGGCCGCGCTCGCCGCGCTCGCCGTCGGCGTCATTGTGCTGCATGCGCGCCGTCCGGGCGACGAGACGATTGGCATGTGCATCAGGCGCGTCGTGATCTGCGTGCTGCTCGCCGTGCTCGCGCTGACGCCGAGCATCGCGACGACGACGACGAGCCGCGCCGTCAACGCGACCGACGTCGTCATCGCGACCGACGTCACCGGCTCGATGGGCGTGACCGACGCGACCTACGGCGAGCGGCGCGGCATCAGCCGTCTCGACGCGACGAAGGCCGCGATCGACGACATCACGGCGAGCTACGCGAACTCGAGCTTCGCGGCGCTCAGCTTCGGCTCGGCAGCCACGCTCGACGTGCCGCTGACGCCGGACGCGGCGGCGATTGACCATTGGGCGTCCTCGCTGCACACCGAGGCGACGACCGCGTCATCGGGATCGTCGGCGGACGCGGCGATCGACCAGCTGCTGCTGACGCTCAAGTCGATCCGCGACGCGCATCCCGACGACCGCATCGTGCTGTATCTGATCACCGACGGCGAGCAGACGATCCCGACGTCGCGGCGCACGTTCTCGTCGCTGCGCCGCTACCTCGACGACGCCTGTGTCATCGGAGTCGGCACCGAGGCGGGCGGCAAGGTGCCACGTCCGGCCGCCGACGGCGAGGAAGGCGGATGGATCGTCGACCCGTCGACCGGACAGCCGGGCGTCTCGATCATGGACAGGCGGCAGATCGAGTCAATCGCCGACGAACTGAGCGGCTCCGCGCTGTTCACGACGGACGGCGGCACCGTCGCCTCGTCTGCGATCACGAAGGAGTCGCGCCAGTGGCGCGCGACGACGACGGACAAGGAACGCGTGCGTGTCACGCCGGTCGTCTGGCCGGTCGTGCTCGTGCTGCTCGCCGTCATGGCGTGGGAGGCCGGCGCATGGTTCGGCCAGTCGAGGAGGCTGCTGCAATGAGCAAGGCATCATCCAACAACGCGACGTCCAAGTCGACACGACGGCCGCGGCGTCTGCCGCTCGCCGCGCGCATCGTGCTGCTCGTCGTCGCCGTCGCGGCCGTCGTCGTCGCCGTCTGGTCGTTGTGGAACGTCCACGCCACCGCCGAGAACATCGACGCCACGGCGACGCTGACGCGCACGATCGACGAGGCGGCCAAACCCGACGCCGACTTCAAGCGGCTACTCGCGCAGCAGCGGCAGACCGACGCCCGCTACGACGCGCTGCTGGACGCGAAGGCGACGCTGCTGCCCGAACTCGTCTCGAACGTCGAGCGCAACGCGCGCACCTCCAAGACGCTGACCGGACGCCTCGAGGAGAGCCTCGCGCAGCAGGAGCGCGACAAGCAGTCGCAGGACGCCGGCGGCACAACGACCCAGAACGCTGAGCGCGGCGCCGACCCGGCGCTCGACGAGCAGGAGCAGCGCAAGCTCGAGGAACTGCTCAAGAACAACGAGCCGACCGAGGGCGACGCGTCCACGTCGACGCAGGACGGCAAGCGCACGCAGCAGGGAGGCACCGCCGGCAGCCAGGACGCCAAACCCTGGTGAGCGGCGCCGTTGACGCCCTCTCCTCCGTCTGCCTATCAAATCGCATCAATCATATCAATCACAGGCCCTGCCGCATCCGCAAATTGTGGACGCGGCAGGGCCTGTCTACATCCTGTGTGGACACAGGCGGATGTTATCCACACGTCGTGTCGTCCACATTTCGGGGCTGAGCCTGCCTTCCGGTCACAATGGTCCGCTCGGCTGGACACGGCGGACGTCGTCGGCGTCCAATGGAGGCATGGACACGACATACGACATGATGCGAACGGCCGAACCGATGCACGGACGCCGGCCGATACGACCACTGGACGGCGCTTCGGCGCTCATGCCGCCGACGACGATGGCGCCGCTGCTGCGCGACGACGGCACGGCGATGCTCGAGGCCGTCATGGCCGACTGCCATCAGCTCATGCGACGCATGGCAGACGAATGCGCGACGACAATCGACGAGGCCGTCGGCGCGCTCGGCGCCGCACGGATCGACGGATGGCACGGCACGGCCGCCGAACTCTACCGCGAGCGCATCCGCTCAGCCGGCACGCAGGCGCGCATCGTGCGTGCGCAGGCCGGGCTCGCGCCGGCGATGCTGCTGGGAACGGCGGGTGCATGATGACCAGGCAAGTGACCTCCTCGGTGCACGGTGGCTCCTTCAGCGTCGCCGATGACGGTGCCTACCTCGAGGCGTGGGCGCGGCTCGACGCGACGCAGACGGCGCTGAAGGCCTGTGCCGCCGCATGGACGCGCACGGCCTTCGCGTTGTCGACGCGGCAGATGGACATGCTCGCCAGGCAGCCCGCGATCGACGCGGCCGGTACAAGCGGCGCCATGTCGGCCGCGCTGACGCATCGCATCACGCGCGCCGTCGACGCCTGTAACGACGTCGGCGCGATGCTGCGCCGCATCGGCGACGAATGCGGACGCCTCGCCGACCTCGTCGCGCGCGCCCACGGCCTGTACAACGCGGCCGAATCAGACAACCGATGGATGACCTCGAAGGTCGTGCAGATGCTGACGACGATCAATCCGTTGGCGATGACGGCCGTCGCCGTCGGCACGGGTCTGGGCGGGGCGGCGTACGGGAAGGCCACGGAAGGCTCCTTCGGCGTCGCGCACGCATCGCACGCCACCGCGTGGATGCAGGAGGGGCTGATGGCCGGCATCGGTACGCGGCTCAACGCGTTGAATGAGATGGGCGGCCTGGCCGCGATTGGCGATGACGGTCGGCATGTCGCCGGCGCGGCCGGACGGATCGCGGCGCTCAGCGCGCCGATCAACGACCGTCTGCAAGGCGATCGTCTCATCGTGACGCGGACGTCGCTGAACGCCGGCGAACGGCCGGTCGGCTACGTAGACGGCACGGCCGGGGCGCTGCACGACCTGCGCCGGCTCGGGGCGGCGAACGGCGACGGTGCACGCACGGGGCTGTCCTATGCGACGATCGCGATCTCACGCTATGCGCGTGCAGACGGCACGAACGCGTGGCTCGTGACGATCCCCGGCACCGACGGGCAGCCGGATTCGCCGTTCGGGTGGGAGCAGAACGTCGAACTCATGGGCGACGACGCGGCCCGACGGGCGCGGGCGGACAGCGCGCGCTTCGTCGCCGAGGCGATGCGGCTCGCCGGCATCGACGCCGGCGAGCCGGTCGCGCTCATCGGGCATTCGCAAGGCGGCATCGTCGCGGCGACGCTCGCGAGCGACTACGTCGACGAGTTCGCCATCGAGCACATCGTAACCGCCGGCTCGCCGATCGCGAACCATCCGATCGGCGAGGACGTGTGGGTGACGAGCATCGAGATGGACGACGAGCTCGTCGCCGCGCTCGACGGCGCCGCGAACCCGGAGCACGAGCGCTGGCTGACGGTGCGCGGCTCGCTGAGCGAGGCCGACGACGACCGTCCGCTCGTCTCGAGTCCGGTCGACATTCCCGACGGGCCGCTGCGGATGACGCACGACCTCGCCTTCCACGAGGCCGCGTACGCGAGCGCCGCGCAGCTCGGCTCGCCGGCGCTCGAACGGCACGACGCGCATCTGCGCGGAACGATCGCGGGCGAGTATCAGGGCACGACGTACTGGCGCGGCCGCATCGGCGACGACGGAGACAAGTGAGCGCCACACCCCGGCGTCTCATGGATGGGACGCCGGGGCCGCCGCGTTCACGGTTCTGCGTAGAGTGAAGGACATGAAGCTTACCGACATCACCCCCGCCATCGCGCTCACGCCGCTTGATGGCCGTTACCATGCCCAGACCGCCGAGCTCGTCGAATATCTCAGCGAGCCCGCCCTCAACCGCGAGCGCATGCGCGTCGAGGTCGAGTGGATGATCATGCTCGCCAACGGCTACGCCGGCAACGGCTGGAAGCCGATCGTCCCCGGCGTCGAGCCGCTGACCGAGCAGGAGCAGGCCTTCCTGCGCGCGATCCCGGAGGAGTTCGGCGCCGAGGGCATCCGCCAGCATGCGGCGCACGAGGCCGTCACGCACCATGACGTCAAGGCCGTCGAATACTACATCGACGACCAGCTCGACAAGGCGGCCGACGTCCTCGGCCACCCGACGCAGCTGACGGGACTCAAGACGCTCGTGCACTTCGCCTGCACGTCGGAGGACATCAACAACCTGTCGACGGCGCGCTGCGTCAAGAACGCCGTCGAACGCGTCTGGCTGCCGGGCATCGACGCGATCGTCGACCTGCTCGCCGAGCAGGCGGAGCGTTTCAGGGACCTGCCGCTGCTGTCGCTGACGCACGGCCAGCCGGCCACGCCGACGACGCTCGGCAAGGAACTCGCCGTCTACGTCTACCGCCTCAACCGTCAGATCAACCATGTGCGCGCGCAGCAGTACCTCGGCAAGATCAACGGCGCGACCGGCACCTTCGGCGCGCATCTGGCCGCAATCCCGGACGTTGACTGGATCGACGTCTCGCGCGTTTTCGTCGAGGACCGCATGGGCCTGACATGGAACCCGCTGACGACGCAGATCGAATCGCACGACTGGCAGGCGGAGCTCTACGGCACGATGAGCCATGCGAACCGCATCATGCACAACCTGTGCGTCGACGTGTGGATGTACATCTCGCGCGGCGTGTTCGCGCAGGTGCCGGTCAAGGGCGCGACCGGATCGTCGACGATGCCGCACAAGATCAATCCGATCCGCTTTGAGAACGCCGAGGCGAACTTCGAGATCTCATGCTCGCTGCTCGACACGCTTTCGGCGACGCTCGTCGAATCCCGTTGGCAGCGCGACCTGACCGATTCGACGACGCAGCGCAACATCGGCTCGGCGATCGGCTATTCAGTGCTCGCGCTGAACAACCTGCTCGGCGGCCTCAAGTCGATCCATCCGAACGAGACCGTCATCGCGCGCGAGCTCGACGAGAACTGGGAGGTGCTTGGCGAGCCGATCCAGACGGCGATGCGCGCCTGCGAACTCGCGGGCCTGCCCGGCATGGAGAAGCCCTACGAGAAGGTCAAGGAGCTGATGCGCGGCCATGAGATCGGCCAGCAGGACGTCGAGGCCTTCATCGACTCGCTCGCCTTCGACGAGGCGAGTGCAGCGCGCCTCAAGGCGCTGACGCCGGCGACCTACGTGGGCGCCGCCTCGAAGCTCGTTGACTACGACCGCTGACCATCGCCGCCTGCAACTGCGGAACAACGGACCGCCGTCCGGTCGCCCGCGAATCATCGATGATCCGTACGGCGTCCGGACGGCGGTCCGTTGTTCGCCGGCGCCCATTCGCCCACGCCCATCCGTGCATCCCCTGTCCATGTCCGTGTCCACGGCCGGCCGGGTTTGGCAGCCGCTCCCCTAGAATGGTAGGGTTCGAAGGCGGCACGACCGGCGTGGACGACGCCCGCCGCCGCCACCCACAGGAAAAGGACGCCGATGCAAGCATCTGAACAGGGAACGCCTGCGGCTCGGCCGCACGACGGCGACGGGCCGCAGGCCGGCGACGTCGTCATCGCCGACAACGAGCCGAAACGCGCGCATGTCTTCTCCGATCTGCTCCATGCGGCCGCCGCTCTCATCTCCGGCGTGCTCATCATCGTGTTCGCCGTCTATCTGCGCGGCATCACACAAGGCGTCGAAAGCGACGCGCACACGGCGGCGCGCGCCCTCGAATGGCTGCTCGACGTGCCCGCGTCGTTCCTACAGCAGCTCATCGTCGTGTTCACCGTCGTCAGCGTGCTCGTCCAGCTCGTCATCAACCGCGACTGGCTGCGCTCGGCTTGCGCGGTCGGCGCGCTCATGCTCGGCTTCGGCGCCGTCTGGGGCGTCTCCTATCTGCTGTCCACGCAAGGCTCGGCGATCCTCGTCAACTCGCTGCTGTCGACCGGCACGCACACCGGCACGACGCTGCTACCCGATTTCTACGCGTCGATCGGCGCCTTCCTGACGGTGGCGGGTCCACGCCGCATGCATTCGACCGTCAAATGGGGCTGGAACGTGCTGTTCATCGGCGCGCTGCTACTCGTCGTCAGCTCGTGGAACTCCGTCCCCGGCGTCATCGTCTCGATCCTCATCGGCCGCATCGTCGGCCTCGTCATCCGCTTCGCGATCGGCACGCCGAACTCGGGTGCCTGGGGCGTGCACGTCGTCTCGGCGCTACGCCAGATAGGCCTCGACCCGACCGAGCTGCGACTGCGCGACGCCGACGGCGCACACGACGGCATCCTGCGCACGTCGCTCGAGGACGACCTCGTCGAGAACTCGCGCATCTACTCGTGCCGCACGAAGGACGGCGCACGCTACGTCGTCTCCGTCCTCGACAACCAGCTGCACGTGACCGGCTACCTCAACCAGATGTGGCAGCTCATCCGGCTCAGCGGCGTCGCCGTGCGCCACGACCGTTCCGCCGTCAGCGCGACGCACCACCATTTCGCGATGCTGCTCGGGCTGCGCAACCTCGGGCTCGCCTCGATGCACCCCTACGGCGTCGTCGATTCCGGGGAATCATCGATCCTCGTGCTCGACCGCGACTCGGCGCTGCGTCCCGCCGACGTCGACCATCTCGATGACGAGGCGATCGCCGGATACATGACCTATCTGCGGCGCGCGCACCGGCGCGGCTACACACACCGGCGCATCACGACCGACGTCCTCGCCCGCACGAGCCATGGCACGCCGGTCATCGCCGGCTGGCAGAACGGCGACGACGCGAGCTCGCCGGCCAACATCTCGCTCGACAAGGTGCAGCTGCTCGCCCTGTTCGCCGCGCTTGTCGGCATCGAGCGCACGCTGCGCGTCGCACGGCGCGTCTGGGGCGACGACACGCTCGTCAACCTCACGCCCTTCGTGCAGAAGGCCGCCGTGCCGGCGTCGACGCGCACATTGCCCGGCTGGAACAAGACGCTGCTCGAGGATCTGCGCAAGGCGATGGGCGCGCTCGCTCCCGAGGAGGTCTCCGAATCGCTCGAACAGGTGACGCTGTCGCGCTTCAGCGCACGTTCGTTCTTCGCGCTCGCGCTGCTCGTCATCGCCGTCGTCGTCGTCATCACGCAGATGAACCCGAGTGAGATGATCAAGGCGGCGCGCGACGCGAACATCTGGATGGCGCTCGTCGTGCTGCTGTTCAGCTTCCTCGCCTGGGTCGGCTCAGCCGTCTCCCTTGGCGGCTTCATCGACCCCGACCGCCGCCATCCGCTCGGCATCCTGTTCTCGCAGATGGCCGCCGGCTTCACCGCCGTCTCGATGCCCGCCGGCATCGGCCCAGCCTTCGTCAACCTGCAGTTCCTGCGCAAAAGCGGCTACCGCAACACCGTCGCCACGGCGATCATGAGCGCCGTGTGGGCCGTGCAGGCCGCCGTCACCGTGCTGCTGCTCATCGGCATCGGCATCTTCACCGGCCGCAACTCACTGTCGAGCATGGTGCCGACGAACACGCTGATCATCGTCATCGCCGCCGTCGCGCTCATCGTCTCGGTCGCGATGGCGATTCCGCCGGTGCGCAAGAAGGTGACCGACAAGTATCTGCCGCTCGTCAAATCGTATGCGCGCAGCCTGCTCGAGACGTTGACGCAGCCGACAAAACTCATCGTGAGCGCCGCCGGCGGCCTGCTGCTCAATCTGGCCACCGGCTTCGGCTTCTGGGCGGCGCTTGAGGCCTTCGGATACTCAACGAACCCGATCGAGACGACCTTCATCTTCCTGCTCGCGAACACGCTCGGCTCCGCCGTGCCGACGCCGGGCGGCCTCGGCGCCGTCGAGGCCGCGCTGTCGGTCGCGTTCACGGCCGTCGGCGTGCCGTCGACGATCGCGATCTCGGCGACGCTCGTCTACCGTCTCGGCTTCTACTGGCTGCGCATTCCGGTCGGCGCGCTCGCGATGAAGTGGCTCGACAAGCACAATCTGATCTGATTTCAGGCCTCCGAAGGGGCCATGAGGACGCCTTCGGAGGCCCAGATGGGCGCGCCAAACGCGAAAAAGTTCCCAAAACCCTTGCGAAACGCCGCTTTCCACACATTTATGCGCTAAGATTCATTACTGAACATGTGGTTGAGACGTGCAATGGGCTCAACCCCTGAACCAAGAAGGATGCTCACATGGCATACAACAAGTCTGATCTCGTCACCAAGATCGCTCAGAAGTCCCACCTGACCAAGGCTCAGGCTGAGGCCGCCGTCAACGCATTCCAGGATGTGTTCGTCGAGGCCATGAAGTCCGGCGAAGGCCTGAAGCTGACCGGTCTGTTCTCCGCTGAGCGCGTCAAGCGCGCCGCCCGCACCGGCCGCAACCCGCGCACCGGCGAGACCATCGAGATTCCGGCGACCTACGGCGTGCGCATCTCGGCCGGCTCCCTGCTGAAGAAGGCCGTCACCGAGTGATCGGCTGACCATACCGAGTCATCGAACCGATGAGGCCCCGACCAACGCTGGTCGGGGCCTCATCGGTTCTCCTGTGCCATCAAGCACATCGAATATACACTCAGACGGCCGCGTCACCCTCCCCTGCATCACCGGCAGCATCGACGAGTGCGAGCAGCTGTGCATACCGCTCGTCGCCGACGGCGTCGAATGGGTCGAGGATCATGACCTCGTCCTTGACCGGTTCGGTGAGCCGCAGCTGCGTCCAGTCGCACGACCATGTCACCGGCGCGGCCTCAGCATGGTCGACGAAGGCGCCGCGCAGCACGGCGCGCGTGCCTGCAGGCGGCGTCGTCACGGCCGCCTCGATCTGCGCGTCGTCGCACAATGTGCGCATCATGCCGTGCCGCGTCAATGAATCGAACAACGCGCCATTGGCGATGTCGTGGTAGTCGAGGTCGAGCTGCGCGAGCCGCATCGGGTCGACGGTGCCGCGAGCGGCCAGACGCGCGGCGAAGCGCCGCTTGCATGCCCAGTCGGCACGGTCGGCGAGCGATTCCGCGCCGTCATCGCCATCATCGTCGCCATCGTCGAGCGCGTCGAGGCCACGTCCCCAATCGCCGAGCACCTCGTCGAGCGTCGTGAGCGGGTCGCCGGCGAGGGACGCGGCGACCTCGTCGCGTCGCGCGTCGACGAAATGCAGCACCGCGCCGAGCACGCGCCGCTGCAACGCGAGCGGGCTCGTCGTCGTGCCGTCGGCGAGCCGCAGCGTCGCGCGGGCACCGTCGGTGTCGACGGCTAGGTTCGCCTCGACCGGGTCGGCGAGCGCAATCGATTCGAGTCCGGTGGGTGCCGCATGCCGTGCGCCCCATTCCATCAGGCACAGCACGAGATGCGTCGTCGCGAGCTTCATCATCGTCGCCCACTGCGAACGATTCGAATCGCCGATGATGACGTGCAGGCGGCGGAAGGATTCGGGGTCGGCGTGCGGCTCGTCGCGCGTGTTGATCATCGGCCGCGAGCGCGTCGTCGCCGATGAGACGGTCTCGTCGACGAAGGCGGCGCGCTGCGTGACGTGCCAGCGTGCACCGTCGAAGCGGCCAGCGCCGGTGAAAATCTGGCGGGTGATGAGGAACGGCAACAACTGTGTTTCGATCTGCGTGAGCGCGACGCCGCGGCGCACGAGGTAGTTCTCATGGCAGCCGAAGGAGTGGCCGGCGCTGTCCGCGTTGTTCTTGAACAGGTGGACCGTCGCGTGCTCGCCGTGCGTTTCGCGCAGACGCCGCTGCGCGTCGAGCGCCATGTCGCGCATGATCCGCTCGCCGGCGCCGTCGGCAAGCGTCGCGTCGCCGGGCGTGCGCGCCTCGGCAGTCGCGTATTCGGGATGCGCGCCGACGTCGAGGTAGAGCCGTGAGCCGTTCGTCAGGTAGGTGTTCGTCGAGCGTACGCGACGCATGATCGGCTGGAACATCATCATCGCGACCTGTCCGGCGTCGCACGGGCGCGATGCGCCGGTGACGCTCACGCCGTATTCGGTTTCGATGCCAAAGATGCGCGCAAAGTCGTCGACATGCGTCGACGCGCAGGCGTGGCCGCGGTTGCCGCTGTCATGCAGCTGCGGCATCACTGGCCGCCCTTCTGCACGAAGCCGTTGACGTATTCCTCGGCGTTCGCTTCGAGCACCTCCTCGATGTCGTCGAGGATCGCGTCGAGGTCGTCAATCGCGGCGTCGGCGCCCGTCTCCTGCGTGCGGAGCGCCGCGTCGGCAGCCGCCGTCTGGTCGTCATGCGTGTGTGCTGTGTTGCGCTGTTCCTGTGGCATCGTCGTTCCTTCGGTGCAGGTCGTCGTTGTAGGCGAATCATCGATATGTGATTGCCAGACTACTGCATTAGAGCGGACGATGGTAGCGGCAGCGTCGTCGTCGACGTCGCTACTGCGCGTTGTCGGAAGGCTGCGCGTTGTCCCAGGACTCGACGAGGTAGGGCTTGAGGTCATCGAGGATGAGACCGTTCGTCGCAACGAGGTTGTTCTCGCTGCGCCAGTGAATCAGGTCGCCGCGCCAGTTGCTCAGCTGGCCCTGCGCCTCCCACAGCACGACGGCACCGGCGGAGAGCGCCGGGACGTCCCATTTGTGCAGATGCGGCTCGAAGTAGGCGTCGTAGGTGCCGTCGGCGACCTTGCACAGATCGAGCGACGACGGACCGACGCGCTTCATGTCGGCGGGGCGTCCAGCGATGTCGGCGACGACCTTGAGCGCGTGGCGCGCCTCGTCGGATTTGAACGACATGCCGAAGCCGATGACCGAGCCGTCGAGGCTGCTCGTCGTCGACGGCATGATCTTCTCGCGTTTCTCGCCGAGCGGCGTCGCGCGCATGCGGATCGCGCCGCTGCGGCGCGCGGCGATGTAGGTCAGCTGCAGCGCCGGGGCGTGCACGACGCCGAGGATCGGCTGCGCGGAGCCGAACTCGTTGAATTCGAACAGCGAGACGGTGACCGACCATTCGGCCATGTTGCGCGTGTAGTTGATGACGCCGTCGATGCCGCCGATGCACCAGTAGCGGTCCCCCGCATGCCATTCGTCGCTGCGTTCGTCCCAGCGGCCGTTGAACGGGTCCACATAGGTGAGGCGGTTGTAGATGAACTGGCTGAGGCGGCCGTCCAGTTCGAGCCCGCGCGAATAGTCGCGTGCCGCCGCGCTCACCTCGGTCAGGCTCCGTGGCGTCACCTGGTTGCTGAGCGCGTGTTTGCCGGCGTCCTGAGCGATGCGGGCGACCTGCATCGCCAGGTCGCGCAGTTCCATCGTCATCGTGCCCGTCCTCGTTTCTCGTCGGTTGCGTCCTCGGGGCGCGCCGGCGTGTTCACGTCGGCCGTCGCGTCCCGCCGGCATCGCTTCGATACGGCGTCGGCCATGATGTCGGGACGCAACGACGACCGAAATAAGTATAACGTTTGCATAGCCGCTCCAGCCATCATACCGCACGCCTGCCACCGTCGTCGCACGCGGCGTCGACCGGCGCGCCACCGAGCGCGCGCAGGGCCTGCCATGCGTCGTCCGCATCGGCGAGCGCGTCGGTGCAGGCCTCTTGCGTAAAGGCGCGCGGATCGCTCATGTCGAGCGTCCACTGCCTGCCGTCGGCGTCGTCGCGCGTCGTGACACGCGTCCACGATACGGCGCGCAGCTGCTGGGGCCATCGGCGCACAAGCGTTCCGCGGAGCCACGCGCGCGTGTCCACGGGCGGCTCGCCCACGGCGGCGGCGATCTCCTCGTCGCTCGCCGTGCGTTCGGTGCGCGACCTCACCTTCGCATAGATCGATTCGGACTCGTCGAGGCTCGCCCAGCGCAGGTCGATCGCCTGCAGCCGCGGATCAGCCAACGCCTGATCGAACGATTCGCTCGGGTGCAGCCTGCGGCGCATCCCCTCGACGATCTGCCATTTGCACAGCCATTCAAGGCGGCTCGCCTCGGCAGACGACTGCAAACGTTCGCCGTCGTCGGCGTGGCGCATGGCGGCCACGTCAAGCAGCGCCTGCTTCCACATCGCCATGACCGAGCGCGTCTCGCGATCCGGCCACACCGGCTCGCCGCGCGTGTCGGTGCCGTGGACGGCGGCGGCCGTCTCGTAGACGAGCGCGCTGAGCATGACCTGGATCTGCCACGCCGTCATCGTGCCGCCGTGCGCCATCGCGAGCGGCTCGGCGAGCGTCAGGTCGTGCGAGACGCGGTGCATCGCGTCGACCGGGTCGTCGAGCCGCAGTTCCTCGAGGCGTGCGGCGACGTCGATGCCGGCTTCGTCGGCGTGCTCGAGCGTCCACAGCAGCATGCTCGTCGTGCCGAGCTTGAGCACGCGCGGCACGTCCATGCGGTTCGCGTCGCCGACGATGACGTGCAGCCGGCGCATGTCGGCGGGCGCGTGCGACTCGTCTCGCGTGTTGACGATCGGACGGTCGAAGGTCGTCTGCAGCGCGACCTGCATATGAAAATAATCAGCGCGCTGGCTCAGTTGGTAGCCCGGCCGCTCGCCGCGTTCGCCCAGACCGATCCTGCCCGAGCCGGTGTACTGCTGGCGCGTGATGAAATGCGCCGTCATCATCGCCGCGGTCGTGTCGAAGGGCACGTCGCGGCGCATCAGATAGTTCTCGTGCGAACCCCAGCTCGCGCCCTTGCCGTCGACGTTGTTGCGGTAGAGCCGCAGCGTGCCGTCCTCGTGTCCCTCGGCGTTCGCGCATGCGGCGGCGCGGCGCATCAGCACGTCGCCCGCCGTGTCGTAAACGACCGCCGTGAACGGGTCGTCGGTCTCCGGCGACGAGTATTCGGGATGCGCATGGTCGACGTAGAGCCTGCCGCCGTTGGCGGCGAGCACGTTCGTGATCTGCGGCTGCGGCTCGTCGGTGAGCATCTCCGGGCGCGCGGCGGCGCGTTCAAGGCGCTGGCCGCGCATGTCGTTGATCGGGTCCTCCTGACGGTAGTCCCAGCGGATGGTGCGCGCCGCCTCGTCGCCGGCGCCGGCGATGACGTCGAAGGACCACTGCACCGGGTTGCCGCGATCCGCCATAACCGCGTACTCCGTCTCGGTGCCGATCACCCTGCGCACGCTCATGCGCGCCCCCTTCCCCGGTCCGACCCGTCGCCGGCGCCGCCGTCGTTGTTGCTGACGTTGTCATTGTTGATGTCGTCATCATTGTTGGTGCCGTCGTTGTCGACGACATCATCGTCGCGCCGCAGTTCGACGACGTGGCCATCGCCGAGCGCGTTGACCTTCGCCCATTGCACGGCGTCGATGCCGCCGAGCGTGTCGCGCACCGAACGATGCTCGTCGTCCACGGCCGCCGCGATCATCGCGGCGTCGAGTGCGACGGTCTCGCCGCTTCCGACGCTCGCCTTGACGGCCGCCGTCTTCGCACGATCGACGATGTTGCGCAGCATCGCGCCGGAGACGACGTCGGCGAGGTCGAGCGAGCGGCTCGAGCCGTCATCGAGCACGGCACGACCGAGCCTGCGCGCGCCGTCGCGCCGGTAGACGTCGTCGACGAGCGTGCGCGCGAGCGCAGCCGCGTCGACGCCGTCGGCGTACGGCAGCCGCGGCGTCAGATAACGCGCCGTGATCGCGAGCGCGGCATCCCTGTCGGGACGGTCGACACGGATCTTGACGTCGAGCCTGCCAGGGCGCAGCACGGCCGGGTCGATCATGTCGACGCGGTTCGACGCGCCGATGACAATGACGTTGTCGAGCCGTTCGACGCCGTCGAGTTCGGCGAGAAACTGCGGCACGATCGTCGTCTCGACGTCCGAGGAGACGCCCGAGCCGCGCGTGCGCAGCAGCGCGTCCATCTCGTCGATGAAGACGATGACGGCCTGTCCTGAGGCGGCGCGTTCGCGCGCGCGATCGAACAGCAGGCGGATGAGGCGTTCGGATTCGCCGACGTATTTGTTGAGCAGCTCGGGGCCTTTGACGGCGAGGAAGACGCCGCGCGCGCCGTCGCCGGCGAGTTCGTGCGCGATCGCCTTCGCGATGAGCGTCTTGCCGTTGCCGGGCGGCCCGTACAGCAGCACGCCCTTGGGCGGCGTCAGCCTGTAGGCGGCATACAGGTCGCGATGTTCGAACGGCAGCTGCACGGCGTCGCGGATGCGCGCGATCTGCGCGTCGAGGCCGCCGATGTCGGCGAAGGAGACGTCCGGAGCCTCCTCGAGCAGCAGCTGCGCCGTGTCCTCGCGCGGCACCATCGCCACGGCGAAACGGTTCGACGGGTCGACGACGACACGGTCGGCGCACGTCAGGCGCGCGTCGCGCAGATCATGGGCGCGGCGCACGAGACGACGGTCGCCGGAGGCGTCGACGATGATGACGCGTCCGTCGTCGAGCACGTCGTCGACGGCGCGCACGGCTCCGACGGTCTCGGCTGCGGCGGTCGCGACGACGACGAGGTTCTCGTCGAGCAGCAGCGTCATACCCGGCTCGAGTCGCGCGGCGTCGACCTGCGCGGCCACCGGCACGATCATGCGGCGCGCACCGTGCATCACCTCGACGCTCGCGTGGCGCACACCGTGGTCGTCGCTCGCGCATTCGTGCAGCCGCAGCATCGTCGCGAAACCCAGCGGGGGTCTGGTGAACTGCTCGAGTTGTGATTTCGCCTTGGCGAGCTCGTCGGTCGCGCGCCGAAGGGCGGCCGCGAGCGCGTGGTTCTTCGCCTGCAGCCGGTCGGCGTACGCGGCGAGCGCCTCGGGGGAATCGGCGGCGGGACCGCCGGAAACGTATGGATCGTGCATCGTCCACCTCGCCATGCGCTTCATCGGATGCTTCCCACGCGCGGTGCGGACGGTTCCGGCGCAGCGCATGACGAAAAAACGGCCGGACGGCGTCCTTCGCCGCATCGGGTGTCGCCCCGTGAGGCGACACAAGCCCAAGTGTAGCGGAAGAGCGCCGTCCGGCCCTGACTTCAACGCGTAGCGCGTACCGTCATGCTACCCGTCGGAGCGTGTTGCGCGGCGCTCGCGTATCAGATTGCGAATCCATCGTGCGCCGAAGAAGAGGAGGACGGCGGCGAAGACGACGATGATGACGTCCTCGAACACGTTGAGCACGCCGAGGATCGAGCACCAGCGGTCGCCTAACATGTATCCGGCGGTGACGAGCACGGTGTTCCACACGGCCGAACCGAGGAAGGTCCACAGTGAGAACTGCGCGAAGTTCATGCGGTTGAAGCCGGCCGGGATTGAGATGAGCGAACGGACGACCGGGATGACGCGGCCGAGCAGCACCGACCAGGTGCCGTATTTCGTGAACCAGCGGTTCGCCTTGTCGACGTCGTCGCGGCTGACGCCGGGGATGCGGTCGGCGGCGCGGTGGATGCGGTGCAGGCCGAACCAGCGGGCGATGCCGTAGAGCGCCCATGCGCCGAGCAGCGAACCCATCGTCGCCCACAGGATCGCGGCGACCAGTCCCATGCTGCCGCGCGCCGCCGTGAATCCGGCGAGCGGCAGGATTATCTCGCTCGGGATCGGCGGGAAGATCGATTCGAGCGCGATCGCGAGCGCGACGCCGACTCCGCCGACCGTCTCCATGAGCTGCACGAGCCATGCGGTCATCGAGCCGATGAGGCCGTCCGAGCTCGTCGCGCACTGCAGCTGCTCGTCGACCGGAATCTGGGAGAGAATCATCGAAAAACGCATTGCACCATTGTCCCAACGTTTTTCGACAATCGTCACTATGAGCCCAACACCTTTGCAAATCCTTGACGATACGGCCGATGAGGACACGGCCTCCATGCCCGCGGCCGACGCGCCCACGCTGCGTCGCCCCGGCCTGCTCGTCATGGACGTCGACTCCACACTCATCGACGAGGAGGTCATCGACGAGCTCGGCGAGGCCGCGGGCGTCGGCGAACGCATCAGCGCGGTGACGGCGCGCGCGATGAACGGTGAACTCGATTTCGCGCAGGCGCTCGACGCGCGCGTCGCACTGCTCGAAGGACTGCCTGTGTCGATCTTCGACGACGTGTACCGCAGGCTGCATTTCACGAACGGCGCGCTCGAGCTCATCGACGAGCTGCACGCGCACGGCTGGAAGGTCGGCGTCGTCTCCGGCGGATTCCATGAGATCGTCGACCGGCTCGCCGAGTCGGCCGGACTCGACTACCGCATCGCGAACCGGCTCGAGGTGGACGACATGTCGCGCACACTCACCGGACGCGTCGCCGGGCCGATCGTCACGAAGGACGTCAAACTGCGCGCGATGCGCCGGTGGGCGGCGGACAACGGCATCGACGCGGACCAGACGATCGCCGTCGGCGACGGCGCGAACGACCTGCCGATGATCGGCGAGGCGGCGCTCGGCATCGCGTTCTGCGCGAAGCCGGCCGTGCGCCGCGCCGCGCCGCATACGATCGACGAACGCGACCTGACGCGTGTCCTTGGCTATCTGCGGCGCTGACGCGCGATTCCAATCGACATACAGTTCGATGTACAGTCGATTCGATATATATACGACGCGGCCGGCGGCACCGATCAAGTGCCGCCGGCCGCGTCATGTTTCACGCGTGTTCTACGGCTGCATGTCGCGCAGCCGCTCGATGTCCTCAGTCGAGGAACGCGCCGGGTCCCAGATGCGCGCCGCGCGCCCATTCGGCCGCGCCCATCTCCTTCTTGCCTTGCGCCTTGACGAGCTGCAGCTCGAGTGCCTCGGTGCTCGTGCCGACCCACACATGATGTTTCGTGGCGCGCAGCTCACCGGGCTTGAGGTCGTCGGGGACCTCGACGCTTTCGCGCAGCTCGGCGCTCGCCGGCGACGCCTTCGTCACATGCAGCGTCGTCGGCGCGAGCGCGTCGCCCTGCACATGCAGGTCGCACCATGCGCCCGGCAGCGGCGTGCAGGCGCGGATCTGGCGGTCGAGCGCGAAGACGGGCACGTCGAAGCGCATGTGCGCGTCGTCGTGAGAGATCTTCGCGGCCACTTCGAAGGCGCCGGCCGGCTGTTCGACCGGCGTGATCTGGCCTTCGGCCATGCCTTCGAGCGAGGCGGCGAGCAGATGCGCGCCGTCCTCGGCGAGACGGTCGAGCAGTTCGCCGGCGTTCTCATGCGCGCCGATCTCGACCGTCGACTGCGCGAGCACCGGACCTTCGTCCATGCCCTTCGTGACGCGGAACACCGACGCGCCGGTCACCGATTCGCCCGCCCAGATCGCGCGCTGCACCGGGGCGGCGCCGCGCCACTGCGGCAGCAGCGAGAAATGCAGGTTGTACCAGCCCAGCGGCAGCGCCTCGAGCACCGGCTCCTTGAGGATCCTGCCGTAGGCGACAATCGCGGCGGCTTCGGCGCCGGTCGCCTTGAGCGCCGAAAGGAAGGCCTCCTCGTTCGGATCGCATTCCATGACCGGCAGCCCCAGTTCGAGCGCGGCCATCTTTACCGGGCTCGGCATGAGTTTGCGGCCGCGTCCGGTCGGCGCATCGGGGCGCGTGAGCACGGCGACTACCTCGAAATGCTCGGTGTCCTTCGCCAACGTCCTCAACGAGGGCACCGCCACCTCCGGCGTGCCCGCAAACAGTACTCGCAGCATCCTCACGTTCTCCTTGTTCGTTGTCCATCCATATCCATGACGTCGTCATCGCGGCGCCGCCGGTCGTCCCCCCATCGTAGTCGACGAGGCCGGCACGCGAGGCGTGTCGCCGTGAGCTGAGCGTCACAGCAGGTCTTTGGGATCGACGCGGAACCGAAGTTCGCCGAATTCGCGCGCCGCGACGTGCGTGGCGACGGCGGTGCGCAGCCGCGCCGCCAGTTCGGCGCGCCGCGCGTGCGCAACGAGGACAACGGCCCTGACGCGGTCGCGCATCTGCTCGAGTTCGCGCGAGTCGACGGTGCGTTCCGGTGGAATCGGCACCGGGCCGAGCACCGCCGGGAACTCGTCGTCGCCCAGCCGCAGTCTCGCCCAGTCGCCGTCGCCGACGACGCCGATGCGCCGCAGCGCCTCGGCGACAGCGTTGCGCTGCCCCCACACGCAGGCGGCGCTCACGACCGGCGGCAGCCCCGCCTCGCGCCGCTGCGCGAGTTCGGCGGCGGCGAGCATGCGTGAATCCCACATCATCAGCGACTGCGCGATCACCGGATCGGTCTCGCCGATGAGCAGTCCCGCTCCCCCGTCGGCGCGCGGCGCGCACAGCGCCATCGCACGCATCCAGTCGCGCAGCACGTCGATGTATGCGTCGATGTTCTGCCGGTACAGGCTCGTCCACGCGTCGAGGATCGCGACGGCGCGGTAGGCGCCGGCGCGCACGCGCGGCTCCGCTCCGGGCGTCGCGATGACGATTGCCGGCGCGTCGGCGACCTGCTCGATGACGCCTTGCGGCTGATGCGGGCTCGACAGGATCATCGGTACGCCGCGGAAGAGCCCCTGCAGTTCCTGCGCGGTGCCGGCGGCACCCACGCGCACGACGCGCATGCGATCGCCGCCGCAATGCGGGCAGTGCCAATCGACGGCCGGCGCGCCGCACCAGCGGCAGCGCGGCGTCGCGTTTGCTCCGACGCGTTCGAGTGGCCCGGTGCAGCGCAGACAACGCGCCTGCCGCAGACAGCGCGCGCACACGAGCGATTCGCTGATGCCGTCGGAGGGAATCGAAAACAGGACGGGACCGTGCTCGAGCGCGCCCGACAGCACGCGCACGGCGGTGTGCGGCACGCGAGCGCCGATGCTCGGATCGGCGAGCCTGGCCAGTTCGTCGCGGTTGAGCCAGCGCACCGGCGGCGCGGTGGCACGTGCGACGTCGCGGTACGGCACGATCGCCGTGCTCGGCCCGCTCACGGCGACCGGCATCGCCGTCGTATCCTCGCATTCCCATTGGCTGAGCACGCTGCGCGCATACGCCATTGCGACGAAGACGCCGTCGTGCAGCCGCGCGCGCAGCCGGCACACGCCGCGCGCGTTCGCGTATGGCATCAGCCCGTCCGCGTACTGGTAGGCGCCGTCGTCGAGCACGGCGAACAGCACGGGTCCCGACACCGGCGCGTACATCGCCGCGCGCGTGCCGACGACGCAGCGCACGCGCCCCGAGGAGACGGCGAGGTAGGAACGGTAGCGTTCGGCCGGCCCGAGCGATCCGCTGAGCACGGCCACGTCGCCGGCCCACGTATCGCCGTCGGGCGCGAAGGCGGACAGTCCGGTGCCTTCGAGCGCGCGCATGAGCTCCCACACCTCGCGCATCGACGGCATGACGAGCACCGCCGACGTGCCGTGCGCGAGCGCCGACGCCGCCATCCACGCGAGGTCGTCGATGGCCAAGCCGGCGACGGCGTCGACGACGAAGGATTGGAAACGGCCCGCGCCGAGCGCGTCGGCGAGGACGTGCGCCTGCTCGTAGCGGCGCGCGAAGTCGCCGCGCATCGCGACGACGGCGGCCGCGCGGGCGTTGTCGATCGATGGGACGTCGGATCGCGTGGCATCGGTTGGTGTGTCGTCGGGCTGCATGACGACGTCTTGCGCAGCGGCGAACTGTGCAGCGGCGAACTGTGCCATCTCCTTGTCTACGGCGGCGATGCGCTGCGGCAGCGCGACGCGCACGATATTCGCGCATGTGCCGCCGTATGCGTCGGCGATCGCGGCGACGTCGCGGCGCATCTCGTCGCCCATGACGACGCCGCTGAGCACGCGTTCGATGTAGCGCAGCGCCGACGCGTCGGTGTCGCTGTGCTCGACGCGTTCCCAGATGATGCCGGAGACACGCTGGCCGCCGAAACGCACGCGCACGAGGCAGCCGGGACGCGCCGCGTCGTCGAGGCGTTCGTCGATCAGATAGTCGAAGCAGCGTCCCAGATGGGTGGCCTGGATGTCGAGGACGACGCGCGCGACCGGCAGCTGCGCGGCCGGCGTATGGGTCGCCTTGCCGCGCGTGCGCCGCGTGCGCGGCTGCATGCCGTCGAAGGTCGGCTGCATCGCTTCGCTCATGCTCATGATTCCCAGTGTAACGGCCGTCTCGGCGGCCGCCGGCTCAGTGAATCTGCTGAATCCGTCTCAGTGGCGGGGCCACCACGGGCGCAGCGGATAGACGTCGGTGCCGTTCGCCTGCGGCTTGACGGCGAGGAACTGGTGCACCTGGATGTTGTTCATCTCGAAGTTGTAGGCGCAGCCGGCCATGTACAGGCCCCACAGGCGTGCCTTCGGCGCGCCGACGAGGCGGACGGCCTCGTCCCAGTGCGCGACGAGGTTCTCGTTCCAGCGGTGCAGAGTCAGCGCGTAGTGCTGGCGCAGGTTCTCCTGGTTGACGACCTCGAAGCCGGTGTCCTGGATAACCATCTCGATCTCGGCCGGGCTCGACAGTTCGCCGTCGGGGAAGATGTAGCGGTCGATGAACTCGCCCGCCTTCTTGCCCTGATGCGAGTTGCAGCGCGTGATCTGGTGGTTGAGCAGCATCGCGCCCGGCTTGAGCTTGTCGTAGATCTCCTTGAAATACGCCGGATAGTGCTTGTGGCCGACGTGCTCCATCATGCCGATCGAGCAGATCGCGTCGAAATCGCCTTCGGGCACGTCGCGGTAGTCCATCAGGCGCACCTCGGCGAGGTCCTCGAGGCCCTCGCGCCTGATCCAGCGCTGCGCCCATTCGACCTGCTCTTCGGAGAGCGTGACGCCGAGCACGCGGATGCCGCGCCTGGCGGCCTCGATCTCCATCGATCCCCAGCCGCAGCCGATGTCGAGTAGGCGCGAGCCCGGCCGGAGCGCAAGCTTGTCGAGGATGAGGTCGAGCTTGGCCTTCTGCGCGGCCTCGAGCGACATGTCCGGCGAGTCGAAGACGGCGCAGGTGTAGGTCATCGACGGACCGAGGAACAGCGCGTAGAAATCATTCGACTGGTCGTAGTGGTAGCTGACGGTCGCCGCGTCGCCGGCCTTCGAATGCGGCAGCAGGCCTTCGGTCAGACGGCGCAGCCTGCCGGGGCCCTCGATGCTCGGCGGCGCGGGACGCCGGATGCCGTGGGAGGCGATCGACGCGAGCGCATGCGCGAGCTGCGCCGGGTTCGGCGTGCGCAGATACGGCTTGACGGCCACGAGGTCGCCGAACAGGCGGTAGGGGTCGCCCGGCACGAGCTGCGGCGAGTCGATGTCGCCTTGCAGATAAGCGCGCGCCAGCCCGAGTTCGCCGGGCGCGTTGACGAGATGGTAGACGGCCCGCGAATTGTTCACGGTGAGCGTGACCGGCGCGTCCGGGTCGCCGAAGCTCGAACCGTCGAAGGCGGTCACATGAATCGGCGCGTCCGGTTTGACGAAGAGCCCCACCATCTGCGCGACGGTCATCGATGCCATTGTTCGTTCCTCCTCATATACGCTCTGCACGCGTGCGGCCGCACGGTATGTTTCCGGCCACGTGCGGCCGCACGATGCCGGTTGTTCCGGCGACCATTGGTCCCAGCTTGTTCCAGCAGTCTATCCAAGCGAGGTTGCCGGGCCGTTCAGCTGCCGGTAAAACCGACGGGACGCCATCGCGGCCGATGGCGTCCCGTCATGGTGTTCACTTTCCGTCGCGTTCGGCGGCGATCGCGTCCCTGAGTGCGTCGACGCGGTTCGTCGCCTCCCACGGGAAGTCGGCGTCCTCGCGTCCGAAGTGGCCGTAGGCGGCCGTCTTCGCGTAGATCGGGCGCAGCAGGTCGAGTTCGTCGACGATCGCGGCCGGGCGCAGGTCGAAGACGCGGCGCACGGCGCGCTGGATCTGCTCGCGCGTCACGCCGTCCATCTCGGTGCCGTAGGTCTCGACGTTGATACTCACCGGGTCGGCGACGCCGATCGCGTAGGCGACCTGCACCTCGACCTTGTGCGCGAGGCTGGCTGCCACGATGTTCTTCGCGACCCAGCGGGCCGCGTAGGCGGCGGAACGGTCGACCTTGCTCGGGTCCTTGCCGGAGAACGCGCCGCCGCCGTGGTGCGCGGCGCCGCCGTAGGTGTCGACGATGATCTTGCGGCCGGTCAGGCCGGCGTCGGCGGCCGGGCCGCCCATGATGAACGAGCCGGTCGGGTTGACGAGCACACGGTAGTCGTCGTGGCGCACACGGTCGGCGAGGACCTCGTCGAGCACCGGCTTGATGACGTGTTCGTCGAGTTGCTCCTTGAGCCAGTCCTGACGCACCGACGGGTCGTGCTGCGTCGAGACGAGGACGGTGTCGAGACGCACCGGCACATCATGCTCGTCGTATTCGATCGTCACTTGCGTCTTGCCGTCGGGGCGCAGGAACGGCACCTCGCCGGACTTGCGCACGTCGGTCAGGCGCTTGGCGAGACGGTGCGCCAGATGGATCGGCAGCGGCATGAGCACGTCGGTCTCGTCGCTCGCGTAGCCGAACATGACGCCCTGGTCGCCGGCACCCTGCGCCTCGTAGCGTTCCTCGCGCGACGCGGCGCTTTCGGCCTCGCGGCTCAGCCGCGACACACCCTGGTTGATCTCGGGGCTCTGCTCGGTGATCGACACGAGCACGCCGCACGAATCAGCGTCAAGGCCCACCTCGGAGCTCGTGTAACCGATGCCGCGCACGACGGAGCGCACGATGTTCTGGATGTCGCTGTAGCCTTCGCTCGAGACTTCACCGAAGACGAAGAACTGGCCGGTCGTCGCCGAGGTCTCGACGGCGACGTGCGAATGGGGGTCCTGACGCAGCATGTCGTCGAGGATAGCGTCGGAGATCTGGTCGCAGATCTTGTCCGGGTGCCCTTCGGTCACCGATTCCGCGGAAATCAACTTGAGTTCGGCCATAAAACTCCCCTGATGCTGGTGGTGTGGGATGCGGCGGGCGCATGGGTTGGACACGTCCGCGACACATCATAGTCGCTTCGTCGCATATTAGACGACCTCCGATTTCCGATGCCGGATATTACGCGACATGGGAAACCGGAGGTCGTGTTCCGATCGGCGGTGCGGCCGAGGTCGTTCGCGGACCGTCAGCCGTGCGCCCTCATGGGATCAGTTGCCCTCGTTGAGGTCGTCCTCGCCGAGGGTCTCCTCGAGCAGGCCCTCGTTGATCTCGCGGAACGCGATCGACAGCGGCTTCTCCTGGCTCTGGTACTCGACGAGCGGGCCGACGTTCTGGAGCAGTCCCTCGTTGAGCTGCGTGAAGTAGGAATTGATCTGACGGGCGCGCTTCGCGGCGAAGATCGCCAGCGCGTACTTGGAGTCCGCGTGCTCCATCAGGTCGTCGATCGGCGGATTCGCAAGTCCGGTCGGGGTAGGCTCGGTACCGAATGCCATAGTTGAGGTCTCCAAATCACTCGCACGATGCTTGTTCAGCTTGTTCAAAACAGTCATTCTATCTCAGGGCGCAGACCCGTACACGCCCCGTGCGCAAGTCCGCCCGCCGCGCGCACCGGATCGGTTCGGCGACGTGATTCGGCGACGTACATTGTCAAGGTTCCGCGAAGATTTCCCACGATATGACCATTCGGCGGCACGCCGCTCACCCGGTGCTGTTGAATGACGTGTTATGGAAATGCGATCTGCGAAAATCATGAACGGACGAATGT
Source organism: Bifidobacterium sp. AGR2158 (assembly GCF_000424225.1). Taxonomy (NCBI): domain Bacteria; kingdom Bacillati; phylum Actinomycetota; class Actinomycetes; order Bifidobacteriales; family Bifidobacteriaceae; genus Bifidobacterium; species Bifidobacterium sp. AGR2158. The sequence continues at coordinate 175,153 of NZ_AUJM01000011.1, forward strand.
TCGCCGGCGCCCGCGCGCTCTACCGCGCCGCCGGCGTCGATGGCAAGGACTTCGGCAAGCCGATCGTCGCCATCGCGAACTCCTTCGACGAGTTCGTCCCCGGTCACGTCCACCTCAACAAGGTGGGACGCCTCGTCTCCGAAGCCGTCAAGAAGGCCGGCGGCATCCCGCGCGAATTCAACACGATGGCCGTCGACGACGGCATCGCGATGGGCCACACCGGCATGCTCTACTCGCTGCCGAGCCGCGAGATCATCGCGGACACGGTGGAGTATCAGGTCAACGCGCACTGCGCCGACGCGCTCATCTGCATCTCGAACTGCGACAAGATCACACCGGGCATGCTGATGGCCGCGCTGCGCCTGAACATCCCGACCGTCTTCGTCTCCGGCGGCCCGATGGAATCGGGTACGACGGTGTTGCCCGACGGCACCGTCAAGGAGAACACCGACCTCATCGACGTCATGTACGCGTCGGCCGACGACGACATGACCGACGAGGACCTGCTCGCCTACGAGCGCACCGTCTGCCCGACCTGCGGCTCGTGCGCCGGCATGTTCACGGCGAACTCGATGAACTGCCTGACCGAGGCGATCGGCCTCGCGCTGCCCGGCAACGGTACCGTCCTCGCCTCCCATGGCTACCGCAGGCAGCTGTTCGAGCGCGCCGCACAGACCGTCGTCGACATCGCGAACCGTTACTACCACGAGGACGACGAATCCGTCCTCCCCCGTTCGATCGCGACGAAGCACGCCTTCGAGAACGCGATGACGATGGATGTGGCGATGGGCGGCTCGACGAACACGGTGCTGCATATCCTCGCGATGGCGCAGTCGGCGGACGTCGACTTCACGCTCAACGACATCGAACGCATCTCGCACACCGTCCAATGCATCTGCAAGGCCTCCCCTTCGGGCGAATGGGAGATCTCCGACGTGCACCGCGCCGGCGGCATCACCGGCATCCTCGGCGAGCTCGACCGCGCCGGCAAGCTGCACCGCGACGTGCATTCGATCGACTATCCGTCGCTCGAGGCGAAGCTCGACGACTGGGACATCATGCGCGAGACCTGCACCGACGAGGCGAAGGACTTCTTCAAGGCCGCGCCGGGACACATCGTCTCCCCCGAACCGTGGACGCACGAAACGAAGTTCGATTCGCTCGACACCGACCGCGTCGCCGGCGCGATCCACGACGTCGAGCATCCGGCGGTCACCGAGGGCGGCCTCGCCGTGCTGCGAGGCAACCTCGCCCCCGACGGCTGCGTCGTCAAGACCGCCGGCGTGCCGAAGGAGATCTGGACCTTCCGCGGCCCGGCGCTCGTCGTCGAATCGCAGGAGCAGGCCGTCGAGGTCATCCTCAACGACACGCTCAAGCCCGGCCAGGCGCTCATCATCCGCTACGAGGGTCCCAAGGGCGGCCCAGGCATGCAGGAGATGCTCTACCCGACCTCCTTCGTCAAGGGCAAGGGCATCGGCAAGGAAGTCGCGCTGATCACCGACGGCCGCTATTCGGGCGGCTCCTCGGGTCTGTCGATCGGCCATGTCGCGCCGGAGGCCGCCAGCGGCGGCACGATCGCGCTCGTCGAGGATGGCGACATCATCTCGATCGACATCCCGAACCGCACAATCAACGTCGAACTGTCCGACGAGGAGCTTGCCGGACGCCGCGCGAAGCTCGAGGCCGGCGACGGCTACGTCGCGCACCGCGACCGTCAGGTGAGCCAGGCGCTCAAGGCCTTCGCCGCCTTCGCGCGCTCCGCCGACAAGGGCGCGACGCGCGATCCGGAGCTCATCGACCGCCTGTCCGGTCTGGCCTGACCGAGGCCGCCGCGCGCATAGCAGCGGGCCCCGCCGATTCCGATGAATCCGGCGGGGCCCGCTGCTGTATCTACGTCTGTGTTGCTGTATCGGTATCGCTACTGGACTCTATTCGGCGATGCCGTATTCGTCGGCGATGATTCTCCACAATTCGTCGGCGGTGCGTTCGACGTCGCGGTTGACGATCGTCATATCGAATTCGGATTCGGCCGCCAGCTCGACCTTCGCCGTCTCGAGGCGCCGCGCCTGCTGCTCGGGCGTCTCGGTGCCGCGTCCGGCGAGGCGCCGCTTGAGCTCCTCGAAGCTCGGCGGCGCGATGAACACGGTGACGATCTCGAGTCCGAGCTCCTTCGCCCGTTCCTTGACGCGGCGCGCGCCCTGCAGATCGATCTCGAGCAGCGTCGGCGTGTTCGCGTCCAGATGCTCGCGCACCGGCGCCAGCGGCGTGCCGTAGTGCGCCATGCCATGCACGACGGCCGTTTCGAGGAACTCGCCGGCGGCTTCCTTGGCAGCGAATTCGCCTTCGTCCATGAACCAGTAGTCGACGCCGTCGCGTTCGCCGGGGCGCGGGTCGCGCGTCGTCGCCGAGACCGACACCCACACCTCAGGATGCTTGGCGAGCATCGCCGCCTCGACGGTACCCTTGCCGACCGCCGTCGGCCCGGTGAGCACGACGAGCCTGCCGCCCTTGCCGGCGTCGTTCGCCTCGTCGACGATGACCTGTGCCTGCTGCTGTTGCGAATGTCCCACGTTGCGCTTCCCGTATCTCGTTGTCATGCGACGACGCCGCCGCATGGGTTGGTCTGGTGATTGAACTGATGATTGATTGAATCGTTCTGCCGACTGTGCGCTCTGCCAACTGTGCGGCGTCGATCAGTCGAGCGTCTCCTCCATCAGCGCGAGACGCACGTCGAGCGCGATGCTTTCGGTGGCCTGGATGAGCGACTGGATGTTCGGACCGTGTTCGGCGATCGCGCGCGAGACGGTGACGAGGACGTTGCCGTGGGTGCCGCGGAACACGGTCTTCAGATCGCGCGCCTCGGCACCCTGCCAGCCGTAGCCCGGTGAGAGGATCGGCCCGGTGAAGCTCGACGGCGCCACGCCGCTTTCCTGCAGCCACTGGCCGATCGTCGCGCCGATGATCAGGCCGACTGAGCCGAGGCCCGGCGTGTCCATGTTGTATTTCTGCGCGGTGTTGGCGATGCCGTAGGCGACCGTCTGGCCTTTGTACTCACCGGTCTGGCGGATCGCCGTCTGCAGGCTCGCGCCTTCCGGATTGGACGTAAGCGACGCGATGAACACGCCGCGTCCGTTGTTGAGCGCGTCCTCGATGACTCCGCCGAGCGAACGCGCGCCATAGTACGGCAGCAACGTGATCGCGTCGGCGAGCATCGGCGCATTCGGCTTGAAGTAGGCGTCGGCGATCGCCGAGATCGTCGTCGACAGGCCGCCGTGCAGGCAGTCGACGATCGTGATGATGTCCATCTGCCGCGCGGCGAAGAGGACGCGTTCGAGCGCCGCGTAGCCGCGTGAGCCGTAGCGCTCGAACATCGAGGTCTGGAATTTGACGGCGGCCGCGCGTCCGTTGGCCGCCTGCAGCATGCGCATCGCGTAGAGTTCGGCGCCTTGCGCGTCGATGTCGTAGCCCCAGTCAGCGAGCAGCTTGCGATGCGGGTCGATGCCCACGCACAGTGGGCCGTACTGTTTCATCGAATTGCTCAGCCGCAATCCGAAATCGGATCGCAAAACAAGCTGCTCCTGCGTGCTGGGGTCGGTCATGATGCTGCTCCTCCCCTTGGTGTGAAGGTCGGTTATCCGTTGTCTTTCGCACGGCGCTCAAGGGCGAATAGCTCACGGGCATGCTCCTGAATGCTCATGACCTGGTAATCGTTCGCCTTGACCGCCTCTATCGCCAATAGTACCGCAGAGAACTCGGTCATCGTTGTGAACTGCGGCACATCGGCGGCGATCGCCGCGGCGCGGATCGAATACCCGTCCGAACGCGAACCACGCGAGTTCGGCGTGTTGAGGATGAGGTCGATCTTGCCTTCCTCGATGAGCTCGACGACGTTCTTGCCGATGCTGCCGGGCGCCTTCGTCACCTCGACCGGAGCGTTCGGGTCGGTGTCGACGCGCGCCGTGATCTTGTCGACGATCTTCGAGTCGATGCCGTAGCGACGCAGCACCGAGGCGGTGCCTTCGGTCGCGCAGATCGTGAAGCCGAGCTCGGCGAGACGCACGGCGAACAGCGGCAGCTGACGCTTGTCGGTGTCGTTGACCGAGATGAAGACGGTGCCGGAAGTGGGCAGGCCGCCTTCGTACGCCGAAAGCTGGCTCTTGGCGAAGGCGTGCGGGAAGTCGCGGTCGAAGCCCATGACCTCGCCGGTCGAACGCATCTCGGGTCCGAGCAGGATGTCGACGGTCTTGCCGACCGGCGTGCGGAAGCGCTTGAACGGCAGCACCGACTCCTTGACGGCCACCTGCTGGCCGATGCGCACATCGCCGCCGTCGCCGTGCGGCAGCAGCAGGCCGTTGTCGCGCTGCTGCTGGATCGTCTCGCCGACCATGATGCGCGCCGCGGCCTTCGCGAGCGCGACGCCGGTCGCCTTCGACGCGAAGGGCACGGTGCGCGATGCACGCGGGTTCGCTTCGATGACGTAGAGCGTGTTCGCCATGAACGCGTACTGCACGTTGATCAGGCCCTGCACACCGCAGCCCTTGGCGATCGCGAGCGTCGCCTCGCGCAGACGGCGGATCTGGTCGTCGCTCAGCGTGCTCGGCGGCAGTGTGCACGCCGCGTCGCCGGAGTGGACGCCGGCTTCCTCGATGTGTTCCATGATCCCGCCGATGTACAGCTCATGGCCGTCGAAGAGCGCGTCGACGTCGATTTCGATCGCGTCCTGCAGGAACTTGTCGATGAGCAGCGGCGAGGGCAGACGACCGGAGACGACAGTGTCGGCCTTCGCCTGGTCGAGCGCGCGGTTGACGTACTTCTCGAGCTGCGCGTCGTCGTAGACGATCTCCATGCCGCGTCCGCCGAGCACGTAGCTCGGGCGCACAAGCACCGGGTAGCCGATCGAGTGCGCGGCCTCGAGGGCCTCGTCGAGGCTGAGCGCGGTGCCGAAGCGCGGCGCGTTGAGCTTCTCGGCACGCAGCACCTCGCCGAAGAGCTCGCGGTTCTCGGCCAGATCGATCGATTCGGGGGTCGTGCCGAGGATCGGCACGCCCGCCGCCTTGAGGCGCGCGGCGAGCGAGAGCGGCGTCTGGCCGCCGAGCTGCACGATGACGCCCTTGATCGGCCCCATCTTCTTCTCGGCCTCGTAGATCTCGAGGACGTCCTCGAAGGTCAGCGGCTCGAAGTAGAGACGGTCGGACATGTCGTAGTCGGTCGAGACGGTCTCCGGGTTGCAGTTGACCATGATCGTGTCATAGTCCTTGCCGAGCTCCTGCACCGCGTGCACGCAGGTGTAGTCGAACTCGATGCCCTGGCCGATGCGGTTGGGGCCGGATCCGAGGATGATGACGGCTTCGCGGTCGCGCTTGCGCAGCTCGGTCTCGTCGGCGTAGCACGAGTAGTAGTACGGCGTGGCCGCGTCGAACTCGGCGGCGCAGGTGTCGACGGTCTTGTAGACCGGGTGCAGCCCGTAGTTCCAGCGCAGTTCGCGGATCGTGTTCTCGCCGGCGTCGCCCAAGCCGCGCAGATGCGCGATCTGCAGGTCGGACAGGCCTGCGAGCTTCGCCTTCTTGAGCAGGCGCGGCGAGAGCGTCTCGGCGTCGCGCACCTGCATCGCCATGTCGTTGATGCGGGTGAACTGGCGGATGAACCACGGGTCGATCTTCGTGGCCTCGAAGATCTGCTCCTCGGTGGCGTCGCCCCAGATCGCGCGCATGAGCTGCAGGTAGCGGTGCTCAGTCGGCGTCTTCATCGCCTCGAGCAGCTCGTCGACCTCGTCCTTGCTTGGCTTCTCGCCATCCCAATTGAAGCCCATATCGCGCTTGTCGATCGAACGCATCGCCTTGCCGAGCGACTCCTCGAAGTTGCCGGCGAGCGCCATCGCCTCGCCAACCGACTTCATCGACGTCGTCAGCGTCGGGTCGGCGCCCGGGAACTTCTCGAACGCGAAGCGCGGCACCTTCGTGACGACGTAGTCGATCGTCGGCTCGAAGCTCGCCGGCGTCGACTTCGTGATGTCGTTCTGGATTTCGTCGAGCGTGTAGCCGAGGGCGAGCTTCGTCGCGATCTTCGCGATCGGGAAGCCGGTGGCCTTCGACGCGAGCGCCGACGAGCGCGAGACGCGCGGGTTCATCTCGATGACGATGATGCGGCCGGTCTCGGGGTGGATCGCGAACTGGATGTTGCAGCCGCCGGTGTCGACGCCGACGCCGCGGATGATCGCGATGCCGATGTCGCGCAGCTTCTGGTATTCGCGGTCGGTGAGTGTGAACACCGGGGCGACGGTGATCGAGTCGCCGGTGTGCACGCCGACCGGGTCGACGTTCTCGATCGGGCAGACGACCACGACGTTGTCGTTGCGGTCGCGCATGAGCTCGAGCTCGTATTCCTTCCAGCCTTCGATGCCCTCTTCGATGAGCACCTCGTCGGTCGGCGAATAGTGGATGCCGGCACCGGCGATGCGGTGCAGCTCCTCGGTGTCGTGCGCGATGCCCGAGCCGAGGCCGCCCATCGTGAACGACGGGCGCACGACGAGCGGGAAGCCGAAGCGTTCGGCGATCGCGTCCACTTCCTCGAGTGTGTGCGCGATGTCGGAGCGTGCCGATTCCGCGCCGGCCTCCTCGACGACCTGCTTGAACGATTCGCGGTCCTCGCCGCGGTCGATCGCCTCAAGCGAGGCGCCGATGAGCTCGACGTTGTACTTTTTGAGCACGCCGGCCTCGCCGAGGGCGACGGCCGCGTTGAGCGCGGTCTGGCCGCCGAGCGTCGGCAACAGCGCGTCGGGGCGTTCCTTGGCGATGATGCGTTCGAGGATCGGCGTGGCGATCGGTTCGATGTAGGTGGCGTCGGCCATCTCCGGGTCGGTCATGATCGTGGCCGGGTTGGAGTTAACGAGGATGACGCGGATGCCTTCCTCACGCAGGACGCGGCAGGCCTGGGTTCCCGAATAGTCGAACTCGGCGGCCTGACCGATGACGATCGGGCCGGAGCCGATGACCATCACCGACTTGATGTCGTTACGCTTGGGCATTCGTGGATTCCTCCTTGGCATTCTTGGCGTTGGCGTCGTTCATCATCGCGACGAAACGGTCGAACAGATAGGCGGCGTCGTGCGGACCGGCTGCGGCCTCGGGATGGTACTGGACGGAGAAGGCGGGGATGTCGACGCACTGCAGGCCCTCGACGACGTCATCGTTGAGGTCGACGTGGCTGACGAAGACCTTGCCGTAGCGGCCGTCGTCGAACGGAGCGTCGACGGTTTGACCGATCGGGGCGTCGACGGCGAAGCCGTGGTTGTGCGCGGTCACCTCGACCTTGCCGGTCGTGACGTCCTTGACCGGCTGGTTGACACCGCGGTGGCCGAACTTGAGCTTGTAGGTGCCGAAGCCGAGCGCGCGGCCGAGCAGCTGGTTGCCGAAGCAGATGCCGAAGAACGGGTATCCGGCGTCAAGCACGCGGCGCAGCAGCGCGACCATCTGATCGGCCTGCTCCGGATCGCCCGGTCCGTTGGAGAAGAAGACGCCGTCGGGGTTGAGCGCCTCGATCTGCTCGAAGGTCGTCGTCGACGGCAGCACGTGCACGCGGCAGCCACGTTCGGCCATGCGGTGCGGCGTCATCGCCTTGATGCCCAGATCGATCGCGGCGACGGTCGCGACGGGTTCGCGTCCCTCGAATTCGCCGGTCGGTTCGATGACGTAGGCTTCATCGGTGCTCACCTCGTCGTACAGGCTCATGCCCTTCATCTGGGGCGTGGCACGCACGTCGGCGAGCAGTGATTCGATCGTGCGCGGCTCGCCATCGGCGTCGACGAGCGCGTCGCCGGAGAAGATGCCGGCGCGCATGACGCCCGCATCGCGCAGATGGCGCACGAGCCTGCGCGTGTCGATATGGCTGATGCCGACGATGCCGTCGGCGACGAGCGCATTGTCGAGCGTGCCGTCGGCGCGCCAGTTGCTCACCGTCGGGCTAGGGTCGCGCACGACGTAGCCGGCGACCCAGATGCGCGAGGATTCCGGATCCTCGTCGTTGACGCCGGTGTCTCCGATGTGCGGGAACGTCTGCACGACGATCTGACGGTCGTAGCTTGGATCGGTGAGCGTCTCCTGATAGCCGGTCATCGCGGTGGAGAAGACGATCTCCCCGCGCGTCTCGCCGCGCGCGCCGTAAGGTTCGCCCACGTAGACCTGACCGTCCTCGAGCACGAGGACGGCGTCGTCGGCGGTGAAAGCGGATGCCGAGTCGATCTGGTTCACCCAAACCCCCATTCATCAAAGGTTGTCGAAAAAACGATGGATAGCGGCCGGTTGAGACTCGCGACCCGGCCAAACGCGTCGGCTTATTCGGCCTGGTCGGATCGCCCATCCTTGCCGTCGGGATGCTCGGCGGCGCTTATCGCGCTGAGCAGGCCGTGGATGAAGGACGGCGCATCGTCGTCGCACAAGGTCTTGGCGAGGTTGATCGCTTCGTCGATGGCCACTTTGTCGGGAACCTCGTCGTTGTAGACGATCTCCCAGGTCGCAATACGAAGGATATTACGGTCGATGACGTGCATGCGGCGCACCTTCCAGCTGGTGGAATGGTCGTTGAGCATGCGGTCGATGTCACGCCGATGGTCGGCCACGCCGCGCACGATTTCGACGGCGTAGTCGGGAAGCGGTGTCTGCGCGCCCGGTTCGGCGATGCGCTCATCAAGAAGGGACAGGATGTCCTGTCCCTTCTCGTCCGCTTCATACAACGTGTTCAGAGCCCTCTTGCGAGCGGTGGAACGTGCCATGGAGCTGATGGTCCTTACTGGTTGTGCCTGATCAGTTCTCGCGGCCCAGGTAGGAGCCGTCCTCGGTGCTGACCTTGACCTTCTCGCCTTCGCCGATGAACAGCGGCACTTGGATCTCGGCGCCGGTCTCGACGGTCGCCGGCTTCGTGCCGGCGTTCGAACGGTTGCCCTGCAGGCCCGGCTCGGTGTGTGTGACGGTCAGGACGACGGACGCCGGCAGTTCGACGGACAGCGGCTGGCCGTCGTGGAAGGAGACGATGCAGTCGGTGCCTTCGAGCAGGTACTTCGCCTTGTCGCCGACGAGCGTCTTCGGAATCATGACCTGGTCGTAAGTGGTCATATCCATGAAGACGAAGTTGTCGCCGTCGTCGTAGGAGTACTGCAGCGTGCGGTTGTCGACGGTCTCGAACTCCATCTTCATACCCGCGTTGAAGGTCTTGTCGACGATCTTGCCCGACAGGACGTTCTTGATCGTCGTGCGCACGAAGGCGGGGCCCTTGCCCGGCTTGACGTGCTGGAACTTGATGACCTGCCACAGCTGGCCGTCCAGGTTGAGGATGGATCCGTTCTTGATGTCGTTGGTAGTCTGTGCCAAATTACTCACCTATTCATTCGACGTGTCGTACAGCTATACAAAGAGCCTTGCATATTATGCCAGCACCTCCATACAGGGACCACGTAAGCGTCCTGCGGAACCCGTGTAGCGGACGCATGGCTGGCCGCCCACGGTTACGCCGTCGACCGCAACGGGCGGCCGCCGCCGGCGAAACGCGCTATACCTGTGTGCAGTACCTACGTCAGTACCTACGTCAAGGAGGCATCCATGATCGATCCACTCGTCAACGACGCGCTGCTCGACGGCCGCTCCGTCATCATCGTCGGCGCCGCGCCGCTCGCCGACAAGGTGACGACGTTCCAATCCCTCGTCGACGCCGTCGCCGATATGCGCAAGCTCGCCATCATCGACGAGAAGCACGTCCTGCCGACGGTGCCGCCGTCCGCAAACGTCATCGACGTCGAGTTCAAGGGCGTCGACACGATCCACCGCGAGATCCGCGAGCATGACGACACGGCCGTCGCCGTACCGAACATGCGTCGCGGCGACATCGTCCGTCTGCTGATGGACTTCGCCGGTCAGGAGAACGGTCAGGTGCTCCTGATCAACGACGCGCGCTCGGACGCCGAGGACACGCTGCGCAACGACCTGCCGATGATCCTGCTCAAGTCGTCGCCGTCCGGCCATACCGAGTTCTCCGATGCAGCGATCAAGGCGATGAATCCGGTCGTCGTCTCCCTCGACGAGAACGGCAACGTCGACTCGCTCAAGGTCGTCGATCTGCACAAGGAAGGCCTGCACACGGTCACGTTCCACTGATCACGTTTCACCGATCCGTCCGCCGCTGCACATGACGGCCGCCTGCGCGTCCACTTGGCCGCGCAGGCGGCCGTTTCTTGTGGCTGCCCGTTTTTGCAACTGTCCAGCTTTTGTGACTACGCACAAAAATCGCCGCGCCTCTCCCCGCGATTCGCACAACGCGCGCACATGCCGCGCGTCCGTAGACTGGGCACGTTCGCCGCGCCTTCGGGCGCGCGCATGTCCATGTCCGCCATCGAAAGTGCAGCATCCATGATTCGCAGCAGAACCGCGCAGCTCATCCTCCAGACTTTCTACGTCGCGCTCGGCGCCGTCGGCGTCCTCGGCAGCCTCGGGCTGTACGACGCCGAGTTCGACGCCGACTTCTTCGTCTACTTCACGAACCTGTCGAACTACCTGTGCATCGCCGTCGTGCTGTGCGAACTCGTTCAGACGGCGCACCGCCGCGACGACGGCCCGGTCACCTTCGCCCCGCAGCTCAAGTTCGTCAGCGTCATCGCGATCCTGCTCACGTTCTTCGTCTTCAATCTGCTGCTCGCCGGGCAGCCCGACCGCGACCCCGCGCAGAACTTCCAGGTGACTAGCCTGCTCTTCCACGTCGCGCTGCCGCTGCTGTTCACCTTCGACTGGCTGCTGTGCTACGAACATCGCCGCGTCCGCTGGACCTATCCCTTCGCTGCGACGATCTTCCCGCTGTGCTACGTCGGCTTCGTCTACATCCGCGCATGGCTGTGCCATTTCGATCCCAGCACGCCGCTGCTCTACCCCTATTTCTTCCTCGATGCCGCACAGCTCGGCGTCGGCGGCGTCCTGCGCTGGATCGGCGTCCTGCTCGTCGCGTTCATTACCTTCGGCTATCTGATGGTCGGCCTCGACCGTGTGCTGCCGACCAACGCCGACGCGCCCGCTGTGGCGCGCGCCTCCGCGACCCAAGTCGACTGATCCGCAACCGCCACTTCTCCCCCGCAGCCGCCCACCCGGGCGGCTGTTCTGGTATACGGCGGCTGTGTGCCGCCCAGATGGCAGTACGTGATTGATGTCAACCACAAACTTCCACCCACAACCTTCACAACGGCAGTCTGCGATTGACCGCAACCGCCGACTGCCGCGGACCACCCCAGAAACAGCAGTACATGGTTGACCTTAATCACCGACTTCCATCAGCGGCCCCCACAATATCAGTCGGTGATTGAGCAATCATCAACTTCCACCAAATCCTCACATTGGACCCCCAACACGCCGCAGATACAAGGAAGCCCCCACCGGTTGGGGTGGGGGCTTCCTCAGTCGCGTACTACCGCGTCAGATCCGCTGAAACAAAATCAGCCGAGGATCTTGGTGACACGGCCCGAGCCGACGGTGTGGCCGCCTTCGCGCACTGCGAAGGTGAGGCCCTCTTCCATCGCGATCGGCTGGATCAGCTCAACCGTGAAGGTCGCGTGATCGCCAGGCTGAACCATCTCGACGCCTTCCGGCAGCGTGATGACGCCGGTGACGTCCGTCGTGCGGAAGTAGAACTGCGGACGGTAGTTCGAGAAGAACGGCGAGTGGCGGCCGCCCTCATCCTTGGTGAGGACGTAGACTTCGCCTTCGAACTTGGTGTGCGGGGTGACCGAACCCGGGGCGGCCACAACCTGGCCACGCTCGACGTCGGTACGGTTGATGCCGCGCAGCAGCAGACCGGTGTTGTCGCCAGCCTCGCACTCGTCCATCTGCTTGTGGAAGGTCTCGATGGAGGTGACGGTGGTGGTCTGGGTCGGGCGGATGCCGACGATCTCGACGTTGGTGTTGATCGGCAGGCGGCCACGCTCGACACGACCGGTGACGACGGTGCCACGACCGGAGATCGTGAAGACGTCCTCGATCGGCATCAGGAACGGCTTGTCGAGGTCATGGACCGGCGTCGGGATGTAGTCGTCGACGTCGTTCATCAGTTCCTTGACGGTCTCGACCCACTTCTCGTGATCCGGAGCATCGTCGTGCAGCGCGCCGTAAGCGGAGGTGTGGACGACCGGGCAGTCGCGATCGAAGCCGTTCTCGTCGAGGAGGTCACGGACCTCTTCCTCGACGAGCTCAATGAGCTCTTCGTCATCGACCATATCGCACTTGTTCAGCGCGACGAGGATCTTCGGGACGCCAACCTGACGGGCGAGCAGGACGTGCTCGCGGGTCTGGGCCATCGGGCCGTCGGTGGCGGCCACAACGAGGATCGCGCCATCCATCTGGGCGGCGCCGGTGATCATGTTCTTGACGAAGTCGGCGTGGCCCGGGCAGTCGACGTGAGCGTAGTGACGCTTCTCAGTCTGGTACTCGATGTGGGCGATGTTGATGGTGATACCACGCTGCTGCTCTTCCGGAGCGGCGTCGATCTGGTTGAAGTCGTACTCCGGGTTCAGATCCGGGAACTCATCGTGCAGGACCTTGGAGATCGCTGCGGTGAGGGTCGTCTTGCCGTGATCGACGTGGCCGATCGTACCGATGTTAACGTGCGGCTTAGTACGCTCGTACTTTTCCTTTGCCATGTGTTTGTCCTCCTGGACGTTCTCGTAGTAAGCCTTGATCGCTCAAGGCACTTGCTACAGTTTACTGGGTTTCTGGGTTGTCGCCACTTGTAGAGCCCGAACCCAGTCAGCGCTACAGAATATTAGCGCTGACTGGAGACAGGTTCAAGCCAAATGGCAGCGCGTGTCACTCGCCGCGCTGGGCCTTGATGATCTCGTCCGCGACGGCCTTCGGGACCTCCGCGTAGGAGTCCATCTGCATCGTGAACATCGCACGACCCTGGGTCTTGGAACGCAGGTCGCCGATGTAGCCGAACATCTCGGACAGCGGGACCTTCGCGTCGATGACCTTGACGCCGGTGGCGTCGTTCATCGACTGGATGGCGCCACGACGGGAGTTGAGGTCGCCCATGACGTCGCCCATGTACTCCTCCGGGGTACGGACCTCGACGGCCATGATCGGTTCGAGGATGACCGGCTTGGCCTTCGGGGCGGCTTCCTTGAAGCACATCGAGCCCGCGATCTTGAACGCCATTTCCGAGGAATCGACGTCGTGGACCTGGCCGTCGACGATCGTCGCCTTGACGCCAACGACCGGGAAGCCCGCGAGGATGCCGGATTCCATGGCCTCCTGCACGCCGGCATCGATCGAAGGGATGAACTCCTTCGTGATGTGGCCGCCGGTGACCTCGTTCGCGAACTCGTAGACCTCGCCGTTCTCGGTGTCGAGCGGCTCGAAGTTCATGAGCACCTTCGCGAACTGGCCGGAACCACCGGTCTGCTTCTTGTGCGTGTACTCCTGGCCGATGACGGCCTTGCGGATCGTCTCACGGTAGGCGACCTGCGGTTTGCCGACGTTGCACTCGACCTTGAACTCGCGGCGCATACGGTCGACGATGATGTCGAGCTGGAGCTCGCCCATGCCGGAGATGAGGGTCTGGCCGGACTCTTCGTCGGTCTTGACCTGGAAGGTCGGATCCTCGTCGGAGAGCTTCGCGAGGGCGAGGCTCATCTTCTCCTGGTCGGCCTTCGTCTTCGGCTCGACGGCCACCTCGATGACCGGGTCCGGGAAGGTCATGGACTCGAGTGAGATCGGGTGCTTCTCATCGCACAGCGTGTCGCCGGTCGTGACGTTCTTCAGACCGACGAAGGTGTAGATGTTGCCCGCCTCGGCCGCGTCGACCGGGTTCTCCTTGTCGGCGTGCATCTGGAAGATCTTGCCGACGCGTTCCTTCTTGCCCTTCGTCGAATCGAGCACGTTGTCGCCCGGCTTGACGGAGCCGGAGTAGACGCGCACGAAGACGAGCTTGCCGTAGAACGGGTGGGTCGAGATCTTGAAGACGAGCGCCGAGAACGGATCGTCGAGCGTCGGCTTGCGGTCGATCTCGATGGACTCGTCAGACGGGTCGAAGCCGACGATGGACGGGACGTCCTCCGGGCTCGGCAGGTAGTCGACGACGGCGTCCAGCATCGGCTGCACACCCTTGTCCTTGAACGCGGAACCGCACAGGACCGGGTAGGCCTGACGCGAGATCGTGAGCGTGCGGATGCCCTTGCGGATCTCCTCTTCGCTCAGTTCGCCGGTCTCGAGGTACTTCTCGATGAGCTCCTCGTCAGACTCCGCGACCTGGTCGAGGAGTTCGGCACGGTACTGCTCGGCGCGTTCCTTGAGATCGTCCGGGATGTCCACGGTGTCGTAGTGCGCACCCATGTCGTCCTTGACGTCGTTCCAGACGTAGGCCTTCATGCGGATCAAATCGACGACGCCGACGAAGTCGTTCTCGGCACCGATCGGCAGCTGGACGACGAGCGGGGTCGCGCCGAGCTTCTCCTTGATGGTGTCCACCGAGTAGTAGAAGTCGGCACCGAGCTTGTCCATCTTGTTGATGAAGCAGATGCGCGGGACGCCGTACTTGTCGGCCTGACGCCACACGGTCTCGGACTGCGGCTCGACGCCTTCCTTGCCGTCGAAGACGGCGACGGCGCCATCGAGGACGCGCAGCGAACGCTCCACCTCGGCGGTGAAGTCGACGTGGCCCGGCGTATCGATGATGTTGATCTGGAACTTGTCGCCCGTGTCATGGGTCTGACGGTTCCAGAAGCAGGTCGTCGCGGCGGACTGGATGGTGATGCCGCGCTCCTGCTCCTGGGCCATGAAGTCCATCGTCGAAGCGCCGTCGTGGGTTTCGCCGATCTTGTAGTTCTTACCGGTGTAGTACAGAATACGCTCGGTAGTGGTGGTCTTACCGGCATCGATGTGCGCCATGATGCCGATGTTACGAACCTGGTTGAGGTTGGTAAGCACGTCCAGTGCCATGAATGTTCCTTAACTCTTCGTTTCTGTGGCTAATTACCAGCGGTAATGAGCGAAGGCCTTGTTGGCTTCCGCCATCTTGTGCGTGTCCTCGCGACGCTTCACGGAAGCACCGAGGCCGTTGGAGGCGTCGAGGATCTCGTTGGCGAGACGCTCAGCCATCGTCTTCTCACGACGGGCGCGGGAGAAATCGGTCAGCCAACGCAGCGACAGCGTGTTCGCGCGGGCCGGCTTGACCTCAACCGGGACCTGATAGGTCGCACCGCCGACGCGGCGGGAACGGACCTCGAGCGACGGGCGGATGTTGTCCAGCGCGCGCTTGAGCACCGCGACCGGCTCCTGGTCAGTCTTCTCCTTGACCATGTCGAGCGCCGAGTAGACGATGTCTTCGGCGATCGACTTCTTGCCGTCGAGCAGAATCTTGTTGATGAGCTGTGCCACGACGGTCGAGCCGTAGATCGGGTCCGGCAGCAGCTGGTGTTTCTTGGCGGGTCCTTTACGTGACATATCTCTTACTTCGCCTTCTTTGCTCCGTACAGGGAACGGCCCTGCTTACGATCCTTGACACCCTGCGTATCGAGCGCGCCGCGCACGATGTGGTAGCGCACGCCCGGCAGATCCTTGACACGGCCGCCGCGCACGAGCACGATCGAGTGCTCCTGCAGGTTGTGGCCCTCGCCCGGAATGTAGGCGGTGACTTCGACGCCCGAGCTCAGGCGCACACGAGCGACCTTACGCAGAGCCGAGTTCGGCTTCTTCGGCGTCGTCGTGTACACACGGGTGCACACGCCGCGGCGCAGCGGGCTTCCCTTGAGCGCCAGCGTCTTGGACTTCTTCGGCTTTGCCTTACGTCCCTTACGGACAAGCTGTTCAATAGTAGGCAACTTGAATTCTCCGATTCAGTGGTTTCTGTTCTTCCTAGTGAAGCCGACTGATCGCAGCCTCACTCTCCCCCGATGCACTGAACGAAGAAAAGACAGCCACTGTTCACCGGCCCGATGACCCTTCGTTCTCTCACTGGTCGCATTGCTGCGCATGATGCAAACGAACTCGGGGATATCCCAGCACATGCTCCTGTCACATAAGGTGCGCGGCTGGCACACACAATCGATGAATATACCACGAAGCCCGGATAACAATCAATTGTGAAGGCTCCCTCGGTGTGTCTTCACAATTGGCTCTCCACCGCCGCGTCCTTGTCGTATCCCACTGCGTCCCGTTCCATCTTCCCCGTCGACGACCCACCCCGCAAGCGGGCCCATCCGCGGGCAGAATCCTCGCCCCTACCGACAAACCAACCCGCTCCGGGGCGACCCATCGCCGGAGTCGACGAACCAACTCGCAACTAGACCCTTCCGCAGGCCGAACCGTCGCCAACGTCGACGAACCGACCCGCATTGCGATCCCTCCGCGGGACGGATTGTCGACGCGGACGACGGAACGGGGCGGAAGCGCCGGCCGAGAACGGGCGCGGAAACACGAAGACCCTCCGCGAGGGAGGGTCTGAGGTGGGGTGGCTAACGCGGCTCGAACGCGCGACCTTCTGAACCACAATCAGATGCTCTACCAACTGAGCTATAGCCACCATCGCAACGGTTCCGTGAAGAACCGGGCAACAGATGAACACTATACACCATCCGCCCCCGACCCGTTCCCACGGCGTGTCGCATCCGGTGCACGGCCTGTCGCGAACCAATCGGGAGTAGACTGGAGACATAATTCAACAGGGCTACAACATGAAGCGCATGTGGCGCTGCAACTCCTTTCCAGCATGATGGTTTCCTTGATCAACGGTGCATGGTTTCCTGATGCGAATGAATGACGCATGAGCCGCATGAATGATGGATTGAGATCGAACGGCGCTCCTGATCGAGACGACCCGCACGGCGTGCATCGAAGGCGATACCCGCCCCACGGCCACGCCACCCGCTGGCAGCGGCTGGCACCCCGAAAGAGGCTGACCCCACCGAAGAGGTACACCACAACACTAGGGTCCGATTCCGCAGGAGGATCCAGCGGGAGTCATCCACGAGGAGCCGACGCACAGCGCAGGCGCAGACACAGGCACAGCGCAGGCACATGGTGGTGCGAACGCGACGCGCATCCCCGCGGATTCGACACAGCGCAGGAAGGCGCACAGGTCGTCCGACGACAGTGAGGATGAGGTACAGAGGAAACAGAAAAAACAGACGAGGCGGCCCCCGAAGCTACCTAGACACTCCGGGGGCCGCCCCTTTTTTTGTGTTCGGACTTCCCTCCGTTCCCATACCAGCGTTCCCATACCAGCCCCCGCACCGCCATCGTCTACGCTGGAACCATGATGATCCTCGCCCTCCCCGCAGCCGCCACATCCGTGGCAACCGCCACAACCGCCGCAACCACCGCCGATTTCATTGCGCGCCGCCAGTTCGCCCCGTGCTACATCTGGCTCGACATCGCGTTCCTCGTCCTGTACGCCGGACTGCTGCTGTGGCGCCGTCGCCGCATGACGGTGCTCATCGGCCTCGCCGCCGGGCTCCTCTACTTCGCCGTCGACTTCGGCATCTTCCATCTGGCCCTCCATACGCGTTCGATCTCGCCGAACGCGTCGTTGTTCTGGGTGCTGCTGTGGATGTCGATGAGCTACGGATTCACGAACTTCACCTGGATCTGGCTATATCTGCGCCGCGACGACCGTCTCATCGAATGGTCGACGCTGATCTTCGGCTGGTGGTTCTGCGCGCCGCTCATCGCGCAGACGCTCACGTCGCGTTTCCTGCCCGGCCAAGCCGCGCACCCGATCGTCATCCAGCGCACGACGGGCGCCTACCACGGTTGGATGGCGCTCATCCTGTTCGTCGGCTACGCGGCCGTCATTGTCCACAACCTGGGCTTCGCCCTGCGTCCCGCGCTGCGCATCGACATCCGGTGGCTGCTCGTGTGCGGCATCGGCATCCAGTTCGCGTGGGAGCTCGCGCTGCTGCTCGGCGGTATCCGCAGCGCCGGACTGAGCCCGCTGCAGTCGCTCAAGCCGCTCGTCATCGATTCGCTGTTGGAGACGAACCTCTGCATGCCGTACATCTACCTGATCTTCCTCGCCGTCTCCGCTCGCTGGCATGAGGATCTGAGCGCCCGCATGCCCGCGCTCTCACTGGCGCAATCGCTCGAACGATCCGTCACGCGCGCCCCGCGCGTCCCCCGCCGTCCGTTCACCGTCACCGCAATCCGCGGCACGCAGCCGCCGACCGACTAGACTTGCCTACGATACGGACCACGCATATCCCGACCCAACACGTCCAGACCCAAGGAGCCCATCATGCTGTCCTTCCAGAACGATTATTCCTCGACGGCCGCGCCGCAGATCCTGACCCGCATGCAGCAGATCGAGCACGAGCAGCACCCCGGCTACGGCACCGACGACTATTGCAAGATCGCGGCGGACAAGATCGTCAAACTGTGCGACGACCCCGAGGCGCAGGTGTGGTTCCTCGTCGGCGGCACGCAGACGAATCAGACGGTCATCTCGGCGATCACGCCGCAGTACGCGGGCGTCGTGTGCGCGGACAGCGGCCATATTAACACGCATGAGGCGGGCGCGATCGAGGCCACCGGCCACAAGGTGCTCCCGCTGCCAAACGAGGACGGCAAGATCACGGCGGCGCAGCTCGACGACTACTGCGAGCGCTTCTATGCCGACGCCAACCACGAGCACATGGTCTTCCCCGGCGCCGTCTACATCTCCCAGCCGACCGAATACGGCACCGTCTACACGCTCGAGGAGCTCGAGGCGCTCTCCCAGGTCGCGCACGACCGCAAGCTGCCGCTGTTCATCGACGGCGCGCGCCTCGGCTACGCGCTGACGAGCGACGGCAACGACGCGAACCTCGACGACATCGCGCGCGTCGCCGACGTCTTCACGATCGGCGGCACGAAGGTCGGCGCGATGTTCGGCGAGGCCGTCGTGTTCACGCGCGGCAACACGCCGAGGAACTTCACGACGCTCGTCAAGCAGCACGGCGCACTGCTCGCGAAGGGTTGGCTGCTGGGTCTGCAGTTCGACACGCTGTTCACCGACGACCTGTACTTCAAGCTGTCCGAACATGCGAACAAGGAGGCCGACAAGATCCGTCAGGCGCTGACGGACAAAGGCTACGACGTGGCCTTCGTCTCGCAGACGAACCAGATCTTCATCACCGTCTCCGACAAGAAAGCTGCCGAACTGGCCAAGCATGTGACGCTCGGTTTCATGGAGGCCGTCGGCACCGACCGCGTCATGCTGCGCATCTGCACGAGCTGGGCGACGACCGACGAGCAGACGGCCGAACTGATCTCCTACCTGTGAGTTTCCGTGAATTGATTTTTGCGAACCGATTCCCTCGCTGCATCGATTCCGAATACGGCTGCGGCCGCCGACGTCCCGTGACGCCGGCGGCCGCAGCCGTTCTTATCATCTTGTGCGATGTCCTGCGCACAATGTCATTACCGTCATTACCCGCGCGACGTCACCGTCCGTCCGAATTGCCGGCGGCGCGCTTGCCCGCCTGATGCGCGGCGATGACCTCGCGTTCCATCCGCACGAAGCGTTTCACCGACTGTTCGACCGAATACGTCTCCTTCGTGTGTTCGGCGTAGGTCTGCCCCCACTCGTTGAGTTCGCGCGGATGGTCGATCCACCAGTCGATGCGGTCGGCAAGCCCTTCGGGATGCCCGACCGGATACGACGACTCCGGCGTCAGCGAGAACTGCCCGGCCGCGCTCAGCGGCGAATCGGCGATGACCGGCACGAGGCCGCACGCCATGCCTTCGATGACGCTCACCGATTCGAGATCGGCGATCGACGGATGGCACAGCAGGTCGCACGAGCGCAGCAGATCCGGCATGTCGGCGTTGCGGTGGAAGCCGATCGTCGCCGGGCGTTTGAGCAGCTTGCGCGCCTTGCGCATGACACGGCGCCTGATCGGGCCGGTTCCGGCGATCGTCAGATGGATGTCGTCGGCGTGCGCGCTCATCGAGATCGCCTCGATGAGCTCCACATGGTTCTTCTCATTGGCGAGCCTGCCCGAGGCGATGATGCGGAACGGCACGCCGGCGGGCTCGGCGCCTGGACGCTGCTGCTTCGCAGTGAACCTCGGCTGGTAGCCGTTCGAGATGACGTAGATCGGCTCGCCGTAATGGTGTTCCTCGAGCAGATGCGCGCCGAGCCTCGTCGGCACATGGATCGCGTCGACGTTGCGGTAGAGCCAATGGTGGAAGAGCCAGTACAGGAACGAGTTCATGCCGGGGATGTAGCGCAACGGACCCGCCGAATACATGACGTTCTCCGGCTGCACGTGGAATCCGGCGGTCACCGGCAGCCCGTGCTCGCGCGCGTTCTCGAGCGCATGCCGTCCGAACTTGAACGGCTCGTAGATGTGCACGACGTCGACGCCGTCGAAGGCGCGGTCGAAGAGCGTACGGCTCGGCTGCGCGAACTGCATCTGCTGCTTCGCCGAGATCCAGCTGACAAGCGGGATGCGGTTCTCCCTCGCCGGGTATTCGGGCGCGCCGATGCCGACGAGGCGCACCTCATGCCCCTGCCGCCGCAGCTCCGCCGCCCATTGGGTCGCCGAATTGGAGGTACCGTTGCCGCCGTTGCCGGACGTGTCGACGACGAGCGCGACCTTGAGCGGCCGTTCGTCGTGCTGCTGCTCCGCGTCAGCGGATGCCGTGTTCTGTTGTGCGCACATAGTCGTCCAGTCTAGCGGCCGCGGCGCCGAACCGGCGGTTCGTGCCCACGCGGCGCCCACGGCGCGGCCGTGCACTGCCGGTGGCACAATGGTTGCCATGACGAAAATCGATTGTGCACTCGGCACCCCCAACGGCAAACATCCCACCCGCGCGCTCCTGCTCGGCTCCGGCGAGCTCGGCAAGGAGGTCGCGATCTCGCTGACGCGTCTCGGCGTGCGCGTCATCGCGGCCGATTCGTATGCGGACGCGCCGGCGCAGCAGGTCGCGCACGAGGCGCACGTCGTCGACATGGCGAACGCCGATGCGTTGCGCGCACTCATCGCCGACGTGCATCCGGACATCATCATCCCCGAGGTCGAGGCGATCGCGACGTCGGTGCTCGAAACGGCAGAGCACGACGGCGTGCGCATCGTGCCGAGCGCCAGAATCGCGGCGACGTGCATGGACCGCGAGGCGCTGCGCACGCTCGCCGCGCGCGAACTCGGACTGCCGACGACGACGTTCCGTTTCGCCGGCACCCTCGACGAACTCAGGCAGGCGGCCGACGCGATCGGCTATCCGTGCGTCGTCAAGCCGGTCATGAGCTCCTCCGGGCACGGCCAGTCGGTCGTGCGCGCCGCAGACGGCGTCGACGACGCGTGGACGGCGGCGCAGCAGGGACGCCGCGCGCACGACGAAGGCGACGTCTCCCGCGTCATCGTCGAGCGTCTCGTCGACCTCGACTACGAACTGACGATGCTCACGGTCAGCTCGATCTCGGGCGTCGTCGTGTGCGAGCCGATCGGACAGCGGCAGCAGGACGGCGACTACCGCGACTCGTGGCAGCCGGCGAACGTGGCCGCCGACGTGCTCGAGGAGGCGCGCCGCATCGCGCACGCCGTCGTCGAGGGACTCGTCGCGCGCGCCGGCACCGACACGGCGTGGGGCGTCTTCGGCGTCGAACTGTTCGTGCTCAAGGACGGCACCGTCCTGTTCAACGAGGTCTCGCCGCGGCCGCACGACACCGGCATGGTCACGATGATCAGCCAGCGGCTGAGCGAATTCGACCTGCATGCGCGCGCGATGCTCGGCGTGCCGGTCAAGGAAGGCCACGTCGCGCTCAACATCCCGAAGTACACGGCAGCCGCGAGCCATGCGATCGTCGTCGAGGGACACGGCGAGGCCGAATTCCACGACCTCGACGAGGCGCTCGCGCAGCCGGGCGTCGACGTGCGCGTGTTCGCCAAGCCGAAGGTCGACGGTCACCGTCGCATGGGCGTCGCGCTCGCGCTCGGACAGGACGTCGAGGAGGCGCGTATCCGCGCCGTCGAGACCGCGCAGGCGCTGCAGATCAGCATCGTGTGAGCCGCGCGCGGGCGCGCCCCGCACGTTGTTTGAAACGTGAGAAGGGACGCGCCCATGTTGCCGCCGCTTGCTAGGCTGAGGGCGTCAGTTCACAGCGTTCCATTCCTCTTATCCACGGAAGGCAGAAGCAACACCATGCAGAAGATGGACAAGCTCTACGAGGGCAAGGCCAAGAAACTGTACGCAACGGACGACCCGGACGTCCTGTGGGTCGAATACATGAACCAGGCGACCGCCGGCAACGGCGCGAAGAAGGCTCAGATTGAAGGCAAAGGCAGCCTCAACAACCGCATCACCTCGGTCCTCTTCGACCTGCTCAAGGCGCGCGGCGTGGACTCCCACTTCATCAAGCGCATCTCGGACACCGAGCAGCTCGTGCGCTCGATGGACATGTATCCGCTTGAGATCATTATGCGCAACACGGCGGCCGGTTCCTTCGCGAAGCGCTACGGCGTCGAGGAAGGCACGAAGCTCGAGCGCCCGATCCTCGAGTTCTGCTACAAGTCCGACGAACTCGGCGACCCCTTCATCAACGACGACGGCATCGTCGCGCTCGGCCTGGCCTCCGACGAGGAGCTCGCCGAGATCTCGAAGCAGGCGCGCGCCGTCAACGACGCGCTGCTCGACATCTTCTCGAAGATCGACGTGCAGCTCGTCGATTTCAAGATCGAGGAAGGCAAGACCTCCGACGGCACGATCCTGCTCGCCGACGAGATCACGCCGGACACGTGCCGCCTGTGGGACCTGAAGGACGGCTCGGGACAGATCGAGCATCTCGACAAGGACCTGTTCCGCCGAGACCTGGGCAACATCATCCCCGCCTACGAGGAGATCTACGACCGCCTGACGGCACTCGCCGAGCAGGAAGGCATCGAACGCGCCGAATGACGCCGACGGCCCGCATCCGGCACCCACCGGATGCGGGCCGTTTTGCCGTCCCCGGCGGCGCGCCGCCTGTGGCCGCGTGCCCTTCATCCCCCAATTTCATTGCATTCCTACCCATTCCACCTGCAACCATCAGAGTCAAGAGAGCAAGGAAGAACCGTGGTTTTCCGCGTATATGTTGAAAAGAAGCCGGGCTTTGACGTCGAGGCCCAGCAGCTCACCCAGGAACTCAGGACGATTCTGGGCATCAAGCCGCTCGAACGGATCCGACTGATCAACCGCTACGATGTCGAAGGCATCGGCGAGGAGCTGTTCGGACAGGTCGTGCCGACCGTCTTCAGCGAGCCGCAGTCCGACGAGGTGTCCTTCGACCTTCCCGACTTCGGTGACGATGCCGTCTTCGCCGTCGAGTTCCTGCCCGGTCAGTTCGACCAGCGAGCCGACTCGGCGAGCGAATGCATCCAGCTCATCAGCCAGGGTGAACGGCCGACTGTGCGCTCGGCCACGCTCTACGCGCTCAAGGGCAACCTGAGCGCGCCGGACATCGACGCAATCAAGAAGTACGTCATCAACCCGGTCGAAGCGCGCGAGGCGAGCCTCGCGACGCGCGACACGCTCGCGACGCAGATCCCGACGCCCGGCAAGGTCGAGGTCATCGACGGTTTCCGCGACATGGACGACGAGCAGCTCGAACGCTTCATCGACGACCGCGGGCTCGCGATGGACGTCGCCGACCTGCAGTTCTGCCGCGACTACTTCGTCGGCGAGGAACGCGACCCGACGATCACCGAGATCAAGGTCATCGACACGTACTGGTCCGATCACTGCCGCCACACGACCTTCGGCACGCAGCTCGACCATGTGACGATCGACGACGAGACCGTCCGGGGCGCCTTCGAACGCTACCTGAGGATGCGCGAGGAGCTCGGCCGCGGCGACCGTCCGGTGACGCTGATGGACATGGGCACGCTCGGTGCGAAGTGGCTCAAGGCGAACGGCATCCTGACGAACCTCGACGAATCCGAGGAGATCAACGCGTGCACCGTCAAGGTGAAGGTGGACGTCGACGGCGAGGACGAGGACTGGCTGTTCCTGTTCAAGAACGAGACGCACAACCATCCGACCGAGATCGAACCCTTCGGCGGCGCGGCGACCTGCATCGGCGGCTGCATCCGCGACCCGCTGTCGGGACGCTCCTACGTCTATCAGGCGATGCGTGTGACCGGCGCGGCCGATCCGCGCACACCTATCGACGAGACGCTCGAAGGCAAGCTGCCGCAGCGCAAGCTCGTCACGACGGCCGCGCACGGCTACTCCTCCTACGGCAACCAGATCGGTCTGGCGACCGGCCAGGTCGATGAGATCTACCATCCGGGATACGTCGCCAAGCGCATGGAGGTCGGCGCCGTCGTCGCGGCGACGCCCGCCGACCATGTGCGCCGCGAGACGCCGGCGCCCGGCGACCGCATCATCCTGCTCGGCGGCCGCACGGGACGTGATGGCATCGGCGGCGCGACCGGCTCGTCGAAGGCGCACAACGTCGAATCGCTCGAACTCGACGGCGCCGAGGTGCAGAAAGGCAACGCGCCCGTCGAGCGCAAGCTGCAGCGCCTGTTCCGCCGCGGCGACGCGTGCCGCCTGATCAAGCGCTGCAACGACTTCGGCGCCGGCGGCGTCTCGGTCGCGGTCGGCGAGATCGCCGACGGCCTCGACGTCGACCTCAACCAGGTGCCGAAGAAGTACGAGGGCCTCGACGGCACCGAGCTCGCGATCTCCGAATCGCAGGAGCGCATGGCCGTCGACGTGGCCGCCGAGGACGTCGACGAGTTCCTCAGGTACGCCGCCGAGGAGAACCTCGAGGCGTCGGTCATCGCGACCGTCACCGAGGAGCCGCGCATGGTCATGCGCTGGAACGGCGACGCGATCGTCGACCTGTCGCGCGAGTTCCTCGCGTCGAACGGCGCCGACAAGCATCAGGACGCGCATGTGACCATGCAGGACGGCTACGTCACGCCGTTCAACGAGGGCACGCTCGCCGAACGCATGGACACGATGCTCTCCGACGTCAACGTCGCCTCGAACAAGGGCCTGTCCGAGCGCTTCGACTCGACGATCGGCGCCGGCACCGTGCTGATGCCGTTCGGCGGCCGCACGCAGCTGACCGCGCCGATGGCGATGGTCGCCAAGCTCCCGGTGTTCGGGGAGACGACGACTGCGTCGGCGATGGCGTGGGGCTTCAACCCGTACATCATGGAGAAGAACCAGTTCACCGGAGCCTACCTGTCCGTCGTCGAATCGCTCGCCAAGCTCGTGGCCGCCGGCTTCGAGCATGAGAAGGCGTATCTGAGCTTCCAGGAGTACTTCGAGAAGCTGCGCGACGAACCGGAACGCTGGGGCAAGCCGCTCGCGGCCGTGCTCGGCGCGCTGATGGCGCAGGTCGACCTCGGCGTCGGCGCGATCGGCGGCAAGGATTCGATGTCCGGATCCTTCGAGGACCTCGACGTGCCGCCGACGCTGATCTCCTTCGCCGTCGCCGTCGGCAACATGAACCGCGCAACGAGCCCGGAGTTCAAGCAGGCCGGGCACCGCGTCGTGCGCATCGCGCCACGCTACCTCGCCGATGGCCTCACGCCGGACAAGGACGCGCTGCTCGAGGCGTTCCACGTCGTCGAGGAGCTCGTCGACTTCCATGACGCGCTCGCCGTGGCCACGCCGGGATACGGCGGTACCGCGGAGTCGCTGTTCCGCATGACACTCGGCAATCGGATCGGCGTCAGGCTCGACGACTCGATCACCGTCGACGACCTGTTCGCGCCGGCATACGGCTCCTTCATCGTCGAACTGACCGATGACGCGAAGCTTCCGGCGACCTCGAACCTCGTCGAGATCGGCTTGATCGGTGAGACCACTGACGACTACGTCTTCCATGCGGCTAACGAGGATCTGCCGATGGCGCGGCTGCAGGAGACGTGGGAGCGCGGCCTCGAATCGGTGTTCCCGTATCGCACGCCGGCCGGCACCGAGAGCGAGCAGGTCGAGACGATCTCCTTCGAGACGGATCGTCGCGTGCAGTATTCGGGACCGAAGATCGCCAAGCCGCGCGTCGTCATCCCGGTGTTCCCCGGCAACAACTGCGAGTACGACACAGCGGCCGCGTTCGAACGCGCGGGCGCCGAGGTGACGACGCTCATCGTCAACAACCTCACGCCGCAGGCCGTCGCCGACTCCGCTCAGGCGCTCGTCGACGAGATCGGCCGCAGCCAGATCGTCATGATCCCCGGTGGTTTCTCGGGCGGCGACGAACCGGACGGTTCGGCGAAGTTCATCACGGCATTCTTCCGCGCGCCGGCCGTCACCGAGGCGGTGCGCGATCTGCTCAAGAACCGCGACGGCCTGATGCTCGGCATCTGCAACGGCTTCCAGGCGCTCATCAAGCTCGGCCTCGTGCCCTTCGGCGACATCGTGCCGATGACCGACGCGTGCCCGACGCTCACGTTCAACGAGATCGGACGTCACCAGAGCCGTCTGGTGCGCACACGCGTCGCGTCAAACCTTTCTCCGTGGCTTGCGAAGACCGAGGTCGGCGATGTGCACACCGTCGCGATCTCGCATGGTGAAGGCCGTTTCGTCGCATCTCCCGATATGCTCGCGCAGCTCGCCACGAACGGCCAGATCGCCACGCAGTACGTGGACGAGGACGGCGTGCCGAGCATGGACCTGTCGGTCAACCCGAACGGTTCGTTGCTCGCCGTGGAGGGCATCACGAGCCCTGACGGCCGTGTCTTCGGCAAGATGGGCCATTCGGAGCGTTCCGGCAACGGCCTGTATCTCAACGTGCCGGGCAACACCTACCAGCCGATCTTCGAAGCCGGCGTCGAGTACTTCGGCTGAGACGGCGTTCGGCGAACGTCTGGGCGGCCCCGCGGAATTCGTTCCGCGGGGCCGTTCCCATAAGGAGCAGCTGCGTGTGGATACGCAGCTATAAGTAAGGAGGAGCTCATGAGCTTTGCCTCTTCGCAGCCGCGTCCCATGCGGCGCGCCGAGCGCGAGGTGACCGATCCGGCGCAGATCGAGCAAATCCTGCGCGACTGCGATGACATGCGCGTCGCCTATCAGGATGCGCAGGGATTGACGATCGTGCCGGTCAACTTCGCATACACGGCCGATTTCGGGACCACACCGCACCGGCTCACGTTGTTCGCGCATTCGGCGGTCGAGGGGCGCAAGATCGACGCGATCCGCGCCGCCGGCAACGCGCTGCCGGTCGCGTTCGAAATGGACTGTGACACACGGATTCACACCGGTCACACGCCCTGCGCGACGACGACGGAGTTCCGTTCGCTCGTCGGCACCGGCACGGCGAGTCTGGTCGACGACGTTGAGGAGAAGATCGCCGCGTTGCGCCTGCTGCTCGAGCAGTGCGCCGGCATGCCCGACGCGCCGCTGCTCCCCCGTCAGGTGAGCAAGGTGGCCGTGTGGCGCATCGATGCCATCGACTTCAAGGCCAAGCACCATCCTGCACCGGCCCGGCACCGCGACTAGCGCCCCTATCTGCGATTTTAGGGTGGGCACCTCCGGAGACTTGACCGATATTCGTGCGCTTCCTATCGCTTTTGTGTGCATATGGTAGGTTCAAGGGGTATCCGAGCAGAGGTCTTCAAAACAGCACCACCCCAAAATCGCAGATAGGGCCACAACACCCATGCGCCATCACTCCATACGATGGGTCGACCATCCAACCGCAACCACCCAACCGCATAGCTCGATTGTTTGCCTGGACAACCGAGCTATGCGGCCACGGTGGCATCCAGCGGGGAATGCGCATGGGCAGAATGAGCGGTCGCATGCGGATCTGAGACAATATGTGCGCATAACCGCCAATCATGTGCAAATATGTGCGCATACGATGATCCAAGCCGAGATAGCCTCCTTCCCTGCGGCGCATATCTCGTTTTTTCATATGAATTACCGAGATATGCGTCCGACCTTGGCTGGTTCGGCAGGCGACATGAATCAATGCCGCCGATCATACCCAAGCACCATTCCGCGCCGGCTATGCCCCGACTGCCCTCCTCCTCGCCTTTCATAACGAACGCGGGCCCGCGCACCCAACCGGATGCGCGGGCCCATCTCCGTCAGCGGAGACCAGCGGATCGTATCTACAATCCCAGGATCTGCTTCTTCTTGAGGTTGAACTCCTCCTGCGTGAGGATGCCGGCGTCAAGCAGTTCCTTGAGGTTCTTCAGCGCCTCCATCTGCTCGGACAGCGACATCGACGACTGCGCGGACGGCTGCGCAGAACCGCTCTGCGCCGCCGCGTCGGACTGCGCAGCCGACGTCGTCACCGCGGCGTTCGCCGAATTGACGAGCTGCCCCATCTGCTGCCCGGGCATCGCGCCGGTCATCGGGTTGACGCCCTGTGCGAAGCCGACGCCGAGCATCATGCCGCCCATATCGCCGAATCCGTTGTCCTGCACGCCCTGGGCGATCTTCTGCTGCGCCGCGATGTTCGACGCCTGCTGCGAGACGTTCTCGTATGCGGTCACGTTCATGCGGTTCGCCGCGTACTGCTTAACGAGTTCGCGCGATTCCGGCGTGAACTCGATGCTTTCGATGCCGATACCGGCCAGATGGATGCCGAAGCGCGACTCCCACGTGCCGGCGTTCGCCGCGTCCGCCGAGATCGCCTGTGCGATCGCGTTCGCTTGGCTCGGCAGTTCGGAGATGCGGTATTCGTTCGACAGCGAATTGAGCGCGACCGAGAACGACTGCATGAATTCGCTCAGCAGCTGCGATTTCGTCTTCGGCTCGTCGAAGCTGATGTAGTCGACGTTCGGCGGCACGAACTGTCGGATGAAGGCGGTCGGGTTCGTGATGCGCAGCGACATCATGCCGCGTGCACGGATGTCCAGATCGGTGTCGTAGAACCTGTCGTGGTACATCAGCGGCGCCGGCGTGCCGAATTTGAGGCCGCGGATCTCGCGCAGGTTGACGAAGGCGACGCGCTTGTTCGCCACTGGCTCGCCGCCGTACTTGAAGCGTTCGCCGATCTGACCGAAGATCGACTTGCCGATGCCGTCGCCGGCGAAGACGCTGTCGGTGCCGCCGGTGCGGTATTCATAGCCGCCCGATTCGGTGATGATGTTCTCGATGCCCGACTGGTCGAAGATGAACGCGGCCGTGTTCTCCGGCACGTAGATGCGTGACCCATTGGAGATCACCGCGTCCGAATGCCGCGTGTTCGAGCCGCGCCCGCGGTTCGTCTCCTGGTAGACGCCCGGCATCAGCGCCGCATGCTCGTCGAAGCGGTCCACGGTGATGATGTCGAGCCACTGGTCGGCGAAGGTGCCGCCCAACGCCCCGGTGAATGCCCTGATTAACGCCATAGCTGCCTACTTTCTGAAGTTCCCGTGGATATGGTTTAGAGGTGTTCGTTCCTGCCGCAGTATTCGCATGTGACCGACGCGCCTTCGGTGCCGTGCAGCGCGGCCCCGCAACCGAAGCAGGTTTTCGACACCGTCTTCGCAGCCTTCGGCTTAGTCAGGCCGCTCATGTTGAACGCCTCCGCCATCTCCTTGGTCGCGCCGCTCAACGCGCTGGCGATGCCGCTAATGAACGTCTTCGGCGCACCGACGATGTCCTCATCGCTGCCGGTGATCTCCTTGTTGATACCGTTCGCGAGCTTCATGAGATCCGTATGGGACTCCATACGCAGTTCGATCTTCCCTTTGCGTAGCAGAATGTCGCATTGGTGGTTGTCGCCTTTGTCGATGATGAGCTGTGGCTTGCCGTTCACCACCTTGATATCGCGCAGCGCCCACGAGAACGTGTGGTCGATGTCCTTGCCGAACATCTTGATCTGCGTGTACGTGAACACGAGACTCATGTTGGTCAACGTCAGTTCTCCGCGCTCGAAGCCCTTGAAATCGGGGCTTTCGCAACCGACGCCGTCAAACTGCGCGATGATGCCTTCATTCGGCAGCAGATCGATGCTGTGCATATCTGTCCCTCCTCACTTCCTTGTGGAATGTGCTTCTCTCAGCTAAATTCACCGTACCAGAGCGGCCTTAGCTGTCATGCGCTGGCGACTGCGTTCTTGTTGCCGCGCTTGACGACGATCATCCAGATCGATCCTACGATGACGGCGACGGCGGCGATGTAGAACAGATAGACGCCGAAGCCGAGGCTATAGGATCCGTATGGGGTGAAGCTCATATTGAAATAGACGTAGGTCAATGTCGCGATGATCGCGAAGACGAGCGTCGGGATGCCTTTCGCGGCGATCGCGAAGATGAGCGCGAGCACACCGCATGCCGCGATGACGATGATTATGCCGAGGATGACCTCGGATACGCCGAAGCTCATGTTCGCGATCTGCTGCATTTCCTTCCACCGTTCCGCGATCGTGAACGCCGTCATCGTGTCATTGCTTGCCGTGGCGTATGGCAGCACGAGTGAGACGAGCATGACGAGTGATCCGATGATCGTGAGCGCGCGCGGTCCTGCGAGTGATGTCCTCTTCATGATGACTCCTTATATAGAAAAGAAAGATTGATTGAATGAATGGATGATTGCTACCCATGACTGATTTGGACGACGATCGACGCGCACAGCAGCAGTACTGTCGCGACACATGCGATCGCGAGCGCGATCAGGACAAGGTTGCGTCCTGACACGTGCCCTCGGCGCCCAGTGACCGCGAATGCCACGCCGCATATGGTGAACATGAGGATGATGAACATGAGGGCGCCGCTCCAGTTCGGGCTCCATTCGTCGAAGCTTGATACGCCGTATATCGCGCCAAGGCATGCGACGACGACCGCGGCGATCGCCCATTTTGAACGTGGTCCGTTGTTGTCCGCGGTGATCCAACGCCAGAACCGCCGTTTCGCGATGACATCCGAGGGAACGACGGTGCTCTGCGCGGCCATCTGTTCGGCAAGCTCACGGTACAGGCGGCTGCATGCGCCACTGCTGTCGTTCGCGCCGAGCGGCGCGTCGATGATGACCGCACTCTGTTCGCCGCTTTCGACGACGCGCGCCTCGTATGTACCACCACCGTTTGGAAGATGGAAACTCACGGTGCGCGCGGCGTCATCGTTGCCGACCACGTCGAATCCCGCACTGTACCGCAACGTCTGCAGCAACGTGGCATAGGTCTGCGCGACGGGCGCTTGATAGCTTTGCCGAGCTACTGGCACGCGGTGTGTCGCGGGATTCGATTCGGTCATGATGGGTCCTTCGGATAAGTGGATTGTGATTGGGAGTGGGAATGGGAGTGGATCAGCCGACCGAGGCGAGCCGCTGGTTGACGCGGTTCATGACCCCAAGGTAGTACTGCAGATCGGCGTCGGTCCATGTGGACTGATCCATTCCCTCGATCTTCTGCGTCATATCCGAATATTCCTGCATCATCTTGAGGTATTCGGTCATCATGCCGGACTGGTCGGAGGACGAATTGTACTTCTCCATGAAGTCGCAGTACTTGTTCATATACGACTCGTAGGAATCCATCGCTTCCTTGACGGCAGGGGTCACGCCACCGGAGTTCTGGTTCTGCGCCTCCTGCTGCTTCTTCGCTTCCTCCTCCTGGGCCTTCCTCCCCTGCTCTTCGAGGCGCTTCTGCTCCTCCTCGGCCTTCTTGCGCTCCTCCTCGGCCTTCTTCTCCTCTTCGGCCTTCTTCGCGGCTTCCTCCTCGGCTTTCTTCTGAGCTTCCTCCTCTGCCTTCTTTTCCTTTTCGCTCATATCAGCGCGATATCGTTCGGCAGATTTGACTGTAACATCCATTTCTCCGAAAGAACTATAGTGTGTTAAATCAATATAGTTTCCCTCAGAATCTTTTGCACTATAGTCAGAACTTGAGCTTTTGTAATCTCCAACGAATCCATTGTCCTTTGTCTTGCTCACGTATTCTGCGAACTCAGCATCATCGACATTACAGACCTTGATACTCACGTAATCCGCATCATCATTCCATACATAACCCTTGAGTTCATTGGGCTTCGGAGCTTTCGCACCTACACCAGCCGTCGGCCAGCTAATTGCTTCGCAGAAGGGGTCGTCAGCAGCGGAAGAAGACGCGCTGGAGTCAGAGGACGACGATTCCCTCGCCCTGGAACCGGTTGCTGTGGCACCGATGAGCGACAGCACCAGCGCGACGATGGTGGCGCCCGCAGCGATCACCGTGAACAGACGGCCATGTTCCTTGCCCGGCTGCGTATTCAGATACGCAGCCGCACACAACACCGCGGCGATAACCGCGAAGACGATGCACAGCACAACCGGCGGATGCATACCGAGGGCCACAAAACCGAAAATCAGGAACACGACGGAGACCACAAGCGCGACAATCGCCATCGTGGACGTCTTGCCGGTGTTCTCGTCGGTCAGCAGCGCTGCGAACTTGTTCTTCGGCGCGCGATGCGTCGGGGCGCCCGACTGATTCTCGCCGGCGGCGGCGTCCGCAGCCGGAGCAGCCGATGCCACAGGCGCCTCCGGCGGTGTCGGCATCGTCTGTGTCGGCTGTTCCTGCGTGTTGAGCACGGTCGTCGTCGTGGCCGGCATCGTCTGCGTCGCACCCTGCACCATCAGCTGGTCGCCGAGATCCTTGTAGAATTTTGCGATTTCCGACTGCGCATCTTCGCCGGCTTCGACCGGCACCGTCACCTGCACGATGCTGGAGGAAGGATCGGAGCCTTCCGCCACCTTCGCAACGAACAGTCCACTGATGCTCGGAGCGCTGAACGTGACGGTCCTTGTCTGATCGTCCTTATGGATCAGATCGAATCCAGCGCTGAACTGCAACATCTGCTCCAATGCCCCGTATACGTCATGCGTCGATGCCATATATGTCTGTTGACTCGGCTGCGAACCCGCTCCCGGATTCACTTCTGGCGTGGCCATGGCTTCTTCCCTCCTCGTTGGCGTCAGGGTGCGCGGATGCATGACCATGCATCCGCGCACCCGATCACCTATCGGTCGTTCTGCTCCGGCAGAGAACTCCCCATGGCGGCCGCCGGGCTCCCGTCGTCCGCAGGACGCGGACGGCCGTCGTCCGACGACACCTCGCGTGCCACCTCATCCAACTCTCGAACGCCGCGCAGAATCATGCTTGCCAACTGAGCGAACATATCTGCACTCCTTTCTGACGAGAGATACTCCACGACCGGCCTTCGGTCATGGCGGACTTGTGTCCTGTCATGCTTCTCGTCATTAAGGGGCATGTTTTATTCGCGAACCGTTCTCCTTACTCTCGCGAAATCGGCGGTTTTCCGGGGATTATGACGAGTTCTCTGCCCTGTTGTTCCATTCTCGAAGCTTCGTCATATAGTGTCAATGACATATCATGTTATAAATACGCGGATTAAGAGAAGGGGAATATAGCATGGATGATATAACCCAGCTTCGCGCCGCCTGCTGGCGGCAACGACTGCGCGAGTGTCTGAAGGAGCGTGGCCTCACACAGGTGGAATTCGTCAGCGCGCTCAACCGCACCTATCTGACGCGCTTCCACCAGAAGGACGTCAGCAGGTGGCTCAACACCGGCAACCAGACCGCCAACGGCGTCATCGGCTTTCCCAAATACGAGACGATGATGCTCATCGCTGACTTCCTCGGCGTCGACGTGGGCTATCTGACCGGCGAAACCGACGAGACGTCCTTCGATCTGGAGAAGGCGAGTTCTTATACGGGTCTGAGCAGCGACGCCATCCTGTCCATCCGCCAGTGGATCGACGCCCCCGACAACTCCCCCGATGCCGAGCTGCGCGATTGGCGCGCCGATACGATCAACCGCCTGTTCTTCTCCTCGTATTTCGACGAGCTGGCGGCCAAGATGCTCACGCTCTACGAGATGTCCACGATCTGCTACACCAATCCCGAGCGCTTCCAGAATCTGATGCGATCGCTCGCCGCCAGCAGCGATATGCCAAACGACCTGACCTTCCAATTGATCATCGGCGCGTTCTACGGCATGGCGAATGAATCGTTCTCGGCGCTGCTCAAGGACGCCTACCCCACCCCGATCGAACAGCAATTCGAGTATTCCCTCGACATGCAGGACATGGCGGACAAGCAAGAAGATGAAGATGATGAAGATGATGAGGATGATGAGGATGATGACGAAGATGAGGGAGACATCTCCGATCCCGAAGACCTGTGGTTCGGCGCGCTCTGAAATCCACCACCCGGCGCATACGCGACCGCACCGACATCCGCATCCACATCGGTTCCGGCATATATTACATCCATGACATAGGGCATCCGCGTTGCCACATAGCGAAGCGCCTCGGCGGCGATGCAGTCAACGACGCATCGCCAACGAGGCGCTTCGTTTCTATATCCGCCTATCGTCGCAACGATCAACGATCGCTCGGCTTTCCGGCGGCTTGCTCAGGCGTCCTTGTCGCCGCTCTGCTGGAACGTGAAATGCAGTTGGGTCTCCGGACTGACGCTTCTGACGATGGACGTGTAGAACGACTTCGCCTGCTCTTCGAGAATGTCCCTGTTCGAATCGACGTATTCCTTCTTCGCCTTCTCAGTGAGGATGTTGTTGACCATGTCGAGGGAGTCGATCTGCTGCGTGCCGAAGCTCAACGCCCCATTCTGTTCGACTATCACCCGGTACTCGGGATCGTCGTAGCCGATGAATTTGAACTCGGGAATCGTGATATAGAAGGCGTTCTCGCCGGTCTCCTCGATGACGACGTCCTTGCCCTCGAATCCGAGCTTCGCATCGAAGGTGTACTGGATGAACCGCGCACGTTCGGTGCCGGGAATCTCCATATTGAAGAAATGGCTCTTGTTCTCCTTCGATATGATGCCGGTCACGCCCAGTCTCAGCAGCGACACCTCCCTCGTCCGTCGCATCGAACGGATCACCTGCGTATCCTCGGTGCCCTTCTCACGCATTGACGCCGGCATCGTCCACGGAAACAGCGAATAGAATCCAACGCTCGTGGCCCATCCTGCTCCCATAGCAGCCAGCAGCCCCACGATGACAACCCAGATTTTCCACTGCTGCCACCACTTCTTCTTCTCATCATCCTTACCAAGGCTGCCACTTTCGTTCGTTGTCATCGTTTCTCCTCCTTCGCTCCCTTCGGGAAACCATCGGTTCCCATATGCGACGATGCATTCGGTACAGCTTGACGGGAGCGCCCAACGCCTTCACGCTCGCGCTTCGCCCCGCCGCAGATTTACTCTATCAGAGAATGCGGCGCCAGCATGACCATAGCCCGTAATCTCCGCAGATACCTGCGCGCAGATGCGATATAGGCGCGATCGTCACGCCGACCAACTCTTGTGCACACCAAGGAAACTAGATAATACCGCGTGATCTGATTCATTCTCCCGAGTCGGAAGAATCCAGACAAGCACATTCCATGCGGCACGGCCCCTCCCCGTTGACGCCGTGCCGCATGTCGACTCCGCCACCGCCTACTTCTCCCGTCGCAGGAACGCCGACTTGACGAGGTCGATGATCATCTGCCGCATGTCCTTGCCGCCACCCTGCGCG
Source organism: Bifidobacterium sp. AGR2158 (assembly GCF_000424225.1). Classification (NCBI taxonomy): domain Bacteria; kingdom Bacillati; phylum Actinomycetota; class Actinomycetes; order Bifidobacteriales; family Bifidobacteriaceae; genus Bifidobacterium; species Bifidobacterium sp. AGR2158. The sequence goes on from NZ_AUJM01000011.1 coordinate 210,562, forward strand.
GCTTCGGCGATAGCGCTGACCTTGCCGAGGTACGCGTTGCCGAACTGCTCCTCCATCAGCTGCCGCACCCAACCGAGGTCGCGCATGCTTCTACGCCCGGTGTAGACCTGTTCGAACGCGGCGACCGCGCCTTCGCCGAGCGCGGCGATGATGCTCGCGGCGACGATCGCGTTGACGACGCTCGCGGCGAGGTTGAGCCCCGGAATCGCCTTGATCGCGCTGATCGCCGAATGCGCGATGACGCTCGCCGTGCCCACCTGCACAATCGAATCGAGGAACTGCTTGGCGTCCTCGTCCTTGTCGATGCCGTACAGGCGCGCCAGACCGTTCAGCTCGGCGAGCTCCAGCGGGGACAATACGAGCGTGTCGGCGATCGGGATCGGCACGGCGCCCACCGTGGCGCCAGCCGCGACGCATGCGCCGATCAGACCTTGCGCGAGCATGCGCTTGCGCGTCAGCTTGAACTGCTGCAGGTCGTGTGCACCGCCGCGAAGCCCATCGGGCATCGCCTCCATCGTCGCGTCGATGAGGTCGGCGACACCCTCCGGCGCCGCGAACGCCGTGTCGTTGATGACGTAGGTCTGCGCGACGACCGGCACAATCGCGCGCAGGTTGTACTCGATGCGCGTGCCGTGGAAAGCCTCCCGCACCATCGCGACGTTGCGTTCGCGGTCCGGCTGCGAATACGATTTCGTGACGGCGGCGACGATCGGCACCGACTTCCACATCCGCACCGCGTTCGCCAGATTGCGGATTGTCTCACGGAACAGCTTCGCCGCCGTGCCGTCCACGCAGAACCAGATCACGTTGATGCGCGTGTTCTCGTTGCCTTCCTTCGCGCTCGCCCGCGACCATGCGCGCACCGCGTGCACGGCGCGCAAAGCCGCGATTGGCGACGGCTCGAAGCCGATCGAGTCGATGACGCGGAACGGCACCGACGGGCTTTCGTAGATCGAGAGCTCCTTGGTCGTGCCGCTTGTGCCGAAGCTCGTCTTCGCGACGTCGTCGCCGATGACGGCGTTGATGAGCGTCGATTTGCCGACGCCCGAGTTGCCCAGCACGAGCACATTGCCTTTGGGAGCCAGCTGCCGCGACGGCGGCATGGGCCGCGCGCCGTCCGTCTTGCCATTATCGTATGCCATGCCGCCATCTTAGCCGCATCCGGAGCGGCCGCGCCATGGCGGCCGCTCCGGCGATATGCGTCGGCCTACGCCCTCACTTCGTCTGCGACGACGATCCCGACTCATCGTCGCTCGAGCCGGAGCCTCCGGTCAGCGCCTTCCTCGACTCCTCGGCGGCCTTCTTGCGTTCCTCGGCGAGCTTTTCCGCCTCCTCGGCCGTGCGCGGCGTGCGCACGAGTTCCGAACCGGTGGCCTCAACCATCATGTCATCGACACGGTCGAGCATCGCGTCGAACTCCTTCTTCTGCTCGGGGGTGAGTTCCGTGTCCTGGACCGCCTCAAACTGCGCGAGGATGTCCTCCATCTGGCTGTTCCATTCGATGTAGCCGTCCACCTCGTCCGCCGGCAGGCCGTCCTGGCTGTTGAGCAGCTTCGCGTAGTACGCATATTTCGTCATGAACTCCTCGTAGTTCTTCATGACCTGTTCCGGATCGGTCGTCGATGGCGTGACCTTCTTCTTCTCGCCGTCCTCACCTTCCTTGTCCGCGTCCGCGCTTTGCGATGTGGACGCGGACGGCTTGGCTTCGGCAGACGCGTCCTCCTTCGTGTTGAAGCGCAGCGCGACGATGATGCCGACGGCGACGAGCGCGGCGGCGACGACGCCGACAACGGCGATGATCCAGATCTTCTTCTTCGACATCGGCTGCTTCGATTCCGTCTGCTGCGGTTCCGTGGTTTCCATCCGAACTCCTTGACCTCGGCGACGGCGGGTGGCGCCGTCCTCCTTGCGTGCGACCGACATGCGACCGGTGTCCGTCGCGCATCCATCGTTTGTAGAACGATGGTCTCAACTTATCTTCCATCCTAACAAATCAGACGATGACAACGTCGGACACCGCGACTGTTTCACGATGTTTTTCGACACAATCTTCACGCTTCACGCGCGACCTTCACGCTTCGCGCATCCCACCTTCACACCGCGCACACCACTTTCATGCGCCGAGTTCACCCATCGATTGCATCCGCCGACACCGCCGCCCTCATCCGTCGACGACGATGCGCACGATGTCCGAACACGGTACGACGCACGCCGCGCCGTGTTCATCCACGATCAGCAGCCGGTGCGCCGTCCCGTCATAGCGCGTCACCGCGCCGCGCACCGTCACATACGTGCCGAATTCCTCGTCGACTTCGCTGTTGATTCCACCATCGATTCCGCCACCGATTCCGCCATGCTGACCTCCACCACGATGCCGGCTCCCGTCATCCTCAGGCACGAAGTACGTCACTGCGACGCGCGGCGCATCGTCGAAGCGCGCGAGCAGCGTGGCGAGACACCGATCGAGCTCCTTGCGCGCGTCCTGCCCCAGTTCGATGCGTCGCACGCGTGGGCGTGCGGCATCCTCGATGATCTCCTCGTATCCAGCGAGCGCCGCGAAAGGCATGAACTGCGCAGCCCGCTGCGCCGCCGACAGCGGCGCATGGACTTGCGACCGATGATGCGGCATGTCGATGATATCGTCGTAGCGATGCGTGCGTTCGAGGCTCATGCGGCGTGCCCTCCAATCTGCCCGTTGCGTTCGACACCGGTCGCGCCGTCCTCGAGGTTGCGCCCGGTGATCACGGCGTTGCCGCCGAAGCGTCCCTTAATGCCAAGCAACGCGCGCTGCACGGCGAGTTCGCGCGCATCGCGGTCGCCCTCACGGTCGCCGTCACAGCTGCCATCGCGACCGTCCGTCCCGCGCATGCCACCCCCACCGTCCACACTGCCATCATCCGCGCCATCCGTATTGTCGACGGCGGCGAACAGATCCGGCTGCTCATACCTTCCGCCATGCGGGGCGCCTGCCCCGACGCTGCGCCCATCCGATCCGCCGACACTCGACCCATCATCGACCCTCGTCGCGCTCACGGCGACGTGCCGCACGAGCAGGTCCGGGTCGACGGTCCGCTCGAAGATCTCGGCGAAGGCTTCACGCAGCCGTGCCGCGTTCGCCGTCGCCCGGCCCATCCGATGCGAACCGTGCGCGCTTTTCGGCACGCGTCTGCCGTAGCGGTCGGCGACGACGGGTCCCGCATACCCCTCGCCGCGTGCCCCGCCGAGGCTCGTGGCGTCGTAGCTGACGGTGAGCGTGACCAGATCGGTCATCTCGCCGTGCCTAAGCAGGTCGTAGGCGAGCTCGTTGGCCATCTCGAACACGATCGTGCGCGCCCGCGCGTACGCGTACGGCTCGTGCAGCACCTGCCCGCAGCTCATCGTCGAGTCGTGCGGACGGTACGCCTTGATGTCGGCGATCGTGCACGGCTCCCATCCCCACGCGTGGTCGATGAGCAGCTCCGCGTTGACGCCGAACAGCCGGTAGAGCAGCCCCTCGTTGTAGTAGTCGTTCGGCGAGCCGACCGAGCAGCGCGCGACGTCGCCCATCGTCAGCAGCCCGTGATGTTCGAGCGTGCGCGACATGCCCGGCCCGATGCGCCAGAAGTCGGTGAGCGGCCGGTGCGCCCACAGCGCGCGCCGGTATTCCATTTCGTCGAGCCGCGCGATGCGCACGCCGTCCTCGTCCTCCGGAATGTGCTTGGCGACGACGTCCATCGCAACCTTCGCCAGATACATGTTCGTGCCGATACCTGCCGTCGCTGTGATGCCGGTCTCGCGCATGATGTCCGCGACGATGCGCCGCGCGAGTTCATGCGCGTCGCAGCCGAAGTATCCCAGATACGACGTGGCGTCGATGAAGACCTCGTCGATCGAGTAGACGTGGATGTCCCGCGCGTCCGCATAGCGCAGATAGATGCCGTAGATGCGCGCGCTCGCTTCGAGATAATGCGCCATGCGCGGCTTCGCGACGATGACCTCCGCCTTGAGCGACGGGTCCGCCGCGAGCGCGGCCGCGCTCGTCGATGCACCTGCGAAGCGGCGTCCCGGCGCGCGCAGCCGCCGTTGCTCGTTGATGTCGCGCATGCGTTCCTCGACTTCGAACAGCCGCGGACGGCCGCCGATGCCGAGCAACGCCTTGAGCGATGGCGAGACGGCGAGGCAGATCGTTTTGGACGTGCGCGAGCGATCCGCGACGACCAGATTGGCGTCGAGCGGATCGAGCCCACGCTCCACGCATTCCTCGGATGCGTAGAACGACTTGAGATCTATGGCGAGATAGCTCCGTGCGTCCATGCCCTCCATTATCGAACAAACGTTCGAACCTGTCGAATCCCGCGTGCCGCGAGCGCCGTCGCGCCTGCCGCACGCGCCCCGCCTTACGCGTGTCCCGTCACGCAAACTCCGCCGCGCAGATCGCCGCGACCTCGCGCACGCACGCCTCGGCCATCAGCCTTCCCGCCTGCGCCGTCGCGCCGCGCGGATCGGCGAGGCCGCCGTAGGCGGGCACGTCGCCTTCGCGCACCGGGTAGCGCACGTACGGCTTGGGCGTCACCGGCTCCTCGTAGACGATACGGTCCATGTGCACGAGTTCGGGCGCGTAGTGCAGCATGAGCGCGGTCTCGGTGACGGCCGCATGTTCGAGCGCCCATCCGGGGAACTCGAGGTCGCCGGCGAACACTTCGTCGATGACGTCCGCGGTGAGCGGATCCCACCAGTTCGTCTCGATGATCGTCGCGACGCCGCCGGTCTCGCGCGTCACGAGGTCGATGGCTTCGACGATGAACGCCTCGTTTTCGAAGTGCGCGTTCATGACGACGATCTTCGTGAAGCCGTCGTCGATGAGTTCGCGCAGCACGTCGTGCATCTGCGCGATGACGGTGGCGCCGTTCATGTCGATCGTGCCGGGGAAGAGCGGTCCGCCTCCGGAGAGCGGCTTCGATTTGTATCCGTAGTTGAGCGTCGGCATGACGGTGCCGTCCACGGCCTGTGCGAGGTCCTCGGCGATGCATGCGGCGAGCGTCGCGTCCGTCTGCATCGGCAGGTGCTGGCTGTGCTGTTCGGTCGACCCGATCGGCACAATCACCGGCTTGTCCTTGCGCGCCGCGAATTGAGGCCATGTCATTTCGTCCATGCGGTAGGTCATCGTCTTCTCCTTATGTGCTCCGTTGATTGATGTTCCGCTGATTGATTACTGCTGCGTTGATTGATTGCCGCCGCGTTGATTCGACTGATCGATGCTGATTTCAGATCGCGCCCAGATCCTTCTCGGTGTTCTCATGCGACAGGCACATCGCCACGAGCGCGACGGCGGCGGTCGCCACCATGTACCAGGCCGGCGCGATCGGCGAGCCGGTGGCCCAGATGAGCCATGTCGCGATGAACGGCGCCGTGCCGCCGAAGATGGCATTCGCGAGGTTGAAGCTGAACGCGAATCCGGTGAAGCGCACGCTCGTAGGGAAGGTCTCGGTCAGGTAGCTCGACAGCGTGCCGTCGTTGGCGGTGAGCGTCGCGCACAGCGCGAGCTCGACGAGCAGCACCGGCCAGAACGCGCCGGTCTCGAGGATCATGAAGGCCGGGACGGTCAGCACGATGAAGGCCACGCAGGCGCCGATGAGCACCTTCTTGCGTCCAAATCGATCGGAGATGTGCCCCATCGCAAAGACGAGCCCGATGTACAGCACGAGGCAGATCGTCGTGACGAGCGAGGATTCGGAGACGGCCATGCCCACTGTCTCGGTCAGATAGGTCGGCAGATAGGTCAGCACCGTGTAGAAGCCCACCGCGTTGAGCATGCACGCGCCGAAGCTCAGCAGCACCTGCTTGAAGTGGTGGCGGAACAGCGTGCGCAGCGGCGAGACGGGACGCCCGGCATCGTATGCACCCTCCTGCTTGCGCTCGAGTTCAGCGTTCATCTGCTCGTAGATCGGCGAATCGGCGACGTTGTTGCGGATGTAGTGCACGATCAGGCCGAGCGGGCCGGCCATCAGGAACGGCACACGCCAACCCCAGCCGCCCATCGCGGCCGCGCTCAGATGCGAGGTCATCACCATCGCGAGCGTCGAACCGGCGAGCAGGCCGATGGCGGTCGACGCCGGGATCAACGAGCAGTAGATGCCGCGGCGCTTCACCGGCGCGTATTCGCCGAGGAACGTGGCCGCGCCGGCGTATTCTCCGGACGCCGAGAAGCCTTGCACCATGCGCAGCGCCAGCAGCAGCAGCGGCGCGACCAGGCCGATCACCGCATAGGACGGCAGGCAGCCGATGAGGAAGGACGCGCCCGACATGAGCAGGATGGACAGGCTCAGCGCACGCTTGCGGCCGAACCGGTCGCCAAAATGACCCCAGAACAGCGCGCCGACCGGCCGAAGCACGAACGACAGCGCGAACACGCCGAAGGTCTGCATCAATGCGACGGTGCGGTCGGCCGACGGGAAGAACACGCCGGCGATCACCGTGGCGAAGTATGAATACGAGGCGTAGTCGAACCATTCGATGAAGTTGCCGAGGAACGACGAGAGCGCGACCTTGCGTACCATGCCCTGCCGTTCATCCACCGAGGAACGTGCGACGCCCTCCAGTTCGCGCACCTCCATGCCCATATCCGTTATGGCGCTCATGGCATCCCACCTTTCCGACCGTTGGTCGTGTTTGATCGCTTGTCATTGTCACGGCCGATGCACCGTGCTATCCGCGACTATCCCGCGCCGCGTTTGCCTCGTCATGAACGTGCCGTTAATGCGTCCATCGGCGCGCAGGACGTTTCGTCAACAACGATCCGCGCCGACCCAAGCTGATTGCGTCCCCGCCGACGTCTGGCCGTCACGCGTCGAGAGCGCGAGCTGCGCGGCGAACAGCAGCAACGACCATGCGACGCCGTCGTCCGGCGTGATGCCGGAACGACGTTGCACTTTGTCCAGTCTGTTGTAGAGCGTCTGGCGACGGATGCCCAGCGACGCGCATGCCCGCGTCCTGTTGTCCCCAGCCGCGAAGCAGGCAGCGAGCGTCGTGAGCGCGACGTCGTCGTCCTTCAGCGATTCGCCGAGCATGACGCCGAGCAGCATCGCGAGCGCGGTCCCCGTCTGTGCGACGTGCGCGAAGCGTGCGAGCAGCCCGTCGTACACGGTGCGCATCGTCCCCCACGGCGGCGCGGCGTCATGTATCGTCGCACGCATGACGCCGATGACGTCGGCGAGCATGCCGGCCTCCAAGCTCGCGCGGCCGCCGATCGCCCAGACGTCGCCGCCGTCGGCCACGACGTCGGCGAGTATTCGCGCGCACGTCACCGCGAGCGCCGCCGGATCGCCCACGCACGCCGCCGCGTCCGTCCTCACAATGTCCGTATCACCACTCGTCTTCGCCGCGCACGGCACGCCGACGACGCCGAACAGCACGCCGCCTTCGAGCAGGCACAGCGTGCGCGCACCATCGATCGCCGCGAATCCGGACAGCAGCCGTTCCATGCCGGCCGCGGATGCGACAAGCGAACGCATCCCCATCGCAAACGGGTAGTACGCCATCTCCCCGCCTGCGCCGAGCGCGCCGAGCATCTGGGCGACGTCGGCCGCCTGACGCGCGTCCGCATGCACGCCGTCGGCGGGGCCCGAGAGGATGCGCGCGGTCATCGACACGGAGACGTCCCACGGCATGAGCGCCGCCATGACCTGCGAGACGACCTGCGCGATCTGCGTGCGCGTGCGTTCATCGAACAGGCGCACGCGCTGCGAGATCTCGAGCGTGGCGATCGGCACTCCTTGACGTTCGACGGCGATGAGCACGGTCGGCTCGTCGCCGGAGTGGATGCGCGGGCCGGCGAAGGCGACCGGCAGTCCGTCAGCGTCGAAAATCGCGACCGATTCCCCACAGATGCGCGCAAGGCACGCGCCGACCTGCCCCACGTCGTGCGCCTGCGCGAGTTCGCGCCGCAGCACGGTGGACAATGCGTCCACCTCCATCTGCACGAGGAACTGATCCTTGACGATGAGCGTGTTCACGCTCTGGCAGGCGTCCACAAAGGGAATACGCGCACGCAGTCCGATGACGGGAAGCGCGCGTCGACGTGCGCGTTCGAGCAGCGCCGGCGGCACTTCGCGCAACCCTTCGACGAGTTCGACGACGATGCCGGCGGCGCCGATGTCCGCGAGCGAATCGACGTACCGCGCGAGTTCGGCGTCGTCGAGATGCGCGAACAGCGCACTGCCCTCAACAATGACGAGCTCACCTCCGCACAGGAAGCGCGCGACGTCGTAGCGCTCGTTCGTGTACGCCCATCGGACGGCGTTGCCGAGCGAGGCGTCGGCTGCCTCAACAACCGGGTCCGCCTGCGCGAGCACGGATCTTTCGAGCGCTTCCCTCACCGTCACCGTCATACAAACCGTCCATTCCCGGCCTCCGCGCATTCACACGGACGCCATCCGCCTGCAAATGATGACGGCGACAATAGCGGCCAAGGATTACGCAAGGCCGCGGCCGCCGTTACCTGCACGTCACGGGGCCGCAATGACATGACATGACACGTCACGACACGAAAGGGCATATGATGACCGCCACACTCTTCACGAACGCCGCACTGCGCGGCCACGACCGTCTGCAGGACCTGCTCGTCGAGGACGGCCGCTTCCGGCTTATCGGACCCGATCTGGCGCCGCAGCTCGCCGCGCAGGGCCGCGACCTCGCGCGCATGGACGTCGTCGACCTCGGCGGACGGCTCGTCAGCGAGCCGTTCTGCGACACGCATCTGCATCTCGACTATGTGTTCACGTCGCGCAAGCCGGGCGCCGCGAACACGTCGGGCACGCTGTTCGAGGGCATCCAGCGCTGGGGCGAGACGAAGGCGGATCTGACGGTCGACGAGGTGAAGGCGCGCGCACGCCGTGCGGTGGCGATGGAGATGCGCCACGGCGTGCAGTACATCCGCACACACGCCGACGTCACCGATCCACAGCTCACGTCGCTGCGCGCGCTGCTCGAACTGCGCGAGGAGCTCGCCGACCTCGTGACGATCCAGATCGTCGCGTTCCCGCAGGAGGGCATATATTCGTATCCCGGTGGCGCCGAACTCGTCGAGGAGGGACTGCGCATGGGCGCCGACTGCGTGGGCGCGATCCCCCACTACGAAGCGTGCCGCGAGTTCGGCGAACGCTCCATCCACACGACCGTCGAGCTCGCCGCCCGCTACGGCAGGCTCATCGACGTGCACTGCGACGAGACCGACGACCCGAACTCGCGTTTCGCCGAGCTGCTCGCCGCGCTCGCGCACGCCGAGGGCATCGGCGCGATGACGACGGCGAGCCACACCTGCTCGCTCGGCTCGGCCGACGACAGCTATTTCTTCCATCTGACCAAACTGCTCAAACAGGCGCGCATGAACTTCGCGTGCGCACCCACCGAGAACCTCTATCTGCAGGGCCGTCAGGACACCTTCCCCAAGCGCCGCGGCATCACCCGCGTCAAGGAGCTCACCGACGCGGGCATCAACGTCTCGCTCGGCCAGGATTCGATGCAGGATCCGTGGTATCCGCTCGGCAACGGCAACATGATGATCATCCTCGATTACGTGCTGCATCTGGCGCAGATGATGACGCCCGCCGAGATCGACCGCGCGCTCGACCTGCTCACCGTCAACGGCGCGACGACGCTGGGGCTGCGTGAGGGTTACGGCATCGACGAGGGCAAGCCGGCGAACTTCGTCGTCCTCGACGCGCCCGACGCGTTCGGCGCCGTGTATGAACGCGCGGACGTCGTGATGTCGGTGCGCGCCGGCCGCACGCTGTTCACGGCGCCCGATGCGCTGCGCACCGACGTGCCGCTGCTCGCCGACCATCTGCGCCCGGCGCCCCCGATCGCCGCCCGCCCCTTCGCCGCCGCCGGGCAGTTCACGCGCGCGTGACGTCATCCATGCACGGCTCTGACGTCGTCCGTGCATAGCCCCGGTCACCCGTTTCGAGGTGCCCGGGGCTGTGCATATTGAGGTGCGCTGTCCGGCATGTGAATGCGGTCGCGACGTAGAATCGGCGAAATCATGCGGTTTTCGTGAAACCGCGGTTTTCCGATGTAGCCGACACTTGCTAGGGTTTATCCCGTAGCGAATCCCTTGTCTCCAGTTGTGGAAGGAGTTTTGGCTTGTCGGCTGAACTCGAAGAGATCCATGAGGAATGTGGCATTTTCGGCGTATGGGGACATCCCGATGCCGCGCGTCTCACTTACTTCGGATTACACGCATTGCAGCATCGTGGACAGGAGGGGGCGGGCATCGTCTCCAACGACCACGGCCATCTCATCGGACACCGCGGGCTCGGCCTGCTCACCCAGGTGTTCCAGGACGAGAAGGACATCCAGCGGCTGCAGGGCGACGCCGCGATCGGCCATGTCCGGTACGCGACCGCCGGCTCCGGCGGCATCGACAACATCCAGCCCTTCGTCTTCCGTTTCCATGACGGGGACATGGCGCTGTGCCACAACGGCAACCTGACGAACTGTTTCTCGCTGCGCCGTGCGCTCGAGGACGAGGGGGCGATCTTCCATTCGAACTCGGACACCGAAGTGCTCATGCATCTGGTCCGCCGTTCGGTGCGTGCGAAGATCACCGACAAGCTGCAGGAGGCGCTCAACACGATTCACGGCGGCTTCGCGTATCTGATCATGACCGAACATGAGATGATCGGCGCGCTCGACCCCAACGGATTCCGCCCCCTGTCCCTGGGCCGCATGTCCAACGGCGCCTACGTGCTCGCGTCCGAGACCTGCGCGCTCGACGTCGTCGGTGCCGAACGCATCCGCGACATCCAGCCGGGCGAGATGATCGTCATCGACGACTCCGGCTACCGCATCCACACGTACACGAGCCGCACGCAGCTGTCCATCTGCTCGATGGAGTACATCTACTTCGCGCGTCCCGACTCGGACATCTACGGCGTCAACGTGCATTCCGCACGCAAGCGCATGGGCGCGCGCCTCGCCCAGGAGTCGCCGGTCGACGCGGACATGGTCATCGGCGTGCCGAACTCGTCGCTATCGGCGGCCTCCGGCTACTCCGAGGAGGCGGGACTGCCCAACGAGATGGGCCTGATCAAGAACCAGTACGTCGCGCGCACCTTCATCCAGCCGACGCAAGCGCTGCGCGAACAGGGCGTGCGCATGAAGCTCTCCGCCGTCAAATCGGTCGTCAAAGGCAAGCGCATCGTCGTCATCGACGATTCGATTGTGCGCGGCACGACGTCGAAGCGCATCGTGCAGCTGCTCAAGGAGGCCGGCGCCGCCGAGGTGCATATGCGCATCAGCTCGCCGCCGCTCAAATACCCGTGCTTCTACGGCATCGACATCTCGACGACGCAGGAGCTCATCGCCGCGAAGAAATCGGTCGACGAGATCCGCGAGTTCATCGGCGCGGACTCGCTCGCGTTCCTCTCCCTCGATGGCCTGATCGAATCGATCGGACTGAACGCGGACGCGCCGTACGGCGGCCTGTGCGTCGCCTACTTCAACGGCGACTACCCGACCGCGCTCGACGACTACGAGGCCGACTTCCTCGCCTCGCTCACCCCCGAGGATCGCGTCACGCTGCCCGGATACAACGGCAAGAAGACGATGTACGAGGGCACCGAATACACGATGCACCAGAAGCCCTTCGGCGAGCACGCCTCCGACGAGCCGACCGAATACATGGTCCCGAACATCTAGGCCGCCCCTTGCGTCCGCGGACCATCCCATCAACCATCCGAACACCAATGGAACAACTCGCCGATCTACGCGGCGGACAGGAAGGTCACCATGCCACAAGCATATGAAGACGCGGGTGTGAGCGTCGAAGCCGGCTACGAAGTGGTCAAGCGCATCAAATCGCACGTCGCACGCACGGATCGCCCGGGCGTCGTCAGCGGCATCGGCGGTTTCGGAGGTCTCTTCGACCTCGCCTCGCTCGACTACAAAGAGCCGGTGCTCATCTCCGGCACCGACGGCGTCGGCACGAAGCTCGTCATCGCCAAGCTCATGGACAAGCACGACACGATCGGCGTCGACTGCGTCGCGATGTGCGTCAACGACGTCGTCGCCCAGGGCGCGCAGCCGCTGTTCTTCCTCGACTACATCGCCTGCGGCAAGAACGACCCGGCCGTGCTCGAACAGGTCGTCTCCGGCGTCGCCGACGGCTGCGTGCAAGCCGGCGCCGCACTCATCGGCGGCGAGACCGCCGAGATGCCGGGCATGTACGACGCCGACGAATACGATCTGGCAGGCTTCACGGTCGGCTGCGTCGAGCGCGCGAAGATCGTCGACGGCTCCGCGATCCGCTCCGGCGACGTCCTCATCGGCCTGCCGTCAACCGGCGTGCATTCAAACGGCTTCTCGCTCGTGCGCAAGGCGCTTTTCGAGCAGGCCGGCTACACGGTGCACACGCGCCTGCCCGAGCTGGGCGACCGTGAGCTCGGCGACGTGCTGCTCACGCCGACGAAGATCTACGTCAACGCGCTCATGCCGCTGTTCGAGGCCGACCTCGTGCACGGCGTCGCCCACATCACCGGCGGCGGCTTCATCGAGAACGTGCCGCGCATGCTGCCTGACGGCCTCGCCGCGCGCATCGACCTGAGCGCCTGGCCGGTGCCGCCGATCTTCGACGTCATCGAGAAGGCCGGCGACGTCGACCATATGGAGATGTACAACATCTTCAACATGGGCATCGGCATGGTCGTCGCCGTGCCCGCCGACCGCGTCGACGAGGTCATGAACCTGCTCGACCACGCGGGCGAGGCGGCGTACCGCATCGGCGCCGTCGTCGACAAGTCCGGACAGGACGTCGAGCTCGTCTGAGCCATCCGAAGGCCGTGCGCGTCACGCGTGCGGCCTTCCGCGTTGTCTTCCCCCGACGATTTTGCGTTGTTTCCAACGATTTTTTTCAACCACTCCCCCGAAGAAAGAAGAGACATGAAGGTTTTGGTCATCGGTTCCGGTGCGCGTGAGCATGCGATCGCCGACGCGCTGCTGCGCGGCGGCAGCGTCGAAGAGGTCACCGTCGCCCCGGGCAACCCGGGCATGGAGCTCGACGAGGGCATCCGCACACTGCAGCTCGCGCCGTCGAATCAGGCCGCGCTCATCGACTTCGTGCGCAACAACGACTACGACTGGGTCTTCGTCGGCCCCGAGGTCCCGCTCATCGACGGCATCGTCGACGCCTTCGCCGAAGCCGGCATCAAGGCCTTCGGCCCGCGCAAGGCCGCCGCGCAGATCGAAGGCTCGAAGGACTTCGCCAAGCAGCTCATGGAGCGCTACGGCATTCCGACGGCCGCCTACAGGACCTTCGACGAGCTCGCCCCGGCCGTCGAATACGTGCACGAGCACGGCGCGCCGATCGTCATCAAGGCGGACGGTCTGGCCGCCGGCAAGGGCGTGACCGTCGCGATGGATGAAGAGACGGCCGTCGCCGCGCTCAACGACATCTTCGTCGACCATCGTTTCGGCTCGGCCGGAGCGAAGGTCGTCATCGAGGACTTCCTCGAAGGTCAGGAGTTCTCGCTGATGAGCTTCGTCAACGGCACCAACTTCTGGCCGATGCCGATCAGTCAGGACCACAAGCGCGCCTACGACGACGACCAGGGTCCGAACACCGGCGGCATGGGTGCCTACAGCCCGGTTCCGCAGATCGGCCAGGACGTCATCGACGAGGCGATCTCGACGATCGTCAAGCCGACCGTCGAGGCGATGGCGCAGGACGGCACGCCATTCACCGGCATCCTCTACGCCGGCCTCATCGCGACCGCTGACGGCCCGAAGGTCATCGAGTTCAACGCACGCTTCGGCGACCCGGAGACCGAGGTCGTGCTGCCGAAGCTCACGAGCGATCTCGGCACTGCGATCGACGCGATCCTCAACGGCGAGACGCCCGAGTTCACGTGGGACGAGGACAACGCGACGCTCGGCGTCGTGCTCGCCTCCGACGGCTATCCGAACGACGTCGTCAAGGGCGCGCGCATCCCCGAGCTGCACGTCGACGCCGACTCGCACGTCTATTACGCGGGCGTCGCGCGCGACGGTGACGGCCTCGTCGCGAACTCCGGCCGCGTGCTGCTCGTCGAATCCTCGGCGCCGACGCTCGCCGAGGCGCAGCGCAAGGTCTACGCGATCCTCGACGGCGCCGACACGACCGGCATGTTCTACCGTCACGACATCGGCGCGAAGGCGCTCAAGGGCTGACGGCACCTAATACCATCTTCATAGCACGGGGCGGCATCGATGATGCCGCCCCGCTATTCGTTCGAGCCGGCTACACGTCATGCACGGTTCCGTCATCCAACATGATCTTCGGCATTTATGTCATTCCACCACATATCTCAATGGCCTCACCATACAATCCCATACCCAAAATGTGCACAGTGATGGACAGAACCTCAACGCTTCATCCATGATGTCCCAAAGCTTCAATGAAGAAACGGGGATAGCGATGAGGAAGATGATTGCCTTACTCTCAGCATTATGCGTTGCGGCCATACTGGCAGGTTGCGGCCAATCACAATCCGCACAACCAGTCAATTTCGACAAGAACGATGTCACGTTCACGGGAGCAAATTCCGTCACTTTTCAAAAAGCATACGATATGACACAATCCGATGTCGTACGAAAGATGCTCATCGATGAGCATATTACCGATGCGGAATTTGATCAGGTAAGACAGATGTATGCCGACTGCCTCGGGGAGAAGGGCGCCACCGTGGAATACGAGGGAACGGACGGCAGAAGAAGTGAACGTTTTCCTCCCGGAGTCAGCGTCGATCAAATAGATGAATACATACAAGAATGTGTCGCCGACACTGCGTTGCCTTATGTAGAGCAGCTGCATCAGCTCGATGGGCAAGATCCCGACTCCGATTCCGTGGAGGCGCTTGTCGCCTGCCTCAAGCGTCATGATATTGCCGACCAGACAATGACCGCCGACGACTACAAGCGCATCGTCACCGACCCCAACCTCGACGACGAGTATTTCGGCAAATACTTCAACGAGCAACGTGCCGACTACGACGCCGAGAAATCACCCGCCTACTGGGCCTGCAACGCCAACCCCAACGCATAAGGCCGAATTCGCAACATCACGAGAGAAGCCATCCCCATGAACAATCACACGCACCCAAGGAGCATGCGCCACACGCCGCGCATCAGCATGTCAGTCATCGTGTTGCTTTGCGCGGTCATGCTCGCCATCGGCATGGGACTTGCATTGCTTCTCATACGCCCCATCCCTCCCAAGGACCTTGACTCGAAGGCGACAGCCGGCACGATGACCGTCGAGGACGGCGTCTTCGACGATCGGCGCGCCGTGACCTTCCGTCTCACCCAAAGCAGCGCTTCGACATTGCAGATGCCGCAGGACGGGACGCTCACCTCCTCCACCTGCACCGCCGGCGCCGCATTGCATTCGGGAACGTCGATGTTCTCCATCAACGATCATGCCGTGCTGTCGCTGCATACCAGCATCCCGTTGTACCGGCCGCTCGCCATCGGCACGCAGGGAAACGATGTGCGCTCGTTGCATGACGCACTACGTGACCTTGGATATGCGGCCCCCGATACGGATACGTTCTCCTCCGACTCCATCGCCGCGTTCAACGCGCTCGCCGAGAAGACCGGGGCTCCCCTCATCACGGCGGACAACGGATGGAGCTTCAATCCAGCTCAGATTCTGTGGCAACCCGCCAGTGCGATGACAATCCGTCAATGCCCGGTGCGAGTCGGCGCGCAGGTCCATGCAGGAGACAACATCGCACAAACCGCCCCGATCATCACCAACGTCGCAATCATCCGTACTCCCGAAAATGCGGACGGGCAGCCGGCGGCGGGTAAACGCACGGTGACGATATCCGACAAGACCTTCGAAATAGACGACGATGTCACACAGATGAACGATCCGGCTTTCCTCAACGCAATCGCGGCGAGCCGCGAATACCAGTCGATGCTCTCCGGCAGCGGATCGGGCGTTTCGGCATCGTCGTCCTCGGGCGCATCACCACAGCAATCCGCCGCAGCAGACGGCTCGTCCGTCGACGTCATCTATCAGTGGTCGCTGGCAGAACCGCGCGCAGTATCGATCGTTCCTCCGTCCGCACTGACCGGTGTAAGCAGCGGGAAGGGCTGCGTGACCGTCGACGGCAGGCCACAGCAGGTGACGATCGTGGCCTCGCAGCTGGGAAGATCGATGGTCTCCCCGCAATCAGGCACATTGGAGCATGTTGACGTGCCCGCCGACAAGACGGTGAGTTGCCGATGAACGCGGCGAACACAATGGACGCAACGGTCCTGTTGCACGATGTGGGCCACGCCTTCCATGCGAGCCACGGAGGTCATGATGGTGCGGACATGCTGTTCCATGGCCTCACACGCCGATTGGACGCAGGTCACGTCTATGCATTGATCGGACCGTCCGGCTCAGGCAAATCCACGTTGCTTTCGATCATCGCCGGATGGATCACGCCGTTGGAGGGAAGCGTCGAACGTGTGCATTGCGAACAGCTGCATTGGGTGCAGCAGAACCCGCACGGCGTCGCGTACCGTAGCGCTCTCGATCATATGACATTGCCGTTCATCGCACGCGGCGAGCGTCGCGAGGCGGCGAACCGCCACGCGCTTGCGCTGCTTGCCGCTTTTGGACTCAAATCCCTTGCCATGCGCAGGTTCTGCGACCTGTCCGGCGGCGAAGCGCAACGTCTGATGCTCGCTCGAGGCATCGCCACCGCACCCCAGCTGCTGCTTGTGGATGAGCCGACCGCGCAGCTCGACCGGCACACCGCGAAGGAAGTGAACGACCATCTTCACGCGTTGGGCCGATCCGGCGTCATCGTCGTCATCGCCACCCACGATCCAGATACCCGCGACGCATGCACCGACGTGATCGATCTGAGGGACTACCAATGAGCGCAGCACGGAACGGGCACAGTTGGGCACAGCGAGCGCAGATGCGGCTGCGCGGCGTGACCAGCGAAGCCATGCGCGACATCCTTACCGGCACGACGCATGCGTTGCTGTACGCGGCGGCGCTTATGGCCATCATGCTCGCCGCCGCAGGTGCTGAGCTGTTCCAACTGCGCTCGATCGGCGAACGCATCGACGACTACGTCTCCTCGGGGGCCTCGACCTACGTCGTGGAGTATCCCGGCCGCATCGACGCGCGATCCTGCGAGTCGCTCGCCGACGTCCCGGGAGTGCATGCCGCCGGCGCGATCCGGACCGCCGAGACGCGCATATCGTTCGCCGTACTCCCCTCCACGTCGCTGCCGCTGCTGGAGGCGACGCCGGGCGCGGTGCAGGCGCTGGCCTCCGCGAACAGCCGCGATACACGCGCGCTTACCGGCTCCGAATCGAGCGGCATCTGGCCGTCCGGTCAGGCTGCCGAGACGCTCGGCCTGGCAAGCGGGCAGACGGCGAGGCTCGCCGACGACACACCGGCGACAATCGCCGGGGTCTACCCTTCCCCCGAGGACGGACGCAGCTCCAATGCAACCTATGCCGTCGTGCAGCCGGTGCCCCGGGACGGCGTATTCGACGAATGCCTGGTGAAGACATGGCCCGTCCCCGATTCGATCGAATCATTGGCGCTGCTCAGCGTCGGCACCGTGTCCGACGACAGGGACAACCGCCCCACCGTACGGCAGCTCAACACAAGGTTCGGAGCCCGGCTTGATTCCTCCACGTTGTTCTCATCTCGCGCAACGGCGTGGATGCCCGCGCTGGCCGGAGGCGTCGCATTGGCGCTGGGCTTCGTCGCCGTGTGGACGCGGCGTCTCGAATTGGCGTCCGCGTTGCATTGCGGCGTACCGAAAACGGCGCTTGTGCTCCAGATGATGCTGGAGACGACCAGCTGGACGTTCGCGGCGACCGTGCTGTGTCTGCCGTTGCCGTTGTCCGTCATGCATCTGTGGGCGGGTTCCGCGCCGCAGCAGATCGTCGTTCTGACGCTGCGCCCGATGCTCGCCGCCGCTTTGGGTGCCCTCGCCGGGGCCACGGCCGGCGCGCTGTGCGTGCGCGAGCGCGACCTCTTCGCCTATTTCAAGCACCGCCTATAACCATCGCAGCCCTCCTGCCCGACACAATGCAGACGCGGTTGCCGGCGGCATGACCGCCGGCAACCGCGTCATAGGCCGCGTCGGATTGCTACTCCTGCTGCGGCTTGGGGATCAGGAACGAGCAGGCGAGGGCGAGGGCGAGCAGGATGATGCCTCCGACCATCGACGCCATGTACCCGAAGGTCGCGCCACCGGATGCCGTGAACGCCTTCTGCAGTCCGTACAGCACCGCATAGCTCAATCCGGCTCCCAGGTTGAATGCGCCGGCGTTCAGTCCGGGCAGGTAGCCGGGATTGTCCTCCGGGGAAAGCACGATGCCCAGTCCGTTGAGCATGATGTTCGCGGTGCCCGCATACGAGACGCCGAGCACGACCGACAGGACGATGAGGTTCCAGATCGCGGGGCCGTGGCAGACGAAGATACCGAAGACCATCGCGATCGCGGAGACGACGAGACCCGCGCGCAGCACGAAGCGGTATCCGCGCTTGGATGCGAGCACACCGGCGACGGGGCCGAAGGCCAGACCGACAAGCGCGTACGGGGTCAGCGTGAACAGCGAGACGGTGTCGGTGGAGATGCCCGCGCCGAACTGCGTGTCCTGCGCAAGCGCCGGGACGATGCCGTTCATGATCGCGAAGACACCGGTCATCGTCAGCAGCGTGGTGAGCAGCAGGCCCCAGGTGCGGCGCTGCTTGAGGTACTTGGTGGCGACCATCGGATTCTTCTTATGGTTCTCGACATGCCAGAAGCCGATGAACAGCGCGGCGCCGGCGACGAGCTCGATCGCTACGAGCCACCAGTTGGCGCCGGCGAGCTTCTGGATCTGGTCGATGGCGAGATAGACGGCGAGGAAGGCCGCGGACAGCAGCAGCACGCCAAGCCAATCCATCTTCTCGCTCTCCTGCGCGCGGCTTTCGGTGGCGAAGAGCCAGACGAGGATGATCGCGAGGAGCGCGACGCCCGCCATCACCCAGAAGATCGAGCGGAAGCCGAAGTGGCCGGCGAGCCAGCCGCCGAGCAGCGCGTCGACGCCGCCGATGCCGCCGTTGACGGCGGTCAGGATGGCCATAAGCCGCGCATAGTGCGCATCGTCGGTGACGCGAGCGTGCAGCATGAGCAGTGTCATCGGCACGACCGGGCCTGCGACGCCCTGGATGACGCGTCCCACCATCAGCATCGGCACGTTGACGGCGAGCGCCGAGATGCAGCAGCCGATGCCGGTGAGCGCGAGCATGCCGATGAGCACCTTCTTGCGTCCTGCAAGATCGCCCAGTCGCGGCAGGAACAGTGAGAACACGGCGCACGCGGTGAAGAACACCGTCTGTGTCATGCCTATCTGGGCGTCGTCGCTGCGCAGCTGATTGGCCATTGTGGTGAGCGCCGGGGACAGCATGGACGCATTGAGCTGGAACGCGAAGATGGCCGCCATGAGCGCGACCATGAGCGCGACGATGGATTTGCCGTCGCCGTTGTTCTTCACGGGTGCGACGGGCTTCGTCGATGTGGACATGATGGATGCTTCTTTCGTTGAATCTTCGTTGATCCCTTTGGGCTTGCGCCCGGTTCAGCCGAGCGCCTTGATGGCGTCGATAACGAGGTTCCAGAACTTCTCGACGTCCAGATGGACGGCGACCTGCGTGTGGCATTGCTCGGCGGGCGGCTCGGCGCCACGGAAGTCGGCGACGGTCATGCCGAGGGTGAGGTCGCCGTGGATCTCCACGTCCACCGGGCAGCGCCGCGTCGTGATGACGGTGGGGTCGATGAGGTACGCGACCGTGCACGGATCGTGCACCGGCGGATCGACGAAGTCCTGATTCTCGCGGTAGGAGGCGCGGAAGAAGTCCATGAGCCCGCTGACGAAGGATGCGAGATCGGTGCCGAGGTCCTCCATGCGCCGCTGCACGGCGGGCGTGCACAGCGCCTGATGCGTCAAGTCGAGACCCACCATCGTGATGGGCCAGGATTCGTTGAACACGATGTGCGCAGCTTCGGGGTCGACCTTCACGTTGAATTCGGCGACGGCGCTCCAGTTGCCCACATGGTAGCCGCCTCCCATCAGGACGACCTCCTTGACGCGTTCGACGATGCGCGGTTCGAGGCGGGCCGCCATCGCGATGTTCGTCAACGGGCCAGTCGGCACGAGCGTGATCGTCTGCGGCGGGTTGGACATGATCGTGTCGATGATCCAGTTGACGGCGTGTCCTTCGTCGAGCGGGCGGCTCGGCACCGGCAGCTCGACGCCGTCGAGTCCGCTCTGGCCGTGGATCGTCGCGGCGGCTTCGGGCTCGCGGATGAGCGGGCGTCCACAGCCCATGTGCACCGGCACATCGACGGCATGCGCCTTCTCCAGGACGGCGCGGGCGTTGTAGGTCACCTTGTCGAGGCTCTGGTTGCCGCCGACGGTGGTCACGCCCAGCAAGTCGATCGCGGGGTTGCCGAGGGCGAGCAGGATGGCCACGGCGTCGTCATGCCCGGGATCGCAGTCGAGGATGATCTTCTTTCCCATGGTATTCTCCTTTGAATCCAATCTCAGCGGCGATGCGCACAGGCTTATCTATCCGTGCATCACATCATCACCACGTCGGTAAAACGTTTTACCAACTACAAGAATAGACGATGACAACAAAATCCCCCGAGATTTTACTCTGGGTAAAATGTCAGGGGATCGTGATGTGCATACCGGCGACGCCGCGCGGGGCGGCCGGTCTCACTTCGGCAACGTCATGAAATCGGTGTCCTTGAGGTAGTTCGCGCCGGCCGTGATGTCGTATTGGATGAGACGGTAGTCGGCGAGCAGCTGCTTCGTGGCGGCGTCCATGTCCGCGTAGTTCATCGGCTCGCCGTCCTCGTTGAGGTAGATCGCCTGCCCTTCGGGAATGCGGTCCCAGCCTTGGATCGTGTTGACGACGGGCGGCTCCATCGCGGCCACATGCTCGTGCATGCGCGTGAGGAAGCCGATGTACGGCGAGACCTTCGCGTTCATCTGTTCGGCGGCCTGCGCGATGAAGAAGTTCGGCGACGTGTACGCGCTGTCCTCGATCTTCGTGTCGTGGCTCCATGACGCCTTGTTCGACCAGATGAAGTAGTCGGTCAGATGCAGCCCGATCGAGTTCTTCGCGTCCGCGCCGGCCGTCGAGTAGATGCCGGGCAGGTGGTCGCCATAGAAGACGACGGTGATCGGCTTGTCGATCCCGTCGAGCTCCTCGAGGAAATCCTTCGTCGCCTCGTCGGTCAGCTCCATGCCTTTCGCGTAGGTGCGGATCGACTTCTTCTCCTTGTCGGTGAGCGGCTTGTCCGAGCCGGCCGCGTCGGTGACCTCGAACTCGTTGTCCTTGTACCAGTCGTTGTACGGCATGTGGTTCTGCATCGTGATGACCTGCAGGAACTGGTTGCCGTCACTCTTGCGGATCTCCTCGACGGTGCTCTTGTAGGTCGCCTCGTCGGAGACGTACGGCGAATCGTCGATCTTGTCCTGATGCGCGATGATGTCCTCGCCCTTGAGCGCGTAGAAATGCGAAAAGCCAAGCTTCTTGTAGTTCGTCTCGCGCGAGTACATGCTCGGCTCATACGGATGCAGCCCGATCGAGTTGCTCGGCGGCCCCCACAGCTGATTGACGCTCGGCGTCCAACATGCGCCGGGCACGAGCTGCTGGTAGGGGCTCGTCAGCGACGCGTCGAAGTTGACCATGCTCATGCCGGTCAGTCCCATGTATTCGAGGTTCGCGGTGCCGCCGCCGTAGCCGGACGACAGCATCAGGCCGCTCGTCGTCTCCCCCTTGATCTTGCGGATGTCGGGCATCGGATCCTTGTTGAGTTCGACGCCGGGCACGCGCGTGGGGTCGGAGAACGATTCGGACAGCACGTAGACGACGGTGCTGTCGTCGAGCGAATGCGTCCTCTTCTCGTTGATCGCCGCCGCCTCTTTCGCGTAGCGCGCCGCGACCTCGTCCATCGTCTCCTTGCTGTACGTGGCGGGCATGTCCATGACCTTCGGATCGACCTGCCGCAGGAACGAGACGACGACGCCGTTGCGCTGCGCGTCGTAGACGGAATCCCACATCGACGGCTTGTCACCCATGCCGCGCGAGACGTGGTATCCCCACGAGCCGACACTGCCGACGGACTGCGCGTAGCCGGCGACGGCAAGCGCGGGCAGCAGCATGAGCAGGATGCGCGTGCAGGCGCCGACGGCCTTGTTGCCGCCGGCGATGAGCGCGCCGCGGCGCGGGTCGAGACGCCAACAGACGACGGCGACCACGATCGAGACGACGATGATCGCGGCGGCGATGGCAATGATGCCGCCCGCCTCGGGCGGCAGGAACTTCATCAGGTCGCCGGTGTTGCCGCCAAGGAAGTTGAGGTCGGAAGGCAGGATCGCCTCGTACCGCGTCGCGATCTTCATCTTTTCGGCAGCGGCGATGACGGCGGCCACGGACAGCAGGATCGGCGTCGCCACCCAGAAACGGTTCGTCGCCATGAGCAACATCAGATAGACGAATCCGATAATCAGCAGGTTGAGCAGCAGCACGCAGTTGCCCTGCGTGAACATCTTGTGCCACATCGCGCCGAGACCCTCGTTCGCGCTCGACAGCTGCACGCGCGTCGACGTCAGCGCGACGCCCCACTGCATGATCGCGAGCGCCGCGTAGTCGGCGAGCAGGAAGACGACGGCGTAGACGACCGCCCAGACGGCGCGTGTGCCGTGTGCGCCGCGCGGACGCATCGCGCGGGCCTGCTCCGGGTCGATCGTCCGGATCGTCAGTTCCTCGATGTCGGCGTCTGCTCGCCGTTGTTCGTTGTCCACTGTCTTGCCGCTCCAGATGTCTTGGGTTCTTGGATTCACCAGTGCCGATCCGTCCGCGATGAGTCGGCGGTACGGTCTCCCGACGGGAAAGGGCGCGACCATTGTCCCCCGACAAGCTGACAATCCGCTGTGCGATGAGCCGGCGGCATCGGGCGCCCGGTTCAGCGATGCGGCGAATCGTCGGCGCGCCACCCGACGGCGCCGTTACAGTGTGTACCGCCCGCACGCGGGCGTCGAAGGATGTTGCAGCCGCCACCGATGGGAGGACGATCATGGCTTGCGCCACCGCATGGGAAGGGTTCTACGCGATCCGCATCACGCGCGGATGGTTCCCGATCCTGTTCTGGGCGCTCGTCGCGCTCGGACTCGCCACGCTCATCATCGCGCAATCGGACCGGACACACCGCCGCGCGCTCGCCCGACAAGGGCTCGTCGCGCTCATCTGCGGCCTCGTCGGCGGCGCCGCCGTCTGGTTCGTCTCGAACGGCATCGTGCTCTTCGGCGTCGAACTGGGACGGGACGTCATCATCGCCTGCGCCGTCGGATTCCTGCTGCTCGGCTTCTTCGTCGCCGCCGCCATCGGCACGCGCGGCTGGCGGCGCGCGCTCGCGATCGTCATGGTGCCGTTGACGTTCGTCGCCACCGGCGTGCGCGTCAACGCGATCTACGGCGAATACCAGACGATCGGTTCGCTCGTCGACTATTCGCCCTATCCGCACATCTCGACGCTGCACATCTCACTCGACACGGTCAGCGTCGACGCATGGGCCAAGCAGGTCGACGCCGGCGAGGTGACGCCGGCGAAGGAAGGCAAGCTGCTGTCGGTGGACATCCCGAACCCGGCGTCGAAGTTCCGCGCGCGCAAGGGACTCGTGTGGCTGCCGCCGGCGGCGCTCGCGAAACGGCCGCCGAAGCTGCCGGTCATGGTCATGCTCGCCGGCCAGCCGGGCAGTCCGACGCGTTTCTTCACGGCGAGCGACACAATCGCCGACCTGACGCGGTACGCGAACAAACATGACGGTCTGGCGCCGATTGTCGTCTCCCCCGACCAGAACACGGCGGCCTCGCGCAACTCGCTGTGTTCGGACACGACCCGATGGGGCAAGGCGGAGACCTACCTGACGCGCGACGTGCCCGACTGGATCCGGCGCAACCTGCCGGTGAGTGAGAATCCGGACGAGTGGACGATCGGCGGCTTCTCGCAAGGAGGCACCTGTTCGACGCAGATCGGCCCGAACCATCCGGAACTGTATGGCAACGTGCTCGCCGTGGACGGCGAGATCGCGCCGACGGACGGTAGCGTCGAACAGATGGTCGAACGCTATTTCGGCGGCGATCGGGCCGCCTACGAGCGACAGGTGCCCGTCAACGCACTGCGCGCGCACGCGCCGTCGAACCAGACGATGATTCTGGCGGCCGGAGAAAAGGACGTCGTCTCGACGGCCAACATCGCTACGATTGGTGAGGAAGCGAAAAAAGCCGGATGGAAGGTCGTCGAGATCAAGGTCAAGGACGCGGGGCATGACTGGCGGGCGGTCAACGAGACGCTCGCGGTCGCGCTGCCGTGGCTGTGCGACCGGATGGGACTGGACGTCGGCGGGGGTCGGGACGGCGAGGCCGGCACCGACGAGCGACGGCAACGGAAGGAAGAGCGGATGGAGACGAATCCGGGAATCGAGGTGCTGCAATGAACGGCGCAACGGCGGCGCGACGGCCGCATGACGACGGCGGGGTGGGCGCCCAGCTCGGCCATGACCTGCGACGGTGGGCGCACGAGCAGCGGTTCGCGCTGTGGACGACCTTCGCCTTCGTCGTCGTCAACCTGTGCTGGTGGCTGTGGTATGCGGTGCAGCACCGCACGCTGCCGTACGCGTCGATGCGCACGACGCTCGGCGCCTTCGACCTCGCGAGGCTGATGCCGTCGCTTGTGCTCACACGCAGCGTCTTCCAGCTTGTCGTCGAGGCGCTGCTGATTCTGTGCATGCTGTGCATCGCCGAACCGATGATGGGCGTGTGGCGCACGGTCGGCGCGAGCCTGACGAGCGCCGTCGTCGGCATCGGCTTCGGCCTGCTGCTATGCGCAGGCTTCAACACGCTGCTGCAGGACAACGCGATCATCTACCACGTCCCGTTCACGCTCTCGCCGCTCGTGCTCGTCATCGGCGCGCTGTTCGCGTCGACGGCCTTCGCCTATCAGCTGTGGCGTCGGCGCATCCGGCTGATCGGCTACACGGCGATCCTCGTCGTGCTGCTCTACGGCGGCAACCCAGGCGACTACTGCATGCTCGTCGCCGCCGTCGCCGGCCAACTCATCGGCCGCGCGATGGCCGGGCCGCCGATTGAGGACGAGGCGTGGCACTGGCAGTACAGCAGCTCGTCCGAGACGCGCCGCATCCTCGGCGCAATCGGCGCCGTGCTCGCGCTCGGCCCGATCGTAGCCGCCACGTCGCGCTCGCATGCGGGTCCGCTCACCGGACTCGCATGGGTGCTCAGCCCCGGCTCGGTCAACACCGGCAAGCTCGCGAGCTGCATGCACGGACAGGTCACGAGCGGCTGCTTCCGGCAGTACGAGCTTATGCGCGCAAGCATGACCGGCGACCTGATCCGCTCGGTGCTGCCGCTGCTCGTCATGCTCGCGCTCGCCTGGGGCGTCTATCTGGGCCGCCGCACGGCCGCAGTGTGCAGCATTGTCTTCTATCTGGCGTCGAGCGTGATCACCGTCAGCTATTACTTGGTGATGCCCTTCGCGCTCGGTAGCTCGGCCACGGCGTTCTCGGGGCGCGCGATCGAGACGTGCCTCGTCAACACGCTCGTGCCGCTGCTGTACGCCATCGCGATCATCGCGAAACTGCCGGACTTCTCGATTCGCACGAAGGCGCGTCCGCTGCGCATCGGTCTGATCGTGCTCGGCGCGACTTTCGTGGCATGCGCGGCCGTCTATCTGATCTTCGGCCTGACGCGTCCCGGCGATTTCACACCGCGTCCGGGCCTGCGCGTGCTGCTCGCCGAACTGCCCGGCCGGTTCCTGCCGATAGGCTTCCTGACGAACACGCGGTTGGCCTTCATGCCGGACACGCCTATCGCCTCCCTCGTCTACCAGGGCGTCGGCATCGTGTTCTGGGTCGTCTTCGTCGTCGTCGCCTTCGCATGGCTCAACGCGACGATCGACTACGACAGGAAGGCTCGTGCGCGCGCCGAGGAGCTCGTCGAGCACGGCGGCGAATCAATGAGCTTCATGACGACGTGGGAGGGCAACGAGTACTGGATTTCGCCGACCGGCCGTTCGGCCGTCGCCTATCGCGTGCTCAACCACATCGCGCTGACGACGACCGGCCCCTTCGGCGACCCCGAGGAGTGGATGAGCGACCTCGACGAGTTCGCGCGCTTCTGCCGCGACCATTCGTGGTCGCCGGTGTTCTACGCCGTCCATCAGCCGGCGCGCGACCATCTGGCGACGCTCGGCTGGCATTCGATCATGGTCGGCGACGAGATGGTCATCGACCCACAGAGCTGGAAGACGACCGGCAAGAAATGGCAGGATGTGCGCACCGCGATCAACAAGGCGAAGCGCGAAGGCATCACCGACGAGATGAGCACCTACGAGGACGCGCCGGCCGACGTGCAGACGCAGATCCAGGAGATCTCCGAACAGTGGTCACAAGGCAAGGCGCTGCCCGAGATGAAGTTCACGCTCGGCGGCGTCGAGGAACTCAAGGATCCGCGCGTGCGCATCCTCTACGCGATCGACGTCGACGGCGTCGTGCAGGCGGTCACGAGCTGGCTGCCGACGTGGCGCGACGGACACATCGCCGGATGGACGCTTGATTTCATGCGCTACCGTCCCGGCAGCTACAACGGCATCATGGAGTTCCTCATCGCGCGCATGGCGCAGCGCATGCACGACTGGGATGAGGAGCATCCTGACGAGAAGGTCGACTTCATCTCGCTGTCGGCGGCGCCGCTGACCGGACTGCACGATGCGTCCGAGGCGAAACCGGACGACGACACGAACATCGACGGCACCGTCATGCTCCAGCATTCGCTCGCGCTCGTCGCCGACCTGCTCGAACCCGCCTACGGCTTCAGGTCGCTGTACAACTTCAAGAAGAAGTTCCAGCCCTCCGAGCATCCGGTCTACATCTGCTACCCGGATTCGGCGCTACTCGCGAACCTCGGCATCGCGATCGTGCGCGCCTATCTGCCGACGCTCACGTTCCGCGGCGCCCTCGGCATGCTCTCCACGTTCAAGCCGAAGAAGGACGCAGCGAAGACAAACGCAGCGAAGAAGGAGGGTGCAGCGAAGGAGACTGGAGCTGAGAAGGACGACGCGCCCGCGCAGCAGGCTGCGCCTGCAAAGGACGATCGTCCGCAGGCGCCGAAGCAGGATACGATGTCGCTGAAGCAGCCGAAACAGCCAAATCAGCAATAACACCGCAACCGCGCACAGCGGATATGCGAAGGGCCGCGCACGAACGTTCGTGCGCGGCCCTTCGCTCTCTCTAGTCGGCCTGATCGGCCTCGTCGGCGTCCGATGAGGTGGCCTGACGCTCGCGGCATTCGGCGCACAAGCCGAAGACCTCGAGCGTGTGGGATTCGATCGTGAAGCCGTGGGAATCGGCGACCTTCCTCAACCACTGTTCGCTCGGCGGATCGATCTGAACGGTCCGGCCGCACGAGACGCACACGAGGTGGTGGTGATGGCTGTCGTCGCCGCACAGGCGGAACAGCTGCTGCCCGTTCATGCGCACGGTGTCCACAAGGCCCTGCTCCTCCATCGCGTTGAGCTGACGGTAGACAGTGGCCAGGGCGATGTGTTCGCCGGCCTCCTCGAGCTGTTCGTGCAGACTGCGGGCGGAGACGAATCCATCCGCCCCCTTGAGCGATTCGCGGATCACGTCCTTCTGCCGTGTGTTGCGCATACGGTCGTTGTGCTCCTTCCCAAGCGGCGTCCCGTGCGACAAAGCCGATGCCCGTCGCGTCCACGGACGCCTATGATTCCTACCGATCTTCCGGCCCGCCGATTCCCGACGGCGCGCGATGCACACGAAACGTGCACGTCCCGCGTCTCGCTCAGCGGTTGGTGATGTCAGCCCAGCAGCCGGTCGCGTCGAGTTCGGCGACGGTGCGTTCCGCGTCGTCGGTCAGCACGGTGATGTGCCCCATCTTGCGGTTGTGCTTCGCCTCGGCCTTGCCGTAGTCGTGCACATGCCATTCGGGATGGTCGGCGATCGCCGCGCGCGTCGGTGCGACGTGCTGGCCGAGCACGTTGACCATGACGGCGGCCGGCGTGAGCGCCTGCGGCTGCGCGAGCGGCCATCCGCAGATGCCGCGCACATGCAGGTCGTACTGGTCGAAGTCGCACGCCTC
Organism: Bifidobacterium sp. AGR2158; assembly: GCF_000424225.1. Lineage (NCBI taxonomy): Bacteria > Bacillati > Actinomycetota > Actinomycetes > Bifidobacteriales > Bifidobacteriaceae > Bifidobacterium > Bifidobacterium sp. AGR2158. Next base: position 238,771 of record NZ_AUJM01000011.1, read on the forward strand.
GATCGTGTAATGGCCGGAGTTGTGCGGACGCGGTGCGAGCTCGTTGACGATGAGCGAGCCGTCGGCGCACACGAACAGTTCGATCGCGAGCGTGCCCGCCAACGCGAAACCTTCGGCGAGCGCGACGGCCAGTTCGCGCGCACGGGCCGCCATGTCGTCATCCATCGGCGCCGGCATGATCGTCTTGTGCAGGATGTTGTCGCAATGGATGTTGCGCACGACCGGGAAGGTCACGTAGTCCTCGCCGTTGCCGCTCACGAGAATCGATGCCTCGTAGTCGAAGTCGACGAATCCTTCGAGGATCGACGGCGGGAAGTCCTCGTCGTCCCACACGCGCGCGAGGTCGTCGGCGTTCTTGAGCACGATCTGCCCGTGGCCGTCATAGCCGCCTTCGGCCGTCTTGAGCACGGCCGGATAGCCGATCCGTTCGAGCGCGGCGTCGAGTTCGGCGCGGCTGTTCACCGGCGCCCACGGCGCCGTGGCGATGCCGTGGTCGTTGATGAAGGTCTTCTCGGCGACGCGGTTCTGCGTCACGCGCAGCAGGTCGGTGCCCTGCGGGATCGCGACGCGGTCGCGCACCGCGTCGAGCGCGTCGGCGTCCACGTTCTCGAATTCGTAGGTGAGCACGTCGCTGCGTTCGGCGAGTTCGCGGATCGCCGCCGTGTCGTCATAGTCGGCGACGATCTGGAAGTCGGCGACCTGCGCGGTCGGGCAGTCCTCGGTCGGGTCGAGCGTGCCGACGCGGAATCCCATGTATTTGGCGGACAATGCCATCATGCGGCCGAGCTGACCACCACCGACGATGCCGATTGTGGCCCCCGGCGCCAGCATGGTCGTGCGTCCCGCGGTTTCCTCAGACAAGCTTGGCATTGGATTCGTCCACCTTCTTCTTGAGTTCCTCGCGGTAGTCGTCGAGCGCCTGCGCGAGCGCCGCGTCGTTCATCGAGAGCATGCTCACGGCGAGCAGTCCGGCGTTCGTCGCGCCCGACTTGCCGATCGCCGTCGTGGCGACCGGGATGCCGCCGGGCATCTGCACAATCGACAGCAGCGAATCCCAGCCGGACAGCGCGTGCGACTGCACCGGCACGCCGATGACCGGCAACGTCGTCTGCGCGGCGACCATGCCCGGCAGATGCGCCGCGCCGCCCGCGCCGGCGATGATGACCTTGATGCCGTCGGTGCGCGCCGCGTGCGCGAACTCACCCATGAGTTCGGGCGTGCGATGCGCGGAGACGACCCGCTTGAGATACGGCACGCCGAAGCGCTCGAGCATCTCGCAGGCGTGCTTCATCGTCTCCCAGTCGCTGGCCGATCCCATGATCACGGCCACTTCGGGCTTGCTGGCTGTCATTGTTACCTCCGCAATGATGTGGACGGGTGGTTTGCTGCGTGTCCCACTGTACGCCGACCCGGCGCGCACGGCACCGCGGCGCGCGCCCGTCGTCTCACATCGCGGCGCGCTTCCTGATCATCCCGGCTCGGCCCGGCTCACGCCGTGCGCGGCAGCCCGCGGATGCGCGCGACGATCGCCTCGACCGTCATCCCGTAGCGCGAGTCGAGTTCGGCGAGCGGCGTGCGGTCGGTGAATTCCTTGTCGGCGCCGAAGTTGAGCACATGCATGCGCGCGTCGGGCATCTCGTTCGCGTAGAAGGCGGTGACCTTCTGCCCCCACCCGCCTTCGAGCTGCGCGTCCTCGAGCGTGACGACGACGTCATGGCGCGACGCGAGCGCTGTGAGCGTGCGTTCGTCGAGCGTCGAGAACTGCAATGGGTCGATTAGCGTCGCGTCGATGCCGCCGTCGTTCTTGCCGCTGTCGGCGAGCGCGTCGACGACCGCCTTCGCCGTCGGATACGCGTTGCCGAGGCCAAGCACGGCCACGTCACGACCGTCATGTGCGATGCGGTAGCCGCTCCACGGGGCGTCCGCGTCGGTGCGCTGCGGCTTGGCGGTCGCATCAGCGTCGAGAAGACCCGCGCGTTCGGCGTCGAGGATCGCCGCGCCGGGCACGCGGATCAATGTCGGCGTCGTATTCGCCGGCGACGTCGACCATGCGAGCATGTCGAGGAACATGCGTCGCGACGTCGGCGCAAGGCAGCGCAGGCCGGGGATGTTGCCGAACATCGTGATGTCGAAGGCGCCCGAATGCGTGTTGTCGGCGTCGGATACACCGCCGCCGAAGGACAGCAGCGTCACCGGCTCGCCGTTGATCGCGACCTCCTGCTGCAACTGGTCGAAGGTGCGTTGGAAGAACGTCGCCGACGTGGCGACGACCGGCCGCCCGCCCGCCTGTGCGATGCCCGCGGCGAACGCGACCGCATGCTCCTCGGTGATGCCGGTGTCCACGTAGTGCGCGCCGGCGTTCGCGCGGAAACGCTGCGTGATGCCGTTCGATCCGGGCGTCGCTGGCGAGATGACGACGAGTCCCGGCTCGGCGTCGAAGCGCCGCTCAAGCGCCTCCATCGCCAGCTGTCCGTAGTATTTGCGCGCGCCGAGCGGCTTGTCGGCGTCGCTCATCGGCGGCTGCCAGTGGTTGGCTTCGCAACGGCCCTCCCTGATGCCGTGCGCGGCGTCCTCGGCGTCCATGCCGAGGCCTTTCGTCGTATGGATGTGCAGCACGATCGGATGGTCGATGTCCTTGACGTCCTCGAAGGCGCGCACGAGCGCATGCACATCGTTGCCGTCCTCGACGTAACGGTAGTCGAGACCAAACGCCCGGAACAGGTTCATGGCGCAGCGACCGTGTGAGGCGCGCATCTCGGCGAGCGTCGCGTACATGCCGCCGTGGTTGTCCGCGATCGACATCTCGTTGTCGTTGAAGACGACGATCAGGTTGCCGCCCTGCTCGGCAGCGTTGTTGAGCCCCTCGAAGGCGACGCCCGAGCTCAGCGCGCCGTCGCCGATGACGGCGACGACGTTGTTCGTCTGTGGCGCGAGCCCCGCCGCCCGGCGCATGTCACGCTCCTTCGCCAGACCGCAGGCGAGCGAGATCGACGTGCCGGTATGCCCCAGCACGAACAGGTCATGTTCGCTTTCGTCCGGATTCGTGAAACCGGTCACCGTGTCGAACAGCGACGGATCGCGGAACGCCGGCGCACGCCCTGTCAGCATCTTGTGCACATAGCTCTGGTGGGAGACGTCGAAGACGATCTTGTCGAAGGGTGATTCGAAGACGCGGTGCAACGCGACGCTCGCCTCCACAAGACCCAGATTCGAGCCGATATGGCCGCCGTGGCGTTTGCCGAAATCGACGAGCGTATCGCGGATCTGCGCGCACAGGGCATCCAGTTCGTCCCCGCTGAGCCTTTTGACGTCCTCGGGTGCATGCATGTTCGCCAGAATGTCGCCGGTCATGAGCCTGATCAGATCCTTACGCTTGCGTTCGATGGACGCGGGTGTGCGCCCCCGGGAACCATATTATAGTGTGCCAGCCTCGAGGCGGCCCGCGACGCGTTAGAATGACGGTTGGCGGGCGGACGACGTGGACGCCCGAACGGATGTAAGGAGCGGCGATGAGGGCCGTATACGCACAGGACATCAATCCGCAGCATCCTCTCGAGGCGCTCGCGGTGGGCGAATTACCGACGCCGCGGCTGCCGTACGGGTGGACGCGCATCAGGACGCGCGCCGTCTCGGTCAACCATCACGACGTCTGGTCACTCAAAGGAGTGGGATTGTCCGCGGACATGACGCCGATGATCCTCGGCACCGATGTGTGCGGCGTGCTCGAGGAGGAGCCGGAGGGACGCACAGGGCTCAAGGCGGGCGACGAGGTCGTCGCTTACACGGTCATCGGCGCGGACGGCGCGGGCGTGGCCGCCGGCGAACGACGCACGATCCTGTCGGAGAAGTATCCGGGCACGATGGCCGACAAGACGCAGGTGCCGGCGGCGAATCTGTTCGCGAAGCCGGCGAACTGCACGATCGAGGAGGCGGCCGCGCTCGGCACGAGTTAGCTCACCGCGTATTCGATGCTGTTCTCGCGCGAGCACGGCGCGCAGGTGCAGCCCGGCGACAGCGTGCTGATCCAGGGTGCGGGCGGCGGCGTGGCGAGCGCGGCGATCCAGCTCGCGCATGCGGCCGGACTCGAAGTCTTCGTCACGTCGCGCAGTCCAGAGAAGCTCGAGGCGGCACGACGCATCGGCGCCGACGCCGCCGTGCTCACCGGCGAGAGGCTTCCACACAAGGTGGACGCCGTGCTCGATTCGGTCGGTTCGGTCACGTGGGCTCATTCGATCCGTTCGGTGCGTCCCGGCGGCGTCGTCGTCACGTGCGGCGCGACGAGCGGCGACCAGCCGGGCGCCGAACTGACGCGCGTGTTCTTCCAGAACATCCGCATCCAGGGCAATACGATGGGTTCACGCGATGATTTCGCAAGGCTGCTGCGCTTCGTCGAGCACGCGAACCTGCATCCGATCATCGACGCGACCTATCCGGTTGAATACGCGAAGGACGCCTTCGCCCGAGTCCTCTCCGCCGACCTCTTCGGCAAAGTGGTGCTCACGTTCTAAAGCGCCAAGTATGTGAGTGCGGGTGCGGGATGCGAAGTGCGGGGATGGCGAGAACGCCATCCCCAATCGTGACCCCGGACGGGCTCGAACCGTCGACCTTGAGATTAGAAGTCACATGCTCTATCCAGCTGAGCTACGGGGCCAAGCCTGAATAAGTATAGCGCACGTCTGAAGAAACCGCCGACCATCCCCTCCATCCCAGTCCCATTCCGGGTCGAACCATCGCCCCGGTCGACGAAGCTACCCGCAAACAGGCCCAGTTCCGGGCCGAGCTGCCAACCACGCCGATCAACCTGCCCGCTTTGGGTCGAACCATCGCCACCGTCGACGAACCAACCCGCAAACCAGCCCTGTTCCGGGACGAACCATCGATCACGTCGACGAACCAACCCGCCAGAGGGCCTCGTTCCGGGTCGGGATGTCGACTGCGTCGACGAAACGACCCGCAGATCACCCACGCACCGGACCCAAACCTACTCGATAATCAGCGCCAGCAGGTACAGCAGCAGCAGGAACATCACGCTCACCGCCGTATACATGGCCAGATAGCGGCTCTTCTTGTGTGGATAGGCGCGGGCGTAGTTCTTGTAGGTGATCAGCGACGCCATCGACGCGATGAGCGTGCCCATGCCGCCGATGTTCGTGCCGATGATGAGCGGCACCCACTGGTCGCAGAATCCGGACAGCAGCAGCGAGGTCAGCACGTTGCTGATGACCTGGCTGGATACGATCGACACCTCAAGCGGACGCTGCCCGACGAAGGCCTGTGCGATCGCGCAGAACTCCGGCACGCGTTTCATGTTGCCGATGAAGATGAAGAACATGATGAACGTGAGCGGCAGGCCCCAGTCGGCGTGCAGGAACGAGCGCCGGTCGCAGATGAGCATCGCGGCGGCGGTCACGACGCACATCACCCACAGCGGAATGAGGTCGCTGACCGTGAGCACGCACACGAGAAACACGCCGGTGTACACAATCGCGCGCCATCCGCCGTATCCGGCGCCGTAGCCGGTGACCTTGATCTCATCGGGCTGCGCGCGCGAGGAGTCCGGCGCGAGCACGCCGCGTTCGATGCCCTTGCTGTCCATGCCTTCGAACTCGGTGATCTTGCGGCCGCGGAACACGACCGCCGTGACGAGGACGAGCAGTACGGCCGAGAGCGCCGAATACGGCGCCATGATCTCAAGGAAGCGTCCGGTGCTGATGCCGGTGAGGGCTTTGAAGTACAGGTTGTGCGCGTTGCCGATCGGCGTCAGCATGCTGCCGGTGTTCGCGGCGACCGTCATCAGCGCGCACACGATGATCGCCTTGTCCTCCATGTGCGCCATCGTCAGCACGGCCAGTCCGAAGGGCACGAAGGTGAGCAATGCGACGTCGTTCGTGATGAACATCGACGAGATGAAGGTCAGTGACAGCAACGTGAGGACGAGCCCGCGCGCCGTGTGCACGCGACGCAGCAACGACGCGCCGATGATCCTGAAGACGCCGATGCGCTGGAATCCCGCCACGACGAGCATCAGGCAGATGAGCTGTGCAATCGTGCTCACGTGCACGTAGCCGCCGTAGTCGCCGTCCGGCGGCACGATGAAGCATGATATCAACGCGAGTATGGACGCGACGATCAATATGGTCTCGCTGCGCATGAACGTGAGCACCCGTTGCCGCATTCATCCTCCAGAACGCACCTGCTAAAACAAGCCTATCCTACACGAAATCGCGCCGTTGCAACGATTCGGCGTGGTGTTTCCCCGACCGTTTCCGCCGCGCACACCCGCAATCTGTTGCAATCATTACGTTCGTGCGCCGACGTTTTTCATACGCAGCCGTCGTGCTGTGTCGGCTGCGCATTATTAGTTCGTCGAAATGACTAAACCTGCCGCTTTCCTGACGATTCCGCTCACCCGCCGAAGATGCTCGCCTTGAGTTCCTTGCGCGCCGTCTCGAGATGCTGCAGCACGCCGAGCAGCTCGATCTGCCGCTTCGAGTCCTGCGTCTGCGCGATGCGGTGCTTCGTCTGTTCGATTGTGCGCATGTAACCGGCGTCGAGCAGCTTCGCTAGCAGCTGGTTCGCGTATTGCCGTTCCGACTGCGTCGCCTCACGCAGCGGCTGCGTGACGACGCCGGCGCCCCCGTGCATGTCCTGTTCGCGCTGCACGGCGCCCTCGTCGAAGCGCAGCGGCAGCGGCATGACGGCGAGTTCGTTGATGACCTGTCCGAGCATCGGGCCACCCGCTTCGAGCAGATGCTCGAACCACTGCTGCTGCGTCGACGAATCCGGCGGCAAGCCGCCCGCCACGTCGACCGCCTGATACAGCGTCTGGAACACCGGCGTCTGGAAGCAATGCACATTGAGGCCGCGGAACAGCTCGGCGTTGACGGCGCGCGGGATCTGGATGAGCGTCGCCATGAACTGCTGCTCGCAGATGAACACCGGATCGGGCACACGGTAGAAGGTCTGCCTCTCGGCGTTCGCCTGCTCGATGAGCCGCGTCTGCACGACGGTCGGCTCGCTCTGGCGTTCCATCTCGCCGGCGCGCGGATAGCGGTTGCGGCGCGGCGCGTACGCGTCCTCGTCGCGTACATGCAGCGCCTTGCGTGCCGCGATGACCTCGCGCCGCATGACGTCGAGGTCGACGCCGATCGCGCGCGCCTCCTTGCGGGCGTACAGATCCCACAACGAACGATCGCGGATCTGCGCGATGAGCGGCGCCGTGGCTTTGACTGCGCCCATTTGCCCTGCCGTGTACGACGTGTCGAAGCGGTTGACGGCGGCGCCGAGCACGAAGTCGTACAGCGGCTTCGCGTTCTCGACGAGCGCGCGCAGCGCGTCGTCGCCGTGCTGGATGCGCAGGTCGCAGGGGTCGAGGTTGTCCTCGGCGACGGCGACGAAGGTCTGCGACAGAAACGCCGTGTCGAGGCCGAATGCGTGCAGCGCCGCCTTCTGTCCGGCCGCGTCGCCGTCGAAGGTGAAGACGATGCGCGAGCTGAGCGCCTGCCCTTCGACATTGAGCGGGCCAACGAGCTGCACGGCGCCGAGCGAGTCGTCGTGGATGAGGCGGCGCACGATCTTCGCATGCTCCTCGCCGAACGCGGTGCCGCAGGTGGCGACGGCCGTGTCGATGCCGGCCAGATGCATCGCCATGACGTCGGTGTAGCCTTCGACGATGACGACCTGCCGTTTCTTGACGATCGCGTCCTTGGCGAGGTCGATGCCGTAGAGCACCTGGTTCTTGTGGTAGAGCTGCGTGTCCGGCGTGTTAATGTACTTCGCGCCGATCTGATCGTCGTCGTACAGTTTGCGCGCGCCGAAGCCGAGCGTGCGGCCGGTCGAGTCGCGGATCGGCCATGTGGCGCGGCCGCGGAAGTAGTCGTAGATGCCGCGCTGGCCCTGACGCGCCAGTCCCGCGTCGAGCATCTCCTGCTGCGTGTAGCCTTTGCCGGCGAGGTGGCGCACGAGGTTGTCCCAGCCCTGCGGCGCGTAGCCGCAGCCGAAGCGCGCGCAGTCCTCGCGGCTGAAGTCGCGGCCGCCGAGCAGCTGTCGTGCCGGCAGCGCCTCCTGCGTCGTCAGCTGTTCGACGAAGAATCGCTGCGCTTCCTCGTTCATTTCGAGCAGCCGTGTGCGCTTCGAGCCTTTGCGCGCGTTGTCGGAGCCGCGTCCCTGCTCGCGATGCAGCTCGATGTGGTATTTGTCGGCGAGCAGTTCGACGGCGTCGGGGAAGTCGAGGTTCTCGCGTTCCTGCACGTAGCCGAAGACGTCGCCGGAGCGTCCGCAGCCGAAGCAGTGCCACAGGCCCATCGACGGGCGCACGTAGAAGCTCGGCGTCTTCTCATCATGGAAGGGACACAGGCCGGAGAACGAGCCGACACCCGCCGGCTTGAGCGACACGCTCGCGGATACGATGTCGTACAGATCGGCCGCGTTCCTTACCTTGTCTATATCCTCTTGCCTGATCAAGCCCGCCATGAGCCAACATCATATCAGCCGACCGTCATCGCGGAAGCCGACGTGCACCGATGCTTCACGGACGCGGCGCGTTCACGAACACAGCAGCGTGTGCATCGTCATCGCCGACGCGTCGGTCAGGCTTGCGACCTGATCGATGGCGACGCGCAGCCGCGCGCCGTCGTCCGCCGCATCCATCCAATCCTCCCAGAACACGCGTTCCAACGCGAAGGGCGGCGTCGAACGGTCGTTCATAATCACTTCGACGAGGTCGGTCACGATGCGCTGTTCGTCCTCCTGCATCGGCGAATGGTCGCGCGGTTCCATCAGATAGTGCACGGCGATGCCTTTGAGCACGAGGATCTCGTAGCGCGTCGCGTCGGGCACGGCGAGCGCGCCCGCGTATCGCGTCAGCGCGCCAGGTCCGTGGATCGCGCGCATCGCCGCCTCGACGCTCAACGCGAACCTGCCGATGAGCATGCTCGTGACGTTCTTGAGCTGCGCGAGCGCGCGCCGCGAGCCGTCGAATGTCTGCGGGAACGCGTCGATCGCGCGCAGCCGTCCGAAGGCGCGCACGAGTTCGTCGGGATTCCACTGCGGCCCGTACCACGCGATGATCTCGCGCACGATCGCGTCGACGACGGCTGTGCGCGCGAGGTCGCCCAAGTCGGCGGCGCCGATCGCGACGGCGTCCTCGAAGTCGTGCACGCTGTAGGCGATGTCGTCGGCGAGGTCCATGACCTGCCCTTCGAGCGGCACGGTCTCGTCGGGCGCGCCCTGCTTGAGCCAACGGAAGACGTCCGTGTCATCCGGGTAGACGCCGAATTTGCGGCTGCGTTCGCCTTTCGGGTGCGCGTCGGCGCGCGCGTAGTCCCACGGGTATTTGACGGAGGCGTCGAGGCATGCGCGCGTGAGGTTGACGCCGGCGGAGCGTCCGTTCGTCCGGAAAATCTTCGGCTCGAGCCGCGTGAGCAGGCGGAAGGTCTGCGCGTTGCCTTCGAAGCCGCCGATGTCCTTGGCGAGCGCGGCAAGCGCGCGTTCGCCGTTGTGTCCGAAGGGCGGGTGACCGAGGTCGTGTGCGAGGCATGCGCAGTCGACGACGTCGGGGTCGCAGCCGAGCATCTGCGCGATCTGGCGGCCGATTTGCGCGACTTCGAGCGTATGCGTCAGGCGCGTGCGTGCGAAGTCGTCGGTGCCGGCGACGAGGATCTGGCTTTTCGCGCCGAGCCTGCGCAGCGCCGACGAGTGGATGAGGCGCGCGCGGTCGCGTTCGAAGGGCGTGCGACGGCCTGATTTCGGCGCCTCGCCGACCCACCGTTCGACGTCGTGCGCCGTGTAGCCGTCCGGCGTCGGCTCGCCGATTGCACTCTCTTTGCCCATCGTCGCCCCTTCCCTCGCGCGCCGTGCAGCTTCGTTACAGGATGCTTGCCGGGTCGAGCTTCGTAAGATCGTCGGCGTCGAGCACGTCGGTCGCGTGTTCGTACAGCCTCGGGATGCGGTTGCGCAGGCAGGTGAAGATCTCGTAGCTGATCGTGTCGGCAGCGCGCGCCCAGTCGTCGGCGGTCGGCTCGCCGTATGCCTCGCCGCGGCCGGGGCCGAAGAGTTCGACGGTGTCGCCGATGGCGACGCCGAAGTCGTCGGCCATGCCGTGCAGATCGATGATGAACTGGTCCATGCACACGCGGCCGCTGACGCGCATGAGCTTGGGGCCGTCCTTCGTCATGACGCGCACCGGGCCGCCGGGCATCGTGCGGGCGCGCGATCCGAGCGCGCCGAGTTCGTCCGCACCAGATGCGGAACGGTGGATGCCGTCGGCGTAGCCGACCGGCACAATCGCGACGCTCGTGCGTTCCTCAGTCAGGTAGATGCGCCCGTAGGACAGGCCGCTGTGCGCATCGACGTCCTTGACCGAGCTCAGCTGCGCCTGCAGCGTCATCGCGGGCTTGAGGCCGTAGCGTTCGGGGCTGCCCATGTCCGGGTCGGCCTCGTAGCCGTACAGGCCGACGCCGGGGCGCACAAGGTCGTAGTGGATCGCCGGGCGGCTCAGCGTAGCCGCCGTGTTCGCCAGATGCCGGATCCGCGGTTCGATGCCGGCGTCGGCGAGGCGTGCCGTGAATTCCTCGAAGCGCGCGATCTGCGCTTCGGTTTGTGCGACGAAGTCAGCGTTGCTCGGGGCATCGGCGACGGCGAGGTGGCTCCATTGGCCGACGATGTCGAGGACGCCTTCGTCGCGCAGCGCGACGAGTGTTTCGGTCGCTTCGGACAGATTCTCGAACGTGAAGCCGTTGCGGCCGAAGCCGGTGTCGACCTTGATATGCACATGAGCGGGGCGTCCCGCCTCGCGCGCGGCGGCAGCGATATGTTCGAACGCCGTCGTCGTGGCCACCGACAGGTCGATGTCCGCCTCGATGAGTTCACGGTAGGGCGCCTCGAGTGGATTGTTCACCCAGGTGAGGATGCGCGCGCGGTCGGGGCCGATGCCGGCGCGGCGCAGCAGCAGCGCCTCGCGCGCCTGCGCGGTGCCAAGCCAGGTGGCTCCGCCGGCGAGTGCGGCGAGCGCGGTCGGAATCAGGCCGTGTCCGTAGGCGTCGGCCTTGACGACGCCCATCACCGCCGTCTTTCCCCCCTCGCGGTTCACGACGTCGACGAGATGGCGCATGTTGTCTCGGATGGCGGCGAGATCCACGATCGCCTGCGCCGGATACCGCCGGCGCGCGGCCCAGTAGTTGGCTTCGCCCTGAGGCGAGGAGAAATGCGGTTCGGCAAGTGCTTGTGCGGTCATATCCGGTATTGTCGCGCACCGCTGTGACGTCGGCGTGCAGTGCCCGTTCACCATTCGTGCCGCTGGTAGGCGATGCGCGTCGTGTCCTCGTCGCGGTCGAGCAGCTGGATCAGGCCGCAGCGCGCGAATCCGCAGGTCTCGAGCACATGCTGCATCGCCTTGTTGTTCGGATGCGTGTCGACGCGCACGTTGCCGTAATGCTTGAGGCACCATTCGACGCAATCGCGCGCTGCGTGTCGCACGAGACCGCTTGACGCAATCCGGTGGATCGTGACGTAAGAGGCGTTGTCGAGCCACGCGCCGTTGATCTTCACATAGGTCGGGTCGATGCCCGGACATACGGCGAACTGCGCGAGGATGCGCTCATGGCCGTCGACCGTGTCTACGAGCAGCATCGTGCGGTGGTTGGCGATGTCGTCCTTGACCACTTCGGACCTCGGGAACGTGTTCCCCCACTGCGTCGGGTTACCGTTGCGTGCCATCAGTTCGCGCGCACGCGCGTAGTTGCGTTCGATCTGCGGATAGTCCTTCATCGTCGCATGGCGGAACCGCCGTGTCGATACGCTGCCCATTGCGTTGCCTCTCCTTGATGTCGATGCCATATTCGGACGATTCCCTTCGGCGCGCGTCCGTCGACGGGCGCGCGCCGAAGTCCGCTCGTCTCAGACGACTTTGCGCTCGAAGGGGTCTGAGCTGATGCCCTGCTCGAGGATGTCCCTCGCCCACTGCTTCGCCGTGAACAGGCTGTGGTCGCGGTAGTTGCCGCAGCTTTCGATCGTCGTGGCCGGCACGTCGTCCCACGTCGCCTCGTTCGCGATGAACTCGAGCGACTCCTTGAGTGCCTTCGCGACGTCCTCGGTGGAGTGTTCACCCCAGGTGAGCAGATGGAAGCCTGTGCGGCATCCGAACGGCGAGCAGTCGATGTAGCCGGGGATGCGCTCGCGCAGCAGCACGGCGATTGTGTGTTCGATCGTATGCAGGCCGCCGGTGGGGATCGCGTTCTCGTTCGGCTGGACGAGACGCAGGTCGTAGTTCGAGATGACGTCGCCGTTCGGGCCGGTCTGCGTGTCGATGTAGCGCACATACGGCGCCTTGACCTTCGTATGGTCGAGCTGGAAGCTTTCGACGACCGGCTTGTCCTGCTGCTCCTGTGCCATGGTCTCCTCTTTCGTTTCGTCGTTGTTCGCCGCGTCCCGGCGAACCCATGCCGCCCCCATGACGCGGTGGGGCACCGGACGCACGGCACGCCGTACGGGCGCATGCCATCCCACAGTGTATCGCCGCGAGTGTATCCGCACACCGGCGCGTCGCAATACGCGGCGGCGCGATGCACATCGTGCTTCCAGTGTGCGCGGCCGACGGACAAGGCATCGCGATGGACCGGCCGCCAACGCCCCGGACGAGATAACGGGAAATCAGGACGAGATAACGGGAAATTAGACAGACATCGGGCCGGGTGATCTTTTCTCCACCTCAAGCGAACGCCGTTCGTCGGGCTTCATAGTATGGCCATCAACGCGTCGGTACGCCACAAGCTCTTCGCCGTCGCCAGCAATGCATCAAGTCCGCAACCGAACGCATGCGCCGCCATGTTCCATCAGAACGCGCCGCCGCCTTCCGAACGCCCACCCCACCGAACGCCGTCCGCCGCGTGCGCGGACAGCCCAGCACTCCTCCCCCGGATGGATGGAGGAGACACCAGACATAAGAAAGAAGAGCTTTTCATGGCCACCTTCGTCCAAGACACCGATGTCCGTCCCGGCCCGAACCGCTACGTGAGCGATCCGGGAGTCGCCAAGATCGTCCCGCAATACCTCGAGGACTATGAGCATCCGGTCATCATCACCGGCGTGAAATCAGCACAGGCGTTCCTGGACTACAACGACGCGGACGAGTTCTTCGCGCCCGCGCTGCGCTACGACGGCACATCGAGCGAACACAACGCACGCGAGCTCGCCGAGCAGGCGAAGGCGCTCGACGCGGACGCGATCGTGGCGATCGGCGCCGGCAAGCTCTCCGACACGGCGAAGAACGTCGCCGACATGCTCAACCTCGATCTGATTATCGTGCCGACGCTCGCCTGCGCATGCGCCGCCTACTCGCCGTATTCGGTCGACTACGACGACGAGCACCGTTTCCTCGGCGTGCCGGTGCATCCGAGGAACAGCACGGCGCTGCTCGTCGACGCGGCGATGATCGCGCGGGCGCCGTCCGAGAAATTCGTCGGCGGCATCGGCGACACGCTCGCGAAGTTCTACGAATCCGACCCGGTCTTCGCACAGGCGGACGACCTGACGGTCTTCGATAAGCTGTCCCGGCACAGCGCGCGCCTTGTGCGCGACACGCTGCTCGAGGAGAGCGAACCGGCGCTTGAGGCGCTGCGCGCCGGCGACTACGACGATGCGCATGTGCGCACGCTCATCGACACAATCATCGGACTGGCCGGCACCGTCGCCGGTTTCGGCGGCGTGAGGGCCCGCGAATCCGGCGCGCACACCGTGCATGACGGCCTGACGCGCATCCCGGGTTCGGCCGAGACGATGCACGGCGAGAAAGTCGCCTACGGCGTCATGGTGCAGCTTGTGACCGAAGGCAAGGAGGACGAGGCGCGGGCGTTGCTGCCGTTCTACGACCGCATCGGCCTGCCGCATTCGTTCGCGCAGATGAACCTGCCGTTCACCGACGAGAATCTGCGCGTCGTGGCCGATTTCGCCGCCGCCGAGGGCTCGCCGTTCCACGCGGCCGTGCCGGACGTGACCGCCGAGCGGATTATCGATGCAATGCGTGTCGTCGAAGGCTTCCCTCAGGCGTGATCCTCCGGCCGGGCGACCTTCTGTAGTCCATCCGGATGGACTACAGAAGGTCGCCCGGCACCCCATAGGGCATCCCAGCGATCGCTACCGGTGCATTCCACGACCATTCCGTTCGCAGATGCACTCCTTAGCGATCGCTACCGGTGCGTTTCATGACCATTCCGTTCGCGAACCGTATAATTCCGCTCCTCCTCAGCTAAAATACGGATAATCTCCCATCACAAACACGCCGACACGCCCGGGAATGCGCCCACGGCACCATTCCCCCGCGCGACCGACACGGCCGGGCGAATCCCGATACGCTTGGAATATGGCATTCTTGATTATGTGTATCGTGGCGCTGGCGATCAGCGCAGTGGGGTTCCACCGCTACATCTGGTTTATCTCAATCGGCTACGGCTTCTCAATCGCCGGCATCGGTTCGGCGCTGCTCATCTACTTCGGTCTTCGCGGCGGACTGACAACCGTCGCGGCCGTCATGGCGGCACTGCTCATCGTCTACGGGCTGCGGCTCGGCGGTTATCTGCTCATCCGCGAGTACCGCAGCTCCTCCTACCGGCAGGTGATGCAACAGGCGATCGACAACGGCGCGCATGTCAGGCCGCCGCTCAAGCTCCTGACCTGGATCGGGTGCGCGCTGCTGTATGTGTGCGAGGCGTCGCCGATCGTGTTCCGCCTGCAGAACCACGCGGGCACCGACGCCGTCGCCATCACGGGTGCCGCGATCATGGCGGCCGGCATCATCCTCGAATCCGCCGCGGATCTGACGAAGAACCGCTTCAAGCAGCAGCATCCGCACGCTTTGTGCGATGTCGGCCTGTTCCGTCTTGTGCGCTGCCCGAACTATCTGGGCGAGATCATCACATGGACCGGCGTGTTCGTCTCCGGCGTCACCATCCTCAACGGCGTCTGGCAGTGGCTCGCCGCAGTCGGCGGCTATCTGTGCATCTGCTGGATCATGTTCGGCGGCGCACGCAGGCTTGAACTTCGCCAAGACAAGGAGTACTCCGACGATCCCGACTACCGGCGCTACGCCGAACGCACCCCCATCCTCATCCCCTTCATTCCGCTGCACAGCCTGAGCAACGCCAAGTGGCTCATCGGCTGAATTTCGGCGCGTCACGCAGCAGCGGCGCCTCTTCCGGCATCCTCCGTGCGGCGCTGCGCTGCTGCTATGCTCGGGTATGCGGACGAGGATCCGACGGGAGGTGAACGGTCATGCGGCGCAGAATCATCATGAACCGCACCCACGAGACCCTGGCGTTCGATTTCGACGAGCGCACCGGGCATGCCGTAGGCACTGCCGCCGTGATTGACGAGCGACGCATGCCGCCGGAATTCACCACGCATGGCAAGCACGCCGTCTATGCGCATCGAGTGGATTCCTGGTGGCGAGGAAGGGCGATCCCCTCCACCCGTGACGGCATTACCCGCGTGCTCGCGGACCTGCGTCTTTCCAATACCGTCGAACTGCTCGACCGCACCCGCGGCCTGAGCCTGTCCGACCAATACTGGGTGCGGGACGCGGACGAAGACGTGCGCTGGGAGGACATCAACTTCTTCAACAACTCCTTCCCCGAACAGCTTGGATACGCACTGCTGTCCGAACGCTCGTCGTCGCACCGGTTCAGTTTCGACGCACCCGACGCATCCACCGGCGGCGACCTGCCGAAACGATGGACGGTAGGAGCGGATGGGACACGGCTGCTCATCAAGGCCGGTCGTACCGGTCAGGAACCGATCAACGAACTGATCGCTTCCCGCCTCGCGGACCGTCTGCATATTCCCGCCGTACGGTATACGCTCGGCGAATACGACAACCGTCCTGTCTCGATCTGCGCGGAGATGCTCTCGGACACCGAGGAGCTAATCAGCGCATGGCAGGTGTTGGGCACCGTAAAACGGGACAACCGCCTGTCCGCCCGCGATCAATGGCTTGCCGCCGCAGCTGCATTGGGCGCCAATGAGCAGGAGACGTCCGACGCCACGGACGACTGGCTGCTCATCGACTGGCTCATGCGCAACATCGACCGCCACTACAACAATTTCGCGTTGATCCGCGACGTGGAGACCCTTCACGCGCGCCCCGCTCCCCTCTTCGATACGGGAGCCTCGCTGTGGGCCGGCGAACTGCGCATCAGCAATGCGGACTACAAGGCCAGGCCGTTCTTCGTCACAGCCAAATCCACCACGGCGCGCAGGCAACTACATCTGATACGCCATTGGGACCGCTATGACCTGGATGCGCTGGACGACTGGCCCGAGGACGTCGCCCGCCACTTGGGCGAGTATGGACTCATGTCGGAGGTCCGGATCCACCTGATCCGACAGGCGCTGCAGGAACGCATCCAGCAGGCGAAGCAGGCACGCGACCGATAACGCACGACATTCGGCCGATGCACGCCCACTTCGGCGTTCCTTTCCGAGCGTACTATGTAAGGCATGTCGAACCTCACCATCCGCCGCGCCCAGCCTTCCGATTCCGCCGCCATCATGAACCTGCTGCGCCAGGTCAACGACGTGCACGCACACGGCCGCCCCGATTTGTTCGTCGAGGGCCGCACCAAGTACACGCCCGACGAGCTCGCGCGGATCATCGTCGACGACGACCGTCCGATCTTCGTAGCCGCAAACGAGGACGGTGCCGTGCTCGGCTACGCCTTCTGCGTGCGCGAGGACCATGCGGGCGCCAACAACCTGCAGCCGATCGCCACGCTGTACATCGACGACATCTGCGTCGACGAGTCCGCCCGCGGCAAACACGTGGGCACCGCGCTGTACCGTCACGTCCTCGACTACGCCCGCACGCACGGCTACCACAACGTGACGCTCAACGCCTGGGCCGCAAATCCCGCCGCCGTCAAATTCTACGAGTCGCTCGGCATGCGCGTCTACAAATACGGCATGGAGCAGATCCTGTAGGTACGCGTCCGCCCGACGCGCGTTTGCCTTCCCTCGATTGTCTTGTATAAGATACTGCACAAGATACTGCACAAGATACTGCGCAAGATACTGCACAAGACAATCGGCGGCACTCGACCGCCGCCACGACACGAGGAGCAACCATGCGCGCGATAACCTACAGTTCGTTCCGCAACAATCTCAAGGAGAATATCCGCCAGATCCGCGAGGACGCGGAGCCTCTGCTCGTCACCAACAAGGACGCCGAGGACAACATCATCGTCATGAATCAGTCCGACTACGACAGCCTGATGGAGACGCTGCGCATCTACCGTAATCCGGCGATGTATGAGAAGATCCTCCGCGGCATGCGTCAGGCGCAGCATGGCAACCTGCATGAGCACGGACTACTCGACGAGGACTGACCGATGAACCTGACGTGGACCACCGACGCCTGGGACGATTATCTCTACTGGCAAGGCCAGGACCGGAAGACTCTCAAACGCATCAACACGCTCATCAAGGACATCATGCGCAATCCTTTCGAAGGCATCGGTAAGCCCGAGCCACTGCAATGGGATTTCGCCGGCGCATGGTCGCGACGCATCAGCGAGAAGCATCGTATCATCTACATGCCCACAGCGGAAGCGATCGTGATCCTTTCCTGCCGCGAGCATTACTGAACACTCAACCGCCGCAGACCAGCATGCGCCGCCCATGTCAGCCAGCATTACGATGTCTTGATTCGAATCTTTGGCCAGCATCCTTGTTCGTCACCCAATGCCATCGTCACGTGTTTCGTACAACATTCCGTTCGATTGTTTGATTCAGTTGTCTTCTTTATCATTGAGAGTGCTTGACCGTTTCCGGAAGTCTGTAAAGGATGTGAGACAGTGGCGACCTTGACCGTGCAACCGCAGGTACTGCAATGGGCCATGCGCAACGCCGACGCCGACGCCGGCGCAGTGGCTGCGACCAACGGCGATCTTGCACAGCTGCCCAACTGGCTGGATTCCGACGAGCCGCTGCGACTCTCCTTCACGAAGGTCTCCAAGTTGAGCAAGGCCCTCCATGTGCCTTTTGGCAGTCTTGTTCGTTCCATGCCTACTCCACAGGAGGAGGAGCCATTGCTGCGGTATCGAACAATCAACAACGATGCTGCTGAGATGAGTAATGATCTTAGGGATGTGATTCGCGCGATGCGGACCCGTCAGGACTGGGTTCGAGACGAGATGATATCCGCTGGTTTCGAGAAGAGCTCCATTGTGGGCATGGCGAAAAGCTGTAAGGACTCGGAGTCGTTGGCGGCAAACATCCGTCATGTTTTGTCCTTGGACAACCGTCATATCCTGAAGAAGCAGGACAATGACCGCTTCCGCTATGTACGCAAGCAGGCTTCTGACGCCGGTTTGATGGTGATGGTCGATTCCATGGTGGGAACGAGTCGCGGGCGCTTGGACATCAATGAATTCCGCGCTTTTGTGCTATTGGATGATATGGCTCCGCTGATTTTCATCAACCGCAACGATTCCTACAGAGGCATGATGTTCTCGCTGCTTCATGAGGTGGGTCATGTGCTGTTGGGCACCAGTGAGCTCTATAACGAGCCAATGTTCGAAGCCAGCCGAACAGCCAACGAACGGCTCATCAACCGCGCCGTAGTTCAAGCGTTGGTCGAAGATGATGCCTTCAAACAGGTCTGGTTGGGCCATATCGACTCCGGCCCTATCGCAGCGGCGGATGAATGCGCGCATCTATATGGACTGAGCGCCTTGACGATGGCCGTCCATGCATGCGAGCTTAAGCTTGCGACCCGCCAGGATGTGGAAGCCGTCAAATCTCACACGCGGCAAATGCTGCAGGCGAAGGAAAGCGCCGATAAGAAGCGGGACGGCGGCAATCAGAACGCGAATACCGCGTTCCATCTTGACGATCGCTACGTATGGATGGTCAGCGAAAGCATCAAGAACGGATCGTTGCCGTACACCGATGGACTCGATCTGCTCGGCATCCGCTCCTTGCGTGCCTACGACGGCCTGCTGCGAGAGAAGGGACTGAATGATGTCTGACCCCTATCTCGTCGATTCCAATGTGCTAATCAGCTCCCATCGGGTGCATTATCCCTTCAGCACGAAGATGTTCCATCCCTTCTGGCAGGCGCTGGAGCAGGCCGCCTCGGACGGCATGCTTCTCATGCTTGATGTGGTGTACGACGAACTCGTGCCCAAGCAAGCACCACCCAATACATGGGACATGTTGACCCAGTGGACCGAAGCGGTCTTCAGGGATAGGATCCTCAGCCGCAAAACGGATGCGGTCTTAGCCGCATACGTCGAAGTCCAGGATTATCTCGTTGACTGCAAATGCTATCAACCGTCCGCTGTGAATCAGTGGAGCGCGGAATCCAAAGCCGATCCTTGGCTCATCGCCGCAGCCAAAGTGCATGAAGCCGTAATCGTCACCGATGAGGGAACGGACAAGCCGACTCCGAAACAGCCCATCAAGAAAGAGCCGAAGATTCCCGACGTTGCATCCTCCTTGGGCGTGCGGACCTGTACGACCCGGCAGTTGCTCGGCGACACAAGCCTGTTCAAAGCTGCCACCTATCCGATACAGCCTTCATTCTGAGATACCTTTCGCCAGATTCCAAACTCGGTTCTCGCACAACTGCAACTCAGAAGCCGTCATACGCGTCATCCTTAGACTCATCCCAATCGGATGGCAACACCATGCGCCCGGGCTTGGGTTCCTGAGCACGCGGCACGGTTGTCGCGCTTGCCGATTCCTCGCCTCCGCGTTACCCCACCCGCACCGCGTGCTCGCGCAGGAAGCCGGCGAGTTCGTCCGCGCCGCCGCGGCCGGTGACGATGTCTTGCACCCACTGATACAGCTCGTTGCCTTCGGCGTCCTCGGCGTCCTTCGCCCGCACGTTCCAGCCGCGCATCGCGAGGATTGCGAGCGCCATCTTCACGGCCGTGCGCTTGTTGCCGTCGGGGAAGATATGGTCCTTCGCGAAGCGCGTCGCGAAGTCGGCGATCTGCGCGAACACGTCCGCGTAGCGTTGCCGCGGCGCGATGCCGAAGAAGCTCAGGAACGTCGCGCCGAGCACCGACTGCACGCGTCCGAGGATCTTCTCGTCCACCGAGGCGGGCGCGGTCGGCGTGATGTCGAGTCCGGTGCCGCGGATCGTGTCGAGGTACACTTCGAAGATCGATTCGGCGATCGCGTCCATCTGCATCACGTCGCCGTCGAGTTCGATCGGCGCGACGTCCAGCGCCGTATCCTGCATATCCTGTTCCTCGTTCATCATGAGTTCTCCAACAGCCGCAGCGCGTTCGGGTATTCCCACGTCACCTTGTCGACGCAGCCGGCGAGCGTGCGCGTCGGCGCGGCGCGGCACATGTCCACCGACTTGAGGATGTCGTCGATGTCGATCGTCGCCGATTCCCTGTTCTTCGCGCGTCGCCATGCGCCGTCGTCGGCGTTCGACATTGCCAGCAAATCGATCGCGGTCAGTGCGCCGAGCGTGTCGACGACGCGCGCGACGACCCGTTGCGCCGACGCGTCGAGCGCCGGCTCCTGCCATTCGTCGCGCTGCCTGATCATCCGCGAGCCAAAGGGCGCGTACTCGTCCCATACGGCCGGCTCGATCGGTCCGCGTTCGCCGACGGCGACGTCGTCCGCGAACAGCGGCTCCCCGTTTACGCGCAACGCTTCGACCTGACACCAGTAGACGAGCAGATTGAGTTTGAGATTCGTCAGGAACCGTTCGCTCCCGTATTGCGCGACGATCCGCCGTGCGACCCGAAGTGCGTCCATGCCGTCCGATTCCTTCCGCGTGCTTTCACCTTGTGCGCCGTGTCGCTGTGTGCGCAGGTGTTTCCAACATCGACCCTACTCCTCCTCGTCGTCGCCGGTCAGATGCTGGTAGAGTTCCGCGCTCAGCGGCCTAGTCAGGCGTAGGTCCATTTCCACGAGCCGAACCGTTTCGCCCTTCTTGTCACGCGTCGTCTCATGCAGGTTCGAGTACGATCCGACATGACCGACGTAGTAGTACAACTTGAGTTTCTCAGCGTCAGCCTTGCGCATGACGAACAGCGGAATGAAATGTGTCGCCGTCCAGTCATCCTCGCCGTGGCCGTGCATCATCCATGTGATCTCACTGGACTCGAGACTGCGCTTGTCCTTGCTGAACCAATGCATCTCTTGGGGGTTGAGGAAGCGGTCCTCATACTGGCTGTTCGCGTATTTGACGAATATCGGCATGCTGTCGCCGTACTTCGGAATCCGATAGCCGCCGACGCTGCTGCCGTTGATCTGTTTAGGCCAGCCGAGCAGCCGTTCCACTTCGAACATCTTGTATCGATGCTCGTAGACGAATCCGCGATCGTCCTGCAACGAACGTCCCGTCTTCGCTGATTCCTCGAGGAGATCCTTGAACCGTTGCAGGCCTGTGCGTACATTGTCGACGAAGAACCGTGCAAACGTGTCGTTGCCGGCGAGCATCGCCGCGAAGTCGGACGTCAAACCGATTCCATCGCCGACGCGCGTGATGAGCGCCCGCTTACCGTACGATTCCTTCGCCTTCGTGTCGAAGAACGACCAATCAAGCACACGGAGCGCCGATTCGAACTGCGTGTCGGTATGGTACGACGTCGGGAACCGCCGCGCGACCGCTTCCTTCAGACGTTCCGCGGGGATCAATCGCTCCGATGATGCGTCGAAGGATGGCGACGGCTTGAGCAATTCGTCGAGGATGACCAGTTCCTGCGGACGGATCGCGACCAGCAACACTTCCGTGGCCATTTTGAGCCACTGTTCGCCCTGGGTGTCGACTGGCGCGAACGTATCGATGAATCCTCCCTCACCAGCCTTGCGCGACAGCACCGTTTCCGACCCGCGCGCGAATTCGTAATAGCTGTTGGCCTTCTGCGCCATCGTCATCACCAACGACGGGTCATGCAGATAGATGTCCGTCAGCATCGGCACGCGGCCAAGTTCGTTGCGGATCACCGCATACTTGTCGCGCAGCATCTTCATATCCGACCACGACGCCGTATCCAACGATCTGAGCACCTGCTTACGCGAGATCTCATCGAAACTGATCGATGACAGGCCGATCGCTTCCCGCTGCATGTTCTTGCGCGCGCTGTCGCTGTCGCCCGCGTTCCCGTACAGCGCGACCGGAATGAGATAGTTGTTCTGATAGTTGCCGATGAAATCGATGACAGTGACGCAGGTCTTGTGAGGGAACTTGCGCAGTCCGCGTCCCAGCTGCTGCGTGAACACGATGCTGGATTCGGTGTTGCGCAGCATCACAATCTGGTTAATCGCAGGGATGTCAACGCCTTCGTTGAATTTGTCGACAGTGAAGATGTAGTCGAGGTCACCGGCTTCAAGACGATTGATTGCCTCCTCCACTTGCTTCGGCGGCGTGTTACCACTGACTGCGACCGTCTGGTAGGTCCGTTCGGCCTGCTGGTTGATCTCCCTGTTGAACATCGCGGACAGTCGTTCCGCCTCTTCAATCTTGGAGCAGAACACCAGTCCGGTCACCCGCTCGTCGTACGAGCCGTACTGTTCGATCTTGCGAATGATGTAGCGCACACGATCTGGTTCGGTCAGTTCCTCGAGCGAATACTGCATCCACTGCTTGTCCTTCTTCGAAATCCCCGCGTCCGAATCGACGTATGTGCCGTTCGTCCCGAGGAATTCGTGTACGCCGTAGTAGTGGAACGGGCACAGCATGTTCTCGTCGAGCGCCTTCTGCAGACGGATCTCATAGGCGATGTTGTGGTCGAACAACGAGAAGATGTCAAAGTTATCGGTTCTTTCCGGCGTCGCCGTCATGCCGAGCATGAAGTCGGCTTCGGAGAAGTAGTCGATGACCGAACGGTAGTTGTTCGCGCCGGAATGATGCGCCTCATCGATGAGCACGTAATCGAAATCGTCGGGTTCGTACCATTCCTGCATGTGGCGACGCAGCGTGTCCACGGAGGCGAACACGTATTTGGTGTCATGCTGCTTGCTGTTGCCGGTGAGCAGTCCCAGCTCGCTCTCGTCGCAACCAAGCACGCGCTGGTAGGATGCGCGCGCCGACTTGAGGATTGTGTCGCGATTAGCAACGTACAGCATGCGCTTCGGTTGGAACGCGCGGACGTCGAACGCGGAAAGGTAGGTCTTGCCGGTGCCTGTCGCCGAAATGACGATGGCGTGCCGTTCCCCTTCGTCGCGCAGCTTCTGGATGTTCGCGAGGGCTTCTCGTTGCATCGCGTTCGGCTCGATTTTCTCGTCGCGTAATTGTTGGAGGATCTGCTCACGCGGCGGCGTATGCCGGTTGTAGTCCTCCTCGTACTGCGCGAGCCACTCATCGGTGAGCGGGATGGACTGACGCACCTGGTCGTCCAACTCATCCTTGACCTGTTCGATGAGCTGCGCCTCACCGGTCGACGAGACGCGCAGATTCCATTCGCGTTGGGTCTGCAATGCGGAGGATGTCAGGTTCGAACTGCCGACGTACAGGTTGTAGTAGGTGCGGCCACCTTCCATATGCCGCGTGAACAGGTAGCCTTTCGGATGGAACGGCTGGTCCTGCGTGGTCACGTCATCCGTGTCCTCCTTGCCCGGACGTTCCCAGATAAGCACTTCCACATTGGCGTATTGCTGGAGTTTCATCAGTTCCTTGAAGGCTTCCGGCTTGTTGAAGTATCCCTTCGTCGACGTGATGATGCGGTTGCGCCTTCCGCCTTTGTCAGCATGTTCGACGAAAGCCTGGTACATCGATTTCAAAGCGTTCTCGTTGACGAACGCCACCGAGATGTCGAAGGCTTCGCTGTCCCTGATCTCCTCGCGGATCGCGTTGCCCATCGTACTTCCCGGCTGGTTCGAGATGAGCTTGGGCACGAAGCGTTCCTCGGCGGAATCATCCTGCCGTATCAAGCCGCTGAGCACGCCGTCGATGATGCTCTCATCGAAGTCCCTTTGCCCACCACGGGCCGCGTTCGTCTCCTCGGCAATCATTTCTTCCATGCCACTGTGCACGTTCCCCTCCCAATCATGTGATAACTACTGCCGTAATCGGCAATTCAGATGTGCGGCGATTCCCGATCACAACGTCATTTTCGAGATACGCTTCACCGCGTCGTGGTCGACCGGCACCCAATTGAGCTGCGGCATATCGACCGGCGCCACCCATTCGATGCGTTCATGTTCGGTCAGTACCGGCGTGCCTTCGATCAGATGGCACAGGAATGTCGTCAGTTCCACGTTGCCGAAGTCGTAGAGGTGGTCGCTTGTGCAGATCTCCTTATCGACGTCGATCTCGCATAGCAGTTCCTCCTCGATCTCACGTCGGAGCGCCTGCCGCGGCGTCTCGCCCACTTCGATCTTGCCGCCGGGAAACTCCCAATATCCAGCAAGCGACTTGCCCGCGCCTCTTTGCGCGCACAGCACCTTGCCGTCCTTGACGATCGCTGCGCCGACGACGCGGATCTGTTTCGGCTCATTCGGTTCATCCGTCATGGAACGCCTTCCCTTCATAGCCAACAGCTGGATCCAGGATACAACGCGTTCGGCGGCGACACGATCGGATGGCTGTCTCACAGGCTACGATGCCCAATATGAAATAGCTCGAGAACGACAGATACGCGGTATCGAGGATTCCGCGCGCATAGTCGCTTGCGGCACGCACCGACCCGGGCTGTGGATCAGTCGAGATCAATCGAGCAGAGTAAGCTGCTCGGCCTCATCGGACGCGCTCGGGGAAGCGGCATGCCCCGGATACACGACCCGCAAAAAATCTTCCTTGCTCGCCAGCGCCTCATCCAGCAGATCCTGCCTGCTGAGCGACACGAAGATGGCGGCAGCTTCCGCTTGGCAATTCAAGGATCGCTTCGGATTGAACATGATGTCGGTGAACGCATCGTACGCCGTGACCTGATCCGCCAGATCATCATGCTCACGCAGCGCGTTGACGTACAGCCAGTTGTAGAAGAAGGTCTGTGGTTCGGAAGAATACTCCTCGCCCTCAAAACAGAACCCAGTTATGCCGCCGCTGTTCCTCAATCGCGGATCACGCTTGGCGACGATGGAGGGCTGGTCCAAGAGATCCGAGTACGGTCCACCGCGTTCGAATCTCTTGCTGCCCTGAAATGCGGATTCCACGGAGCACGCCTTCCTTCCGGGCGTATGCAGCATAAGGTTGAACGCGCTGAGCTCCACACCCAACTGGTCCTCCGATTTTCCGGAGATCTCCAGGATGTGCGCGCCCTCGTGCCGCAAGGCGAATGCCTGATGAAGGCTTCGAATGCTGCGCTTCTTCTGAACATCGGAGAAACCGCTGAAATACTCGAATTCCGTGTCCTCCGGCACACAGTACCTATCATCCAGCGAAACCTTGAATACCGGCCGTACCGCCATTATTGCCTTCCTGCTTCGTTTGGCTTCTTCCAGTAGTGCGCGTCCTGACAAGGTGAGAAAGGGATGCCTGCTTACTGACGACAGAGACACGGCCGAGCGAATAGCGATATGGCTGAAGGGCCGTATCGGCGCCCAAGGCGGAAATTCGCTGCCGGAGCACGTTCAAGGTGGGAGACGCCTCACCGCCGCACTATCCCCTCCCCTTGCGGGGCGTATCTGCGCTGAGGGAGAGCATCTTCTGGGAAAAAGCCGAGTATCGGCCTCTGAGCGCATTGGAATCATGCGGTTTTCGCGACCGATACTCGGCCATATGGGAGAAGTTGCTCTCCCTCAGCGCAGATAGGGCTTACAGACGCGTATTCGGCTCCTTGTCGGCCCAGATCGTCCGTTCGTCCAGTTCGACCAGATCGCTCAGTTCGCGCGGTTCGCACAGTCGGACGTATTGCCGCTGTTCGTCGGGCTGTTGTTCGAACCGTTGCCGACGAAGATCCACTGGAACATCGAGAATCCGTGGTTGTCGATCACGAGCACCTTCGCATTGTTGCCGCCCGCCTGCGACGGCTGGTTCGCCACGTTCAGCACCGTCTTGCGGCTGCCGAGCACGAGCAACAGCAACAAGCCGAAGACGCCGAGGCACACGAGCAGCACGGTGTGGTGACGCTGGATCCATGGTTTGACCGGGCAGGCACGACCGGCGTCCGCACGGCAGCCATCGTCGCAGGATCGGTCGTCGCGCGCGACGTTAGCAGACATGGTCGGCATCGTCATATCGGCATCGGCGGTATTCTGGGTCATCGGCGCTCCTCGTCATATCGGTCGGCATCGGTCGGCGGAACGGCAACGGTTCCGTCCATCACACCGTAGCAGCGGATGCCGTGGCGGCGGCGCGCTCATCTTGGTCTTTGGAAATCACCCGGCGGAATGCGCAGCGAACGCAGCAGCGTCTTGTGTTCGGCGGATACGCGGTAGGATTCGCAGGCCTTCTGGATCGTCTTGTTATGGGTCCACGGATCCAAGCTCCGCTGTTCGAGCAGTGGCAGCGCGCTGCGCCACTGCTTGGCGAGTGCGGTCGCGAAGTACCATGCGCGCGCCATGTTCACGTAGTAGTCGTCGGAACGAATGACCTCGACGAGCCGCAGTTGCATAGGATCGAAACGGTCGTCGAGGAAATCGGCCATCAGCGCCACGACGGCGTAACGGACCGTGTAGGCATGGTCGTCACGCATCCATCGCGCGAGTTGGTCGAGCCATGTCCGCGCGTCGGCGTCAGAGTGGATCGGGACGCGGATCGTGTCGGTGACGGCCCAGTTGTCCGTATATGGCAGGAACCTCGACAGCGCGACGATCGTCTGCTCGATCGACGGGTACACGTCGCCGATCAGGATCGCGTGCAGCATGTTCTCCTCGAAATAGCGATGCGGAAGGTCGGCGAGAAATTCATCGAGGATGCGCGAATCGCCGCGGCGCAGCCGCTTCGCGAGCGCGCGCAGCTGTGGCACGCGAATGCCGATCATCGTGGCGGGATCGATGGTCGGGACGAGCTTCGCGTTGAAGGCCTTGTAGTCGGGTTCGGCGAGGGATTCCAGACATGCGCGGATGGACACCACGCCGTCAGGAAACGCCTGGGAGATCGTCGGGGACACCGTGGGCTCCTTATCGGGAACGGATGGGCGATGCGCGAGAACAGGCGGCTATGCGCGGATCATCTTGAGCATGCCGGGGCCGTCCCACTCGTTGGGACGCGGCTCGAAGCCGTGGCGCTCGTAGAACGCGACTGCGCCCTGCGAGGAGATGAGTTCCAGACTGACCGCCCATCCCGGCCGCATGCTTTCTCGCACATAGCCCTCCACCGCCGCGAGCAGCGCGCTGCCGACGCCCTGCGACTGCGCAGCCGGCATCACCGCGAAATCCTTGATGTAGAAGGACATGCCGCCGTCACCAATCAGCCGGACCATGCCGACCACATCCGCGCCGCTCACCGCAGCGAAGGTCGCAAGCGAGTTCGCCAAGGCCATCTCCACCTGATCGGTTCCCGGCGCATCCCATCCGACCGCCGTGAACAGCCGCAGGAACTCCTCCGCGCCCAGAGCATTGCGTCTGATTTCAACGTTGTTCATCCGCTCACCTCCTCAAGTTCACGATATACCATCACCCATCCTCGAGCACCGTGCCCATGCGGTGAAAGCTGAGTCTCAGAAGAAGAAAGCGGACCGCCGGCATCCGAGGCGCGATGCCGATCGTCTGCTGCGAACCCCGATGGTCGCGAAGCGGGAACAGCGGGGACCCCAATAGTGAGGGCGTCCGACCGTATCCGTATTCGCACGCGCATGAGCATACCGCATACAGGCACGGCCGTTCGTACGGATGAAACACATCGTTGACGAACGCGTCATCTGAATGCCGACCGCACGTAACGCAACGCCCATATTTTAGGGAATCACAAGTTTTCCTCGTTTTCCTTCATACCAAAACGGGAAGGCTTGATTCGCGAAGCAGACGCATCGCCAGAATCTCGCCGAGACAGCACACGAAACGTGCGGTCCCGAGCGAACGGCCGAAGCGCCGAGCATCGTGGGACCGCCGAAAAGAACAAGGCAGGATCCCATGGCTCATCACTCACTCATCATCAAGAACGCTCAGATCTGCACGATGGACGATGATCTGCGCACCATCCCCCTCGGATACGTGACCGTCGATGGCCCGGACATCACGGCAATCGAATCCGGCGAACTCTCCGCGGACGAAACCGCGGAACGCGTGATCGACGCCACCGGCCAAGTCCTCTTCCCCGGATTCATCAACACGCACACGCACATCTTCCAGTCGTTCCTCAAAGGCCTCGGCTCCGACCACCGCCTCATTGAATGGCTCAACCGCTCCGCGCTTCCCTACGGCACGTTCATGACGCCACACCAGCACCGTCTCGCCGCCCAGCTCACATGCATGGAGGCGATCAAGTCTGGATGCACCTCGCTATGCGAGTTCTTCTACACCGATCAGCAGCCGGAACTCGCGGACGGCTGTATCGCGGGAATGGAGGACACGGGAATCCGCAGCGTGTTCATCCGTACGTTCCAAGACCGCGGAGCCGACTACGGGATGCCCGAATGCATGATTCAGACGGCCGACGAGGCGATGGCCGAGGTCTCACGGCTGCGCGACGACTACGGCGACCGCGGAGACATGCTGCAGATCTGGACGGGACCGGATGTGACATGGTCCACTTCCCGCGAAGGATACCGGACGATGCTCGACTACTGCGAACGCGAGGGCGTGCGCTATGCGATGCACATCGACGAAACCGAGGTGGACGACGAGATGTGTCAGGCCAACTATGGGCAGGACATCGTGCAGATGCTCGAGAAGATGGGATTCCTGTCCGACCATATGCTCGGCGTGCACTGTGTGAATCTCACCGATTCCGAAATCGACTGCTTCGCGCGGTGCGGCGTTTCGGTGAGCTACAATCCGGTCTCCAACATGTATCTGGGGTCGGGCGTCGCTCCGGTACGCGAATGCCTGGATGCCGGCATCACCGTGTCCGTGGGCACCGACGGCGCGGCAAGCAACAACGCCACCGACTATCTCGAATGCCTCAAGTTCGCGGCGCTCATCCAGAAGGGATTCAGCCGGGACGCCGCCCGGATCACCGCTGCGGAAATCGTGCGGATGGCCACGAACGGCGGTGCCCGGGCCATCGGCATGAGCGATCGTCTCGGCAGTCTCGAAGCAGGCAAGCATGCCGACATGTTCCTCTTCGAACCACGCAGACTCAAGTCGATTCCGATGCACGATCCGTACGCGACGCTCGTCTACTCATCCTCCCAGGAGAACATCGCGGCCACGATCGTGAACGGACGGATCGTGTATGAGAACGGCGAGTTCGCATGCGGCATAGACGAACGGGCGCTCGCCGAGCAAATCGAAAAGGAACTGGACACACTGCGCGCACAGGTCGAGCAGGCGCACACCGAGCGGGTCGCCTGAGCACGGAGAGCGTTTACAGAAGAACAACGGAACATGACGGACGCAACCGTAATCGTACTAAGGAGTAATCATGACGATGCAGAAACACCCGCGGCTCATCGCGGGAATCAATGACAGGCTCTCCCTCGGCAAATCACTGCTCCTCGGCGCGCAGCACGTGCTTTCCATGGATCTCTACATCATGCCGCTCATCCTCGGCGGTGCCCTCGGACTGGCGAGCGGCGAACTCACCTACTTCCTCCAGATGAGCTTCCTTGCATGCGGCATCGCCACACTGCTGCAAAGCGGGTTGTTCATGAAGTTCCCGATCGTGCAGGGCCCCTCCTATGTGCCGCTCGCCGCGCTGTGCACGATCGGCGCGACGATGGGCATCCCCACGATGATCGGCTCGCTCATCCCCGGCGCGCTACTCGTGATGGCCTTGGGCGCCACAAATATGTTCTCACGGTTCATCAGACGCGCCATTCCACCGGTCATCGGCGCAATCATCATCCTCATCGTGGGCATCACGCTTGTCCCGACGGCCGTCACCGGAGTGTTCAGCACGAACGGCGATCTCACGGCGAACGCGGTGAGCGGATGCGTGACATTCGCGCTCATCGTCGCCTGCATGATCGCCCGATACTGTTTGAAGAACGGCGCACGACTGCAGATGGTATCGGTCATCCTCGCGGTGGCCGTGGGCACCGCGGTCGCCGCAGCCATGGGGACGGCCGACTTTAGCGCGGTCGGCTCGGCCTCGTGGTTCTCGCTTCCGCAGCCATTCCACTTCGGCATGCCGAAGTTCGACCTGCAGTCCTGCCCGCTTATGGCGGTGATGTATCTGTTCATCCTGCTCGACACCACCGGCACATGGTTCTCGGTGGAGGCCATCACCGGCGAGCCGCTCACCGATAGGCGCATCAACCGCGGCACGGTGGGCGAAGGCCTCGGCTGTCTGATGGGAGCACTGTTCGGAGGCACGCCGATGACCGGTTACTCATCGAACGCCGGACTGATCGCCATCACGCGTGTGGCCTCAAGGCGGGCCATGCTCGCCGGCGGCGCGATTCTCGTGGCGCTCGGCTTCTGCCCGAAGCTCATGGCGGTGATCACCTCGGTTCCGACGGCCGTGATCAACGGCGTGTTCGCGATGGTATGCATGACGCTCATCTCGAATGGCGTGAAGATGCTGCGCGAATCAGTGCTCGACGACCGCACGATGCTCATTCTGGGAGCCTCGCTGCTGTGCGGCATCAGCACGATAATCCTGCCGGCCGAAGTGGTGGCGGCGGCCCCGCAGTTCGTGCAGTATCTCCTCTCCTCCGGCATCGCCGTCGGCGGCACCGTGGCAATCCTGCTGCAGCTGCTGCTGCCGGGCGGCAGACGCGAAACGGTGGACGAGGAAGCGGCGGAGGTCGCCGCCGGTGAAGGCGAAGACACGAAAGCCTCAGCACCCGCCTGCGCTTCTTCCTCAACAATGATGCCCGAATGCGTCATAGGCATCGAGTGAGCGGTTGCACGACGAATCAGCCGCCCAGTATGCGGTCGCAGCAGACGCTACGGCCGCATCATTCGTTGCACTCCACTAGCGCAGCGCGTCCATCACTTCCCATGCCACATACTCCTCCGCACGTGTACCCGTGGTGCGCGTCTGCTTCAGTATGCCCTCCTTCACCAGATTGCGCACGGCGTTGGCCGCGGACGAACGGCCTATCTGCAAACGGTCGGCCACGACCGGAACCGTGACGTACGGGGATCCTATGAGCAGCTCCGCCACACGATGCGTGGTCTGGCCATAGGAGGATGCGCGCTCACGGTATCGCGACGTCAGTTCGATGAGCGCCTTCACACGGACCAGAGCCTCGTTGGCGGATTCCTCGATGCCCTGGCAGAAGAACAGAATCCAATCCTCCCACGCGCCTGCCGTGGAGACTCCGAGCAACAGATCCTGATAGTCGCCGCGGCGGCTCTCGAACCACGGCGAGATGGACATGAGCGGCTCGTGAAGCAGGTCACGCTGCATGAATTGCAGAAGAATGAGGAGACGCCCTATACGCCCATTGCCATCCGTGAACGGATGCAAGGTCTCGAATTGGTAGTGGAACATGGCGGATTCCAGAACGGCGACGCCGGGATCGGAACGCTGCGCCCACCAGCCGAACAATGCACCGACCTCATCGGCGAGGGGCTGCCCGGGCGGCATGGGCACGAAGCGCGCATCCTCGATACGTCGATTGGCCGCACCGATGAACACCTGGGTGGAGCGAAGATCACCGGCCTGATCGTTCTGCGAACGCGTTCCCATAACAAGTAGCTGCTGCAGTTCTCTGATCAGTGAGACGCCGATGGGGCGTCCCTCTTTCACGGACAGCACGCCATGGTTCCACGCATCGACGTAGTTGAGGACCTCACGCATCGACTCACTGAAGTGCTGCTTGGTCTCTCCGACCTCATAATCGGCGGCGAGTACGGTCTCGAAGCGCTCATACGTGCCTTCGAGCGCACTGGTGCTCTGCGCCTCGCGCCTGACGGTCGGGCGCAGCAGCAATCCCGGATTCGGAATGCCGGCACCCAACGATTCAAGCTTGCCTATCGCGGAAGTCGCGCGGCTGACCGCTGCCATTACGGGAAGCGTCGGTTCGGGATAGCCATCGAGCCGGTCGGGTCGGAATGCACAGGTGTGGTATTCAACGGGCCCATAGCCGGTCAAGATCTCGCCCTCCAGCGGCAACAGGGTTCCGGGAGCGGTCTTCGTGAATATCTCCTGTTTCATTATTCAAGATTTACACAAGTTCTGGACATCACGTACAACATCCACCTACTTCTTGAACACTGAGGGAAGTTATGTTCAGAAATGGTATTCATCTTGAATATCGAAGCCTTGAATGTTCAAGCATCGATACATTCAAGCTTGCAATGTTCAAGATGAGGGCCGATTTTGGACAAACGCGGGATGCCAAGGTGAGGAAAACGCGCCGGCGCACTCTGCCGCACCGGGTGTGCATGGAAAGCGGAAGGCCGCCGGATTATGCCGGCGGTCTTCCGCCTCTCTTATCGTCTTGCGGCGGGACGGTTTCGCTCAACGTTCCGGATGGCGTTCCGCGAACTCGGTGATGCCGTAGATCGCGGCGGCGGAGTTGGTGCAGGCGGTCGGGACGCCGGCGGTCGTGTGGTCGAAACCGAAGATCATGTTGAGGAAGCTCATCGTCTTGTCCTTTCGTCCGTGGCGCTTGGTGCGTCGTTCTTGTTGCTTGATGGTTACAAGATACGGCGTCGGCGCGGTCCGTCACATCGGACTGCGGGATGAATCCTGCAGGCGACGCGACGCTCCCTCAGCCTTGAGGATGATGCCGGAGGATGATGGGGCGATGACAGGCACAGATGGACGAACACCGGGCGTGGACGGCAGAGTTTCGGCGCGGATAACGAGGTCACAATGCGGCCTCGGACGGACCATGGCGGCCCCAGGCGGGTGTCGGCAGCACACCTCGGCTTGTATCTCGGCTGGGAGGTAACGTTTTTCCGCATATCGCCAAGCATGGCTCCCGAGGAGAAGCCGTTTTGAGGCCCTCTACTTGGACTCCCCACGGAAAAAGCTACCGCCCAGCCGAGATGGGTGTCGTGGATGAGGGAAATGCCCCTCCGACGCTATGCTTG
The DNA here is from genome assembly GCF_000424225.1 of Bifidobacterium sp. AGR2158. Lineage (NCBI taxonomy): Bacteria > Bacillati > Actinomycetota > Actinomycetes > Bifidobacteriales > Bifidobacteriaceae > Bifidobacterium > Bifidobacterium sp. AGR2158. The sequence continues at coordinate 271,762 of NZ_AUJM01000011.1, forward strand.
GGCGTCATGACGAAGCAGCAACTCACGACGCAACGGCTGATACTGCGACCTTGGCGCGATTCGGACGCGGCGGCGCTGTACGAATACGCGAAGAACCCGAACATCGGTCCGGCCGCCGGATGGCCGGCGCACCAGAGCGTCGAGGAAAGCCTTGATGTGATCCGCAACGTGTTCAACGGCCCCGAGGACTATGCGATCACGCTCGCCGAAGATCCGGACACGGCGATCGGCGCGATCTCGCTCAAGCTCGCCGGCGACTCCGATCTCTTCCCGGCCAACGACACGACGCAGGCGGAAATGGGATTCTGGATCGGCGAGCCGTTCTGGGGCAACGGCTATGTCCCCGAAGCGGCCTGCGAACTGCTGCGGCACGGCTTCGAGGATCTGGATCTGGCCGCGACCTGGTGCGCATACTACGAAGGCAACGTGAAATCGGCACGAGCCCAACAGAAGATCGGTTTCGAGCCCGTGCACGTCATACCGGATACGCCGGTGCCGCTGCTGCACGAAACGCGCACGACCCATGCGAACCGGATGATGCGCGCCCGCTGGCAGGAACTTCAGGCATGTCGACGCACAGGCGGCAAAACCAAGCGCCAGTAAGGGTTTGCCGCCCCTAACATCCAAATTACATAAGGTCCACTTACCAGATTACATAACCCCTACCTATCGAATTACATAACCTCTACCTACCAAATTACATAAACGCCACCTTCCGGATCGCATACGAAGATCGCCTGCGCATACCGCCCAACTACCGCCCAACCACCGCCCAGCCATCTCCCGATTGCACCACACGCGCGCATCTGGGCCAAACGGCGCCCGCCGGTTACACTGGTGCGTTATGACGATTTCGCAGGAGGAACTCGACGCGCAGGCGCTCGCGACATTGCGCAGGTACTTCGGCTATGAGGATTTCCGCCCCGGGCAGGGCGCGCTCATCCACGCCATCCTCGAAGGACGCGACGTGCTCGGCGTCATGCCGACCGGCTCCGGCAAATCATTGTGCTACCAGATCCCGTCGCTGCTGCTGCACGGCCTGACGATCGTCATCTCCCCGCTGATCTCGCTGATGAAGGACCAGGTGGACGGCGCGAACGAAATCGGCATCCCGGCTGCCTTCATCAACGGCTCGCAGTCGATCGACGAACAGGAGGACGTCTTCGCCGCCGTGAACGCCGGCCGCGTCCGCCTGCTGTACGTGGCGCCCGAACGACTGGAAACACAGCGGTTCATGAACTTCGCGACGCACGCGGACATCGCGCTCGTCGCCGTCGACGAAGCGCACTGCGTCTCCCAATGGGGTCAGGACTTCCGCTCGTCGTACCTCGGCATCGGCGACTTCATCAACGCGCTGCCCGACCGCCCCACCGTCGCCGCATTCACCGCGACCGCCACTGAGCGCGTGCGCCGCGACATCATCAGCATGCTCGGCCTGCGCGACCCGGAGGTCGTCGTCACCGGCTTCGACCGCACGAACCTGTACTTCGACATCCTCAAACTCGGCACGCGCGACAAGGCGAACTGGATCGCGCGCTACGTGGCCGGGCACGCCGACGAATCCGGCATCATCTACTGCGCGACGAGGAAGCAGACCGAGGAGCTCGCCGACACGATCAACGCGCTCGTCCCGCAGCTGCGCCCCGCGGCCGGCGTCGACGCGCCGCAGCCCTCCTCCCCGATCGCCGTCGCCTACCACGCCGGGCTCCCGCCGGCGCAGCGCGAGCGCGCGCAGCGCGACTTCGTGACCGACGCGGTGCCGCTCGTCGTCGCGACGAACGCGTTCGGCATGGGCATCGACAAGTCGAACGTGCGCTACGTCATCCACCACAACATGCCGGAGAGCATCGAGGCCTACTACCAGGAGGCGGGACGCGCCGGACGCGACGGCGAGCCGAGCCGCTGCACGTTGCTGTGGAACGAGTCGGACATCGTCACGCGCCGCAGGCTGCTCGACAACGGCGGCGCCAACGAGCGCCTCACCGAGGACGAGCAGGAGCAGGTGCGCCGGTGGAAGCGGCACCTGCTCGACGCGATGGTCGGCTACTGCCGCACGACCGCATGCCTGCACCGCTATATGACGCGCTACTTCGGCGAGGACGGCGACGCGGCCTCGGGCGCGCATTGCGTCGGCGGCTGCGTGAACTGCGACAGCACGTTCTCGACGACGGACGTCTCGCGCATCGCGCGCACAATCAGCCGATGCGTGCACGACCTGGGGCAGACGTACGGCAGCGGCAAGATCGTCGCCGTGCTGCGCGGCTCGCAGGCGAAGGACGTGCTCGAACGCGGACTCGACCATGCGCCGACCTTCGGCGCGCTCGCCGACGTACCGCAGTCGACGGTGCGCGACGTACTCAACCAGATGGTCTCGGACGGATTCCTGACGATCACCGAGGGACGGCTGCCTATCGTCATGTTCGGCGCCCGCGCGGCCGAGACGATCGACCCGGCGTTCCATTACGAGATGAAGAGCATCACGCGGCCGAAGCCGGCCTCCTCCCCGCGCCCGTCGAGCCCGGCGACGGAGCCGACGACCTTCGGCGGCGGCCATGGGGGCACCGACGAGGCGCTGTTCGAACATCTGCGCGGACTGCGCCGCGACATCGCGCGAGAGATCGGCAAGCCGCCGTACATCGTCTTCTCGGACCGCTCCCTGCGCGACATGGCGTCGCGCCGCCCGCACACCGACGACGAGTTCCTCGAGGTCAGCGGCGTCGGCGCGTCGAAGCTCGGCAAATACGGCGAGCGCTTCATGCAGGCGATCGCCGACTTCGAGGACTGAACGCGGCGTTGGGCGGCGCCCGCACCGCCGAGACCCCGCGGCCTTCGCCCGGGACTACTCCCCGAGCGCGGCGAAGGCGCCTTCGAGGTCGCCGATGAGATCGTCGACGTCCTCGATACCGACGGACAGGCGCACAAGATTCGCCGGCACTTCGAGCGCAGTGCCCGAAACCGACATGTGCGTCATCGCGGCCGGCACCTCGATGAGCGATTCGACGCCGCCGAGCGATTCAGCGAGCGTGAACAGCCGCGTCGAGGCGGCGAAGCGTTCCGCCGCCTCCTTGCCGCCGGCGATCTCGACCGAAATCATGCCGCCGAAGCCGCCGTGCATCTGCCGTTCGGCGATCTCATGGCCCGGATGCGATTCAAGCCCGGGATACCAGACGCGTTCCACGCCGTCGTGCCCCTCGAGCCAGTGCGCGATCGTCATCGCGTTCTCGCTGTGCTTGCGCACGCGCAGGTCGAGCGTCTTGAGTCCACGGATGTCGAGCCACGAGTCGAAGGGTGACGGCACGGCGCCGGCCGCGTTCTGCAGGAACGCGACCCGCTGCGCGAGCTCGTCGTCATTCGTGGCAACGGCGCCGCCGACAACGTCCGAATGGCCGCCGATGTACTTCGTCGTCGAATAGACGACGGCGTCGGCGCCGTCGGCGAGCGGATGCTGCAGGACCGGCGACGCGAAGGTGTTGTCGACGACGACGCGCGTGCCATGCTCGTGCGCGAGCGCCGCCGTCAATGCGATGTCGGTGATGCCCAGCAGCGGGTTCGACGGCGTCTCCACCCAGATGTAGCGGTACGCCTTGCGTGCGAGCGCCGTGTTGACGGCGGCCGGGTCGGTGATGTCGATGACGTCGAGTTCGACGCCCCACGGCACGAAGACCTTCGCGAGCAGGCGGTAGGTGCCGCCGTAGACGTCGTTGCCGATGAGGATCGCGTCGCCCGGCTGGAGCGTCGAGCGCAGCAGCACGTCAATCGCGGCGAGTCCGGAGGAGAACGCGATTGCGTGCTTCGCGCCTTCGACGGCGGCGAGTTGTTCGGTGAAGGAGTCGCGCGTCGGGTTGACGGAGCGACTGTAGTCGTAGCCGTGTCGCAGGCCGCCGACGCCGTCCTGCTTGAAGGTCGAGGTCATGTAGATCGGCGTGGAGACGGCGCCGGTGATCGGGTCCGGCTCCTGCCCGGCGTGGATGCCGCGCGTCGCGATGCCGTAGGTCGTGGTTTCGTTGACGTCGAAGTCGCTCATGGTGGTGTTTCGTCCTTTGCTGCGATTGATGATGTGCTGTTCAGTGATTGCGTATATGTGGATACGTGATTCGTCCGATGATCTCCGCCACCGCGCGCCCGCTCAAACGCGGCGCGGCCGTGCGATGTAGCTCGTGACGCTGCCGTGGCCGTGCCCGCGCAGCGGCGTGTGATGGATGAGGAAGGTCGTGCCGCCGGCCGTCCTCGTCCCCGTCGTCCCCGTCGTCCCCGTCGCCGCCATCGTCATCGTCGTCGTGTGCATCGTGTTGTGGTTCATGTTCGTCGTCTCCCCTGTCGTGTTCCGTCGTATGTTCCGCTCTGCGTTCCGCCCTATGCTCAGGCCGGCAGCAGCGCCTCGTCAACGATCGACGGGCGCGCCGTGGCGGCGACGACGTCCGCGTAGCCGTGGTCGATCATCCAGTCGTCGTTGAAGATCTTCTCGAGGTAACCGCGACCGGAGTCCGGCAGCAGCACGACGACGGTCTGCGTCTCGTCGAGGTCGTGCGTCTTCGCGTACTTGACGGCGGCGGCGACGGCCATGCCGCTCGAACCGCCGACGAGCAGCCCTTCTTCGGCGGCGAGGCGGCGCGTCATCAGGAACGCCTCGGCGTCGGTGATCTGCACGATCTCGTCGGCGATGTGCTGGTCGTAGGCACCCGGCATGAAGTCCTCTCCGACGCCTTCGATGTTGTAGCCGTGGATGTTGTCCGGATTCGAGTAGATCGAGCCTTCCGGGTCGGCGCCGATGACGGTGACGGCGCCGTCGGAGACGTCCTTGAGGTAGTTGCCGGTGCCGGAGATCGTGCCACCGGTGCCGATGCCTGCCACGAAATGCGTGACGGCGCCGTCGGTCTGCGCCCAGATCTCCGGGCCGGTCGTCTCGTAGTGGCTGCGCGGGCCGGCGGGGTTGAAGTACTGGTTCGGCTTGAACGCGCCCGGGATCTGCTCGGCGAGGCGGTCGGAGACGCGGTAGTAGGAGCGCGGATCGTCCGGTGCGACGTCGGTCGGCGTGACAACAACCTCGGCGCCGTAGGCGCGCAGCACGGCGCGTTTGGTTTCGCTGACCTTGTCCGGCAGCACGAAGATCGCGCGGTAGCCGCGCTGCTGGGCGACGAGCGCGAGGCCGACGCCGGTGTTGCCGGAGGTCGGTTCGACGATGATGCCGCCGGGCTTGAGTTTGCCGTCGCGTTCGGCGGCGTCGATGATCCGTTCGGCGATGCGGTCCTTCGACGAGCCGCCCGGATTGAAATATTCGACCTTGACGGCGATGGTGGCGCGCACGCCTTCGGTGACGTGGTGGAGCTTGACGATCGGGGTGTTGCCGATGTTCTCGGCGATGGTTTCCTGCAGCATGATGATTCCTTCGTAGTACGGTTGTGGTTTGTTTGTTTTCTCCGCCGCAATGCATTGTCTGCATTCGACTCTTGGTTTTCATTACGCCACAAGCTCGCTTTGGAACCGTATTACGCACAGTTTGCCTATATGAGTCCCGACGATCCGCCGACGTCTCCCCACCGAAGTTACGTCAGCAACGGTTGGAAAACTTTGGAATCATTGGGTTTCGCAGATGAAACATCTGATATTGACACCAAATCGCATCGATGAATGATGCTGATGAATGATTCTGCTATCTCAAGTTATGCGTCGATACCCGCGCGCCGGAGGCGTCGGTCAGCGACAACAACAACATGAGCGATTGATCATGGTTGCAAGAATATGACATCGTGCCGACAAACAAAACCTCCGCTGTCCGCATACTGAACACTCGCGCTCGCGAGGAGGGCGCTCACAGTGTCGCCGCGGCGACGAGGGCGCGGGTGTAGGGGGCTTGGGGATCGGCGAGGACGGCGGCCGCGCTCCCCTCTTCGACGATGACGCCGTCATGGAGCACGACGATCGTGTCGGCGATCGACTGCACGACGCCGAGGTCGTGCGAGACGAGCAGCATCCCCATGCGCGGATCGTTGGCGCGCACGGCGGCGAAGGCGTCGAGGATCTGCAGGCGCGCGGCCACGTCGATTGCGCTCATCGCCTCGTCGGCGAGCAGCAGCCGCGGCCCGGTGACGATCGCGCGCGCGATCGCGACACGCTGCGCCTGCCCGCCGGACATGTCAATCGGATAGCGCCCGAGAAAATCCGACGGGTCGAGCGCCATCAGCCGTAGCGCATCTCCCACCCGCGCGACGAGTTCGTCCTCGTCGCCGATCCGCCGCCCCTTCCGTCGCAGGCGCAGCGGTTCGCTCACCGATTCGTAGGCCGTCCATCTGGGGTCGAGCGACGCGAAGGGGTTCTGGTAGACGATGCCCGAGGCGTGCCGCAGCCGCCGCATCCCCTCCGGCGTCGCGATCGGCTCGCCGTCGAAGCGCACGACGCCCGAGTCGGGCGTCTCCAGGCCGAGCAGGATGCGTGTCAGCGTCGATTTGCCCGACCCCGAGCCGCCGATGACGGCGACGCATTCGCCTTCGTGCACGCGGATCGTGCAGCCGTGGAGCACCTCGTGCCGTCCTGCGCCCTTGCCGAAGCTCTTGCGGATATCGACGCCCTCGAGCAGCGTCGGCGCACCGTCCATGACCGCCGTGGTCGTTTCGTCCATCCCGCTCATCGCCGCCCCTCCGTTCGCGTCGCCGATGTCATTTCGATGACCGTCTCCTCAACGACTCTCTCCTCGGCGTCCATCCGCTCCTCGCCAGTCATGGCCGTCTTGTCGCCGTCCGCCGTCTGCTCGCCGACGTGCAGCGTCAGCCGCCGCGCCGCCTCGACGAGCGTGCGCGCCTGCGACGTGCGCGGCGTCTCGAGCAGCGCCGCCGTACGTCCCTGTTCGACGATCCGTCCCGCGTCGAGCACGTAGCAGTACTGCGTCGCATGCGCGAGCACCGAGAAATCGTGTGTAATGAACAGCAGCGCCGCGCCGGCCTCGTCGACGAGCGAGACGAGCAGGTCGACGATCTGCCGCTGCGTCATCGAATCAAGCGCCGTCGTCGGTTCGTCGGCGATGATCAGGCGCGGCGACGTGATGAGCGCCGTCGCGATGCCGACGCGCTGCTGCTGGCCGCCGGACAGTTCATGCGGCCGCCTGCCGTACAGATCGTCGGGCAGCCCGACCTTGCGCATCATCGCGCGCACGCGCGCTTCGCGTTCGTCGGCCGTCAGCTCATAGTGCAGCGCGAGCGGCAGCGCGATCTGCCTGCCGACGGTGAGCAGCGGGTTGAGCGATGTTCCCGGATTCTGGAAGACCATGCCGACGGCGGCACCGCGCAGCGCGGCCATCTCGACGTCCGGCAGCCCAACGAGCTGGCGGCCGCCGAGTTCAATCGAGCCGCTGCGCTCGGCCGTCGGCGGCAGCAGACCCATGATCGCGCGCGAGATCATCGACTTGCCCGAACCGGAAGGTCCGACGAGTCCCACGCGCTGCCCGTCGCGCACTTCGAGATGCACGCCGTGCAGAATCGGCCGCGATGCGATCGCGACCCGCAGATCATCGACGACGACGCCCATCGGCACCTCGCAATCTCGGGTTGGTGAGTGGATCGGCGGCCTCACGCAACGCGTCGCCGAAGAGGTTGAGCGCCACGACGATGACGGTCACGAGCAGGCCCGGCCACAGCACCGTCAACGGATAGATGTTGATGAAACGCACCGACGTGCTCAGCGAATGCCCCCAGCTGGGCACGCCCGACGGCACGCCGACGCCGAGATAGGTCAGCCCGGCCTCGGCGAGGACGGCCGTGCCCGCCGACAGCGAGCACTGCACGATGAGCGTCGGCATGATGTTCGGCACGATGTGCGTGACGAAGACGCGCATCGCTCCCGCGCCGTTCGCACGCGCCGATTCGACGTACATGCTGCGCGCGGCGAGCATCGCCGACGGACGTGCGACGCGCGCGAGATTGAGCCCGTAGCCGAAGCCGCAGGCGAGCACGATGACGGCGACCGACGCGCCGAGCGGCACGGCAAGCATCAACGCGATGAGCACCGTCGGAATCGAGATCAACGCGTCGATGAGCACGACCGAGCCGTGCGCGAGCGCGGCAGCGCGCGACGTCATCGCGGCGACAAGCAGCAGGCCGATCGCGAGCGCGACGAGCACGGTGAGCACGACGATGACGAGGTCGGTGCGCGAGCCGGCCATCAGCCAGCTGAAAACGTCGGCACCCACGCCGTCGGTGCCGAGCCAGTGGTCGGCGGACGGCGGCGCCCAGACGGCGTATCCGTTCGTCTCCCACAGTGAACGCGGCGTCCAGATCAGCGAGACAAGCGAGACGAGGATCCACAGGCCGAGCGTGACGAGCGCGAAACGGCCGGTGCCGCGCGCCCACATCGACGCGACGACGACGCCGGTGCGCCGCAGCCGACCGCGTGGGCCGCGCTCGACGACGCCGTGCGCGGCCGCGGAGGTTGCGTGTTGATTGTCATTCATCGTCCTGCCCCAATCTCGGGTCGAGCGCGCGGTGCGTCAGGTCGACGAGCAGGCCGATGACGAGGAAGAACGCCGCGAGCATGAACAGTTCGCTCTGCACGGCGATCAGGTCGCGGTGCGTCAGGTCGTCGACGAGCCCGGAGCCGATGCCGGGCAGCGCGAACAGGTTCTCGATGACCATGACGCCGGTGATCATCTCGGCGAAGGTCAGTCCGACGACGGAGACAAGCTGCGGCATCGCCAGCCGCAGACCGACGTGCGTGAGCGCGCGCCGACGCGTCATGCCGCAGGCCATCGCCATCTCGATCGCGCCGGTCGAGGCGACCGACTGCAGCGCCGAACGCGTGTAACGCATGATCGACGCACCGACGATGACGCCGACGGTGACCGCCGGCAGCACGAGCGCGGCGAACGCACGCCCGGGGCTGGACCAGCCGTCCTGCGGGAATCCGGAGGCCGGCAGGATCGGCAGCAGCCCGGTGCCGCGCCCGAACAGCAGGATGAGCACGAGCCCCGCCCACAACGCCGGCACGGCACCGCCGACGATCGCGACCGCCTGGTAGAGGCCGCGGGCGCGCGCGGATTTCGCCATCACCGACGCGCAGCCGAGCGGCACGCCGAGCGCGAGCGCGATCAGCAGACCCAGCACGATGAGCGGGAACGTGATCTGCGCGCGTGCGCCGACGACGGATGCGACCGGCTGCCCGGTGAGCATCGTCGTGCCGAAGTCGCCGTGCGCGAGTCCCGCGATCCACGCGCCGTACTGGGCGACGAGCGGACGGTCGAGTCCGAGTTCGGCGCGCAGCGCGGCGACGCGTTCGGGCGGCGAGTTGAGTCCCGCCATGATCGTCGCGAGGTCGCCCGGCAGCACGCGCAGTGCAAGGAACACGACGACGGAGACGACGAACAGCGCGAGCGCGAACAGCGCGCAGCGACGTGCGAGGTACTTGAGCATCGGCGGGTCAGCCTTCGGTCATCAGATCAGCGCCCGTTGTCACTTCGCCGGCGTGTAGGCGACGTTCCACAGCGGCAGATACGTCTGGTTCATGTTGAGCGGGAAGCCGGTCACGCCCTTGTCCATCGCCGTCGTGATGCGGTAGTTGAGCAACCAGTCGGCGGCCGCGTCCTCGCTGACGATGCGCGCGGCCTTCGCGAGCTTCTCGTCGCGCGTCGCGTCGTCGGTCGCGTGCAGCGCCTCGTCGGTGAGCTTCTGGACGTCCTTGTTGTCGTAGCCGTAGTAGTAGTCGGGGTTCGACCACTGCGTGAAGTCGTGGCTTTCGTTGTGGTCGACGAGCGAGAGGTCGTAGTCCTTGTCGGTGTACACGTCCTGCAGCCATGTCGAGAACTCGACGACGTTGACCTTGAGGTCGATGCCGACCTCCTTGAGCTGCGAGCGCAGCTGGTCGCCGATCTCGCTGCCGTAGGTGTTCGCGTAGGTGAGCGTGAGCTTGAGCGGATGGTCCTTCGTGTAGCCGGCCTCCTTGAGCAGCGCTTCCGCCTTGGCCGCGTCGTGCGGGTACAGCTTCGTCAGGTCCTCATAGCCGGGGTCGAGCGACGGGATCGGGCCACCGAGCGCCTTGTCGACGCCGCCGCGTGCCGCGATGAGCTGGTCGTGGTCGATCGCGTAGCGGATCGCCTGACGCACCTTCTTGTCGGCCGTCGGCCTGCCGGCCGCGTTGTTCATGCCGAGCACGTACTTGTCAGTGCCTTCGCCGGTCTTGACGACATATTTGGCCGTGTCCTTCCTGAACGGCTCGGCCAGCTGCGCGCTGATCGGCGCGAGCACCTGCACCTCGCCCGACTTGAGCGCATTGACGGCCGCGTTGTCGTCGGCGTAGTAGCGCACGACGACCGTCGGCGTCTTCGGCTTGGCGCCCCAGTACGTCGGGTTCTCCTCGAGCGTGATCATCGTGTTCGGCTTGAAGTCCTTGACGAGGTACGGGCCGGAGCCGACGGCCTGCGTCTTCGCGACGTACTTCGCGTCCTTGTCGAAGACAAGTCCGGCGCGTCCGGTGAGCGCCCACAGCAGCTGCGAGTAAGGCTTCGACAATGTGATGACGACGGTGTCGTCGCCGCTGGCGCCGATGGTCTCGAGGTTCTTGAGCGTGTCCGCATCGTGGTACTGCTTCTTGACGAGCTCGTCGAGCGACCAGACGACGTCCTCGGCCGTCAGCGCGTCGCCGTTCGAGAATTTCACGCCGTCTCGCAGATGGAACGTGTACTTGAGGCCGTCGTCGGACACCTCCCAGCTTTTCGCGAGCGCCGGGACGACTTTGTTCTCGCTGTCGCGCGCGACGAGCCCCTCGTAGACGTTGCCGATGAGGATCTGGTCGAGGCTCGAGCCGGCCGTGTTGCGGATGTCGAGGTTCGTCGGCGCAAGCTTGAGGCCGATCGCGACGCTCGACGCGGCGCCGCCGTCCGCCTTGGCGCCGCCTTGCGAGTTGGCGGCGCGCACGCCGAAGACGACGGCGATGAGGACGGCGACGACAAGGAGGACGCCGATCCACGGCGCCGCCTTGCGCGGACCGCCCGGTCGCTTCGACTTCGCGGCGAGCGAGGCGTCCGTCGTCATCGAAGTGTTCGTGTCCGCCTGCTGCGGCTGCTGGTTGCTGTGCTGGTTCTCGGTTGCGCCGGCCTCGCCGTGCGCACCATCTGGTGATGCCATCTTCTGGTCTTTCGTTTTCGTTGGTCGGGTTTCCCGCTTACGGGCGCAGTCGGCACGCGGCGGGCGGTTGGCCGCCTCGATGGGTCGGCCACCACGCGTTATTGTAGAGGACGGTCCATATTTGCCGCGCCAGGCGCGGCGTCATCACCGAGCAATCACCAAGCAAAGGAGCGCATATGCTGATCGCGGTCGATATCGGCAACACGAACATCGTCATGGGATTCGTCGACGACGACGAACGGATCTTCGGCACCTACCGCGTCACGACGAAGGCGAACCACACGTCGGACGAGTACGGCCTGATGCTGCTGCAGTTCCTCGCGCTCAACAAGCTCAAGCCGGCCGACGTCGACGACGTCATCATCGCCTCCGTCGTGCCAAAGGTCATGCATTCGTTCACGTCGAGCATCATCAAGTTCCTCGACGTCGACCCGATCGTCGTCGGCCCCGGCATCAGGACGGGCATGAACATCCGGATCGACGATCCGCGTTCGCTCGGCGCCGACTGCCTCGCCGACTGCGCGGGCGCGTACGCGACCTACGGCGGCCGCGTCCTCGTCATCGACATGGGCACGGCGACGACGTACAACTACGTCGACGCGCACGGCACGATCACCTGCGGCCTCGTGACGACCGGCATCCGCACGGCCTCGGAGGCGCTCGCCTCGGCGACGGCGCAGCTGCCGGAGGTGCAGATCGCGCGGCCGACGACGATCCTCGCGAAGAATACGACGAGCGCGATCCAGGCGGGCCTCTACTACGATTTCCTCGGTGGCATCGAACGGATCATCACGCAGTTCCACCGCGAGATCGACGACGACTTCCGCGTCATCGCCACCGGCGGACTCGCGCGCGTCATCGAGACGCCGATGATCGACATCGTCGACCACGACCTCATCTTCAAGGGGATGCTCGCAATCTGGCGGCGCAACGTGTGAGCCGCGCGGCTCAGTGCATCGTGAAGCCCTGGTTGGCGCCGTACTCCTTGAGATCGGTCTGCCATAGCGCAATGCCGTCGCGCAGCGTGACCTTCGCGCCCGGCTTGGCGGGCAGGTCCTTGACGTCGACGAGCCCCTCCTGCAGGCGGCGTATCGCGTCGTTGTAGCGTTCCGCCTCGTTCGCCCACGTGTACGCGGTGCCGACGGTCGCGCGGAAGTCGGCGCGCGCATACACTTCGAAGGGCAGGTAGCTGAAGCGTGTGCTCACGCGGGCCGCGGCCTGCGCGAGCACACGGTTGAACTTCTGGCCGCCGAAATACGGCACGTCGAGGCCGCGCGCGTCGGTGACGGTCGTCTTGTCGAGGAACGCCTCGCTGTCGAGCGTCGCGTTGTCCGCCGGGAACGAGCCGCCGTCGACGCGCGTGCGGATGCCGGTGCGACTGTGGCATACGTAGTCGACGAACCGGAACGCGGCGTCGGGTTTGCGGCTCGAATTGAGCACGCCGAGCGCGGATCCTCCGTTCTCGGCGTTCGTCGGCTTCCCGTCGCGCGTCGGCATTTGCGCGACGCGCCACAGGCCGGCCGTGCCGGGCACGTCGGCGAGCAGCAGCGACGGCATCCACGCGCCTGCGAAGACAGAGGCGACCCGTCCCGAGCCGAGCGCCTGCTTCCAACGGTCCGACCAGGTGACGAGCGTCGTGTCGACGAGGTCGTCGTCGATCATCTGCTGCCAGAACTCGGTGAAGGCCTGCGTGCCGGCGTCGGTATCGAGCGTGATCGAGACGTCCTTGCCGTCCTTGCTCGTATGGTAGGGCGTGCCGCCGGCGAGCCAGATCATCGCATTGTAGAAGCTCGCGTCGCCGGCGTCGGCGGCGATCGACACGCCGATGTCCTTGAGTTTCACGGCGGCTTCGCGATAGTCGTCCCAGCTGCGGATCTTCGTCGCGTCGACGCCGGCCTGGCGGAACACGTCCTCGTTGTAGAAGAAGGCCATCGGGCCCGAATCCATCGGCACGCCGTAGACACGGCCCGCCAACTGCACCGACGCCCACGAGCCGGGCGTGTAGAAATCGCCGTACCCCTTCGTACGGTCGGTCAGGTCGCGCAGTTGTCCGCTGACCGCGTACTGCGGCAGTGCGAAGTATTCGAGCTGCACGACGTCGGGCGTGCCGTAGCCGTCCTGGATGGCCGAGTTGAGCTTCGCATAGTCGGCGGTGCCGATCTGCGTGACGTGGATGTCCGGGTTGTCCTTCTCGAATCCCCGGATGAGCGCGGCCATGCTCGGCTCCCACGACCACACGCTGATCTGCGTGCGCGTGTCGCCGTGTCCGCAGCCGGCCGCGGACACGGCGCCGGCGAGCGCGAGGAGCGCCGCGAGCGCACGCGTCAGCCGTCGGCGCGCGCCGACGGTCCTCGGAAAGCGGATCTTCGCAAAGCGGAAAAACTGCACCGTTTCAATATAGCCGATGTGCGCTATCGGCCGTCGTCATGCAGCCGCCCGCAGACGGCTGCATGACGACGGCCGCCCATGCGTCAGATATCGATGCTGACGCCTTCGCCGGGGCGCACGGCGATGCGCACGATGTCGCCTTCCTTGACGCCGTTCGAGGCGAGACGCTGCTGCGGGACGCTGACCTTGTCCACGCCGGTCTCGGTCTTGCGCGCCGTCTTGCTCGGATGGGCGTTGTACCACAGGATCCGCACGTCGGCGGTGCCGTCCGATTTCGGATCGATGTGGTTGACGATTCCCTTCTGATGCCAGCTGCTGCGCTTGTCGTCGTCGTAGATGATCGGCGTGCGGTAGAGCTCGTCCTGCTTGTCCGCGTCGATGCCGGCGAAGTAGCGCTCCTCGCGTTCGCCGTTGTCGCGTCCGAGCACGTAGGCGATCGCCGCGAAGGCCGCGAGCGCGACGACGCACATCGTGATTGCATATCCCATATCTGCTCCTTGGTCACTACCGTTGTAGCAAATCCGGGCAGCCGCGGAACTGTTTTGCGCTACCTGCACAAGCGATCCGTGAACAATCGACGATCAAAAACAGCCGACCGACGACCAACACGCGCCGCGTCACCCGTGCAGCAGCGGGACCTGCGACGTGAAGACGCGACGTTCGCCGCTCAGCGGATCGGCGAACTCGAGGCGGCGCGCGACGAGTTCGAGCGGGCGGGAGAAGTCGTCCGACGCGCGTTCCTCGATCGCCGGATAGAGGTCGTCACCGACGATCGGCAGCCCGAGCGCGTTCATGTGCACGCGCAGCTGATGCGTCTTGCCGGTGCGCGGTCGCAGCACGTAGCGGGCGATCGGCGTGCCGTCAGCAGCGTGTCCAAGCGACTGTGCGCGTTCGATGTACGTTTCGGCGTTGACGATGCCGGGCGTCTCGCACGCCTGCAGCACGCCGCGCGTCTTGACGATGCGCGAACGGCGTTCGAGCGGGAACGGGCGCGGCGGCTCGAGGCGGCGCACGGTGCCGGTGCGGGGCCTCGACGCCGGACGCAGCGGCGCCGCGCATTCGTAGGTCTTCACGGCACGCCGCTCCTGGAACATCGTCTGGTAGGCGCCGCGCGCCGCCGGGTCGCGCACGAAGACGAGCACGCCCGCCGTCGCCCGGTCGAGCCGGTGGGCGGGCGTGATGTCCGGGTCGTCGTACTGTGCGCGCAGCCGCATCAGCGCCGTCTGCCGATACCACATGCCGCGCGGCATCGTCGCGAGGAAATGCGGCTTGTCGATGACGATGATCGCCGCGTCCTCGTACAGCACCGGCATCGCGAAGGGGATGTCGGGCTCATCGACGACCCAGCGGTGACGCCGTGGCGTGCTCACTCGACGGTGACCGACTTCGCGAGGTTGCGCGGCTTGTCGACGTCATAGCCCTTCTGGTTGGCGATGTCCATCGCGAGCAGCTGCAGCGGGACGACGTCGACGAGCGGGCTCATCAGCGTCGGGCACTGCGGACGCCAGAAGATGATGTCGGCGTAGCGTTCGACGTCTTTGTCGCCTTCCTCGGCGACGGCGATGATGTACGCACCGCGCGCCTTGACCTCTTCGATGCCGGAGATGACCTTCGCGTGCAGGATGTTGCGTCCGCGCGCCGGCGGCACGATGAAGACGACCGGCTCGCCTTCGTCGACGAGCGCGATCGGGCCGTGCTTGAGCTCGCCGGCGGCGAAGCCCTCGGTGAAGGTGTAGGCAATCTCCTTAAGCTTCAACGCGCCTTCGAGCGCCACCGGATAGCCGACATGGCGGCCGAGGAACAGGAACGAGTTGGCGTCGGCGAGCTGCTCGGCGGCCTTGGCGACGCGCGGCGGCTGCGTGTCGAGCACCCACTGGATCTTCTGCGGCATCGCCTTGAGCGAATCGAGCGTCTGGTGGATCTCGTCGCGGAAGACGGTGCCCTTGAGCTGCGCGAGGTACAGGCCGAGGATGTAGGCGGCCGTGATCTGAGCCACGAAGGCCTTCGTCGAGGCGACGGCGACCTCCGGGCCGGCGTGCGTATACAGCACGGCGTCGGACTCCCTCGGAATGCTCGCACCCTGCGTGTTGCAGATCGCGAGGACCTTCGAGCCCTGTTCGCGCGCGTGTCGCAGCGCCATCAACGTGTCCATCGTCTCGCCCGACTGCGAGATCGCGACAACGAGCGTGCGGGGCGTCAGAATCGGGTCGCGGTAGCGGAACTCGTGCGCGAGCTCGACCTCGACGGGGATACGCACCCAATGTTCGATCGCGTATTTGGCGACCATGCCGGCGTAGCTCGCCGTGCCGCAGCCGATGACGATGATCTTGTCGATCGCTTTGAAGTCGTGTTCGTCGATGCGCACCTCGTCGAGGTTGATGTTGCCGTCGTCGAGACGGCCGAACAATGTGCGCTGCACGGCGGCCGGCTCCTCGTGGATCTCCTTGTCCATGAACGAGTCCCAGCCGCCCTTTTCGGCGGCGGACGCGTCCCAGTCGATCTCGTAGACGGCCGGGTCGGACACCGTGTTGCCGTCGAAATCGGTTACGGTCACGCCGTCGGCCGTGATCATGACGGCCTGGTCCTGGTCGATCTCCATCGCCGTCTTCGTGTATGCGACGAACGCGGCCACGTCGGAGCCGAGGAAGTTCTCGCCGTCGCCGAGTCCGACGACGAGCGGCGAGTCGTGGCGCGCGCCGACGACGACGCCCGGCTGGCGGCAGTCGATCGCCAGGATCGTGAACGCGCCCTCGAGCATGCGTCCCAGACGGCGCATCGCCTCGAACAGGTCGGGTTCGCCAGTTTCGGCGATGACGTTGTCGACGATCTTGCCCAGCAGCTTCGCGGCGACCTCGGTGTCGGTGCTCGACGCGAAGCGGTAGCCTTCGGCCTGCAGGTCGAGGCGCAGCTGCGAGGCGTTCTCGATGATGCCGTTGTGGATGATTGCGACCTTGCCGTCGCGGCTCGAATGCGGATGCGCGTTGACGTCGTTTGGCACGCCGTTCGTCGCCCAGCGCGTATGTCCGATCGCGACCGTCGCCTCCGGCAGCGGATCGGCCTTGATGTCGTCGATGAGATTGGACAGCCGTCCCGCCTTCTTGCGCACGGCCACACGCTCCATGCCCGGTGCCGTCAGCGCCACGCCGGCCGAATCATAGCCCCGGTACTCAAGGCGCTGGAGGCCTTGGAGGCACACTTCGAGCGGCCGCATCGACGGGGAGTTCACATTACCTGCATAACCTACGATTCCACACATAGGCAACAGCATAACGGACAGGCGACGCAAATGCATGTGTCCGTGGCGAAACCACCCACTCCCCCACGATTCGTCCACATCGGTATAGCGCTCAACTCAGATGAAAAAACCGGCCCGCGCGCCGCGAAGGCGCCGGGCCGGCCTGGGTAGGTCACTGCGCAGCTATGCTTACAGCACGTGCTGCAGGAAGTCCTTGAAGCGGGCCTCCTTCGGCTCGTCGATGATCTCAGGGCCGCCGTGCTCGACGACGACGCCGCCGTCCATGAACACGATCTGGTCGGCGACCTCCTTCGCGAAACCGATCTCATGGGTGACGACGATCATCGTCATGCCTTCGTCGGCGAGCTCGCGCATGACGCCGAGCACCTCGCCGACAAGCTCCGGATCGAGCGCCGATGTCGGCTCATCGAAAAGCATGATCTCGGGTTTCATCGCGAGCGCACGCGCGATTGCGACGCGCTGCTGCTGGCCGCCGGACAGCTGCGCCGGATAGTAGTCGAGCCGGTCGCCGAGCCCCACGCGCGTAAGCTCCTTGACGGCGAGTTCGCGCGCCTGCGCCTTCGGCATCTTCTTGACGTGCACCGGCGCCTCCATGACGTTTTCGAGCGCCGTCATGTGAGGGAAGAGGTTGAACTTCTGGAAGACCATGCCGAGCTTGGCGCGCTGGGCGGCGACTTCCTTGTCGTTGAGCGTCTGCAGGCTGCCGTCAGGCAACCGCTTGTAGCCGATCATCTCGCCGTTGACGTCGATCTCGCCGCCGGTGAGCGTCTCGAGCTGGTTGATCAGGCGCAGGAACGTCGACTTTCCCGATCCCGAAGGACCGAGGATCACCGTCACCGTGCCGGGCATGACCTTCATGTCGATGCCCTTGAGCACATGCAGGTCGCCGAAGGCCTTGTGCACCTGCTTGGCCTCGACGGCCGGCATCCCCGGCTTGGCGGCGTCGCGCTCGGCGGCCGCGTCCTGATTGGCGAGGTCCTTGTTGTTCTCGTCGCTCATGCTGTGCGTCACATCCTTCCCAAGTGGACGGCCGCCCGAGGGCGGCCATGCGTCATGCGCTAGGCGTTATATCCGAGGAACGCCGCCTCGTTCGTCTTGTCGACATCGTCCTTCGGTTCGCCTTCGGTCTTGCCCGGCAGCGGAGGCTGCTTGCCCTTCGTACCGACCGGGCGCGCCTCGAAGCCCTTGCCGAAGTGCTTTTCAAGCATCGACTGGATGACCATGAGGATCGACGTGATGAGCAGGTACCAGATGCTCGCTACGAGCAGCAGCGGGATCGGCTTGTAGATGCGGTTCGCGATCGCGTTCGTCGCGTACTGCAGTTCGAGCGTGAACGGGACGGCGAGCACGAGCGACGTCGTCTTGAGCATGCCGATCGTCTCGTTGCCGGTCGGCGGGATGATGATGCGCATCGCCTGCGGCAGGATGACGCGGCGCATGATCATCGAACGCTTCATGCCGAGCGCCTGCGCGGCCTCGGCCTGTCCCGGGTCGACGGCTTCGAGGCCGGCGCGCACGATCTCGGCGAGGTAGGCGGCCTCGTTGAGCGCAAGGCCGATCCAGGCGGCGTTGAACGCGGTGATGACGGTCTGCGAATCGACGCTCCAGAATTCGATCGACGTCAGCGGGATGCCGATCGAAAGCCGCGGGATCAGCACGGCGAACAGGCCCCAGAACACGAGCTGCGTGTAGACAGGCGTGCCGCGGAAGAACCAGATGTAGAACCAGCTGACGCCGCGCAGCACCGGGTTGACCGATTTGCGCATGATCGCGAGGATCACGGCGAGGATGATCGCGACGACCATCGAGATCACGGTGAGCAGCAGCGTGTAGCCGACGCCTTCGAGCACGCGTTCGTTGAACAGGTACTTCCAAACGATGTTCCACTCGAACCGCGGGTTCGTGACGAGGCCTTTGACGAGCATCGC
Source organism: Bifidobacterium sp. AGR2158 (assembly GCF_000424225.1). Taxonomy (NCBI): domain Bacteria; kingdom Bacillati; phylum Actinomycetota; class Actinomycetes; order Bifidobacteriales; family Bifidobacteriaceae; genus Bifidobacterium; species Bifidobacterium sp. AGR2158. Next base: position 290,439 of record NZ_AUJM01000011.1, read on the forward strand.
CGCGAGGATCGCCACGATGACCGCGGCTACGATCGAGCCGGTGCGTCTGACCGGTTTAGCTGAGATGCGGTTTGGGATTGGCAGTCCCTCACCGTCCGGTTCCACATGATGCGGCATGGTCACTCCTTAGCTGTTGCGTTGCCTGTGACGTCCCTGAGCTCAGTCGAGGTCGGTCGGGTCGATCTCGGCCTTGTCGATCGCGCCGTTCTCGACGCCCCAGGCCTTGAGGATCTTCATATAGTCGCCGTCGTCCATCAGATGCTGCATGCCGGCCTGCACGGCCTTCGCGAGCTCGGTGTCGCCCTTCTTGATCGCGATGCCCTGCTTGACGACGCCTTCGGCGCTGCCGAGCTCCTCGAGCTGGTCGCCGGTCTGCGAGATCGCGTAGCCGGCGACCGGCGAATCGGCGTAGAACACGTCGGCCTTGCCGGTGACGACGGCCGTCGCTGCGTCGGTCTGCAGCTTGCTTGGCAGCACCTCGACGGCCTTCTTGCCGTCGGCCTTGCACTGATCCTTGATCTCGTTGGCCTCTTCCTCCTGCGTCGTGCCCACCTGGACGGCGATCTTCATGCCGCACAGGTCGTCGGTGTCGACGTTCTCGGGGTTGCCCTTCTTGACGGCCCAGCTCGAGCCGGCCTTGTAGTAGCTGACGAAGTCGACGGCGTCCATGCGCTCCTGCGTGATCGTCATCGCCGTGATGCCAAGGTCGTACTTGCTGCCCACGGACGGCACGATCGAGTCGAAGGTCGACGAGACGATCTCGGTGTCGAGTCCGAAGACCTTGCCGAGCGCCTTGGCGAGGTCGACGTCGTAACCCTGCGGCGTCTTGCCGTCGTCGGCGAGGAACTCGGCCGGTGCGTAGGACAGCTCCATGCCGACGGTGAGCTTGCCGCTGTCGGCGATCGACTTGGGTACCATCGCCGCAATCGCGTCGTCCTTCTTGACGCTCGCGACGTCGAAGGCGCCCTGCTTCGCCGCTGCGGCGTCGCCCGTGTCGTCGCTCGTGCCGCAGGCGGCGGCTCCGAACAGCAGCGCCGCGCCCGCGAGCGCGGCGGCGAACTTCTTCAATCCATGCATGGACATGCTTCTCCACTCTCCCGTGCGACGAAGCCATCATCATGCCGACGTCTGCCGTCGACGTTGACGCTTCCGGTCGCACTCTCGAAATACGTCAGTCAGTGTAGTGCATCGTGTGCTACGAAACGGTTAAGCCGACCATCGTCGACGACGCACACGTCGTACTGAATAAATATGTAGTATCTTGCATAAACATGCATGGCGTGGTTCTGCGCTGTGCGCGAACCACGCCATGTCATTGGTCATCGTGTCCGGTGTCTGACCATCAAGCCGTCACTTCGTGTCGGTCGGGTTGATCTCGGCCTTGTCGATCGCCCCGCCCTGAACGCCCCACTCCTCGAGGATTGCCTGATAGGTGCCGTCGTCCATGAGCTTCTGCATCGCCTTCTGGACGGCTTCGGCCATCTGCTTGTCGCCCTTCTTGACGACGACGCCCTGCTTCGTGACGCCGACGTCCTCGCCAAGCTTCTCGAGCTGGCCGCCGGTCTGCGCGACCGCGTAGCCGGCGACCGGCGTGTCCGCATAGAATGCGGAGGCCTTGCCGGTCGTCACGTTCGTCGTCACGTCGGTCTGCAGCTTGTTCGTCAGGACCTCGATCTCCTTCTTGCCGTCGGCCTTGCACTGCTCGTTCATCTCGGTCACCTCCTCTTCCTGGCTCGTGGCCGTCTGCACGGCGATCGTCTGGCCGCACACGTCCTTCGGGTCGATGCCGTCGGGGTTGCCCTTCTTCGTCACCCACATCGAACCGGCCTTGTAGAAGCTGACGAAGTCGACGGCGTCCATGCGCTCCGGCGTGATCGTGAACGACGAGATGCCCAGATCGTACTTCGAGCCGACCGACGGGATGATCAGGTCGAAGCTCGCGACCTTGTTCTCCGCCTCGAGTCCCATGACCTTGGCGAGCGCCTTCGACAGGTCGACGTCGTAGCCGACCGGCGTCTTGCCGTCCTCGGCGAGGAACTCGGCCGGTGCGTAGGAGGTGTCCATGCCGACGGTGAGCTTGCCGTCCTGCTTGACGTCGTCCGGCACGAGCGCGGCGATCTCGTCGACGGTCTCGACCTTCGAGACGTCGTAGCCCTGCGTCGTCTTGCCTTCGGCGTTCTTCGTGCCGCTTCCCGTATCGTCGCTCGTGCCGCAAGCGCCGGCCGCGAGGCACAGCGACGCGCCGAGCACGAGCGCCGCGAGGTTCCTGAACATGTTCTTCTTCTGCTGCATTGGCGTACCCTGTCTTCTCTGCTGTGTGCCGTCCGGGCCCGCGCCCGAATCCGCACACAGCGTACGCCGCCTCATGCTACGAGCGCGTTTCGCCTGTGCAACATCTGGCCCCGTTCAGCCGCGGGCGCGCATGTTGCGGTAGCGCAGCATGCGCTGCGCCTCGCGCTTGTCCTGATCCTCGCGCAGCGCCTGACGCTTGTCGTATTCCTTCTTGCCGCGTGCGAGCGCAATCTCGATCTTCGCGCGTCCGTCCTTGTTGAAGTAGATGCTCAGCGGCACGATCGTGTAGCCCTTCGCCTGGATCTGGCGGCCGAGCTTCTCGATCTGCGCGGCGTGCAGCAGCAGCTTGCGCTTGCGCTTGGGCGCGTGGTTGTTCCACGTGCCGTTGAGGTATTCGGGGATGTTGGCCCCTTCGAGCCAGATCTCCCCGCGCTTGTCGATGCTGACGAAGGCCTCGGCGAGCGACGCCCTTCCCTCGCGCAGCGACTTGACCTCGGTGCCGGTGAGCGCAATGCCCGCCTCGTAGCGGTCCTCGATCTCGTAGTCGTGCCGCGCCCGCTTGTTGCGTGCGACGATCTGGTCGCCCTCGACCTTCTTCTGCTTCGCCATCGCCGCTCCTTTCCTCATGTCCTCATATCGTTGGCAATGCCATGTCTCGTCCAGCGTGGCCGCCTGACCTTCCGACCTTCCACATTAGCGCAGCATGCGCGAATCCGCCGCCCGCGCATGGCGGATACGGCGGATTCGGCGCGATGTGCACGGCAGATCAGTGCACGTAGCGGAAACGTCCGGGGTTGTACAGCGTGCGGTAGGTGATCGTGTACAGGCCGGCGACGTTCGATTCGGAGATCGTAATCGAGTTCGCGCCGACGCTTTCGACGACGGCGACATGTCCCCACGGCGACGACGCGCCTTCCTGACCGGGCAGGAACGAGAGCGCGGCGCCGACCTGCGGCACGTTGTCGACGCGCAGGCCGTAGCGCGGCGCGTTCGCCGCCCAGTCGCCGCCGTTGCCGAGGTAGGACGGCGTGCCGATGCCCATCTGCTTGCGGCGTTCGTAGGCCCACCATGTGCACTGGCCGGCCGCGTAGGCGTTGCCGTAGTCGCCGTTCGACGTGCCCTGTCCACCGGTCGATCCGCCCGAAGGCTGCGTCGGCTGGGTCGGTTGCGTCGGCTGGGTCGGCGTCACAGGAGTTACAGGCTGACTCGGCTGCGCCGGCTGACTCGGCGTGGCGGGGGTCGTCGTCGAGCCGGTGTTCGTGTTCGCCGGCGGCTGCGTCGTGCCCTGCGCCTGCTGCTGGTGCACGCGTTCGGCCTCGGCTGCCTGCTCGGCCTGGTATTTGCGGTTGTTCGCGTCGATCTGCGACTGCAGCATGACGGTTTCGGCGGCCTGCTGCGCCGCGGCCGTGCTCAGTTCGCTTTTGCGGCTTTCGAGGTCGGAGCGGATCTGCTCGCCCTTGACACGCTGCGCGTCGAGCGAATCGCGCTTCGCCTGCGCGTCGGAGGCCGCGGACTGCGCGGCGGCCGACTTCTCGTCGGCGTCCGACTTGTATTTCGTGATGCGCGCCTCGATCGCTTTGAGGCGTTCGCCGCGGTTCATCGAGATGCTCAAGCCGTCGGCAGCCTCGGAGGCGGCATTCGCCTCGGAGCGCGACAGCGCGTCGCGCGACTGCATCTGACGGATGAACGCCTTCGTGTCGGTCGCGCCGGTCATGATGCTCATGACGTCCGACGTGTCCGAGCCGTGCATCGATTCGCGGGCGACGTGCGCGACGGCGGCGTGCGCGTCGTCGTAATCCTCGCCGGTCTTCTTGATTTCGGCCTCGAGGTTCTCCTTGTCCTTTTGCGCGGCCTTGAGGCGCTGCGCGGCGGATTCGGCCTCGGCCTTGGCGGACGCGGCGGCGGCGTTCGCCTCCTGCACGGCCTTCGCGGCCACCGGGATCTGGTTGTTCGTCAGATCGTCGAGTTCGACGATCTTGTCCGCCAGGTCGCTGTTGACGCCGGCGAGCTGGTTGCGCAGCTCGGCTTCGCGCTGCACGCTCTGCTGATGCGAGTTCTGCGCGTTGACGAGGTCGCTGTAGGTGTCCGCATGCGCCTGCGGGACCGGCGCGATCACCGGCGCCGCGAATCCGACCGCGCACAGCGAGACCGCGAGCAGGGTCGCGATCCATGGGCGACTTGCAGTTCCTCGAGTCATGGCACACCTTTCGACGTCACTCACGGCAACCAAGCCTAGCATTGCCACCTGAGGGGAATGCGGCGTGCCGTGGGCGCCGCAGCATTTCATACACAGTTTCTCCACATTCTTCACACATCCGCGCAGAACGATCCATGCAGAGCGATCCACGCAGACGCGCGGCGCGCGTCAGGCCTTGAGGTAGCGGTTGAGCGCGACCGACGAGGCGATGACGGACAGCAGCACGGCGCCGACGATCAGGATCGGCGAGATCAGCAGCACGGTGCCCTGCGTGACGTACGGGATCCATGTGACCGATTTGGCGAGCCAATCGGTGATGAAGACCTTGACGAGCGCGCTCAGCGCGAGGCACGACAGCACCGAGCCGAGCAGCGCGGCCACGGCGCCCTCAAGGATGAACGGCAGGCGGATCGTCCAGTTCGACGCACCGACGAAGCGCATGATCTCGGTCTCCTCGCTGCGCGAAGCCGCCGACATGCGGATCGTCGTGCCGGTGAGCATGACGGCGACGATGACCATGACGGCCGCGAGCATCGCCGTCGCCGCCGTCGCACGGTTGAGCACGGCGAAGACCGGCTCGAAGATCTGCCGCTGGTCGACGACGTCCTCGACGCCGTCACGTCCCGACAGCACTTCGGAGACGACCTTGTACTTCTCCGGGTTCTTGAGTTTGAGCCACAGCGAGCCCTGCATGTCGGCCGCGGTGAGCGTGCGCCCTTGGAACTCGCCGTTCGGATACTGCTTGAGGAACGAGTCGTTGTAGAAGTCCTCGGGGCTCTCGTAGGTCACCGACGAGACGTCGTCGCCGAGCTCCTGCTGGATGACGTCCTGCAGCGCGTTGATCTGCTGCGCCGTCGCGGCCTTGCCCGCGGCGCAGTTCGGCGATTGGCTCGTGCCGTCCGGGCACAGCCATACGACGACCTCGACCTTGTCGTACCAGTCGCCCTTCGCCTTCGTGATCTGCGCCTGCGTGAGGAAGGACGCGCCGATGAACAGGAATGAGATGAAGGTCACGAGCATGACCGACAGCAGCATCGGCACGTTGCGCCGCAGGCTCGTCCACGTCTCGCTGAGGATGAATCGCAATCTCATCGGCTGCCCTCCTGCCCATGCGCGCCGTCATGGCCGCGTCCGTGCCGCGCGCCCTGCCGCGGAGGCCGAGGCGGCCTCGGCGGCTGCGGCGGCGCGAGCGGCGGCGTCGGCGGCTGTGCTGTCTCGGTCGGCTGGGTCATCTCAGCCGGCTGTGTCGTTTCGGTCGTCGTGCTTGTTTCGACCGTCGTGCTTGTTTCGACCGTCTGGGTCGTTTCAGTCGTTTCGACTGTTTCGCTCGTCGTGGAAGTCGCTTCGGTGTTCGCGTTGTCACCGTCCTCGCGCTGCGCGAGTTCGTCGAGCGTCAGTCCGCCGCCCCATGTGAGCGTCTCCTCGACCGGCGCGAAGACCTCGCCGTAGCGTCCGGTCTTGCCGGCGTGCACGCTCTTCGCGAGTCGTGCGATGCCTTCGCTCGATTCGTGTTCGATCGCGTCGTTGACGGCGTCGGCGGCCGCTTCGGCGCGTTCGATGCGTTCGCGGCGGTTCTTCGGCCGTGCGGCGTGCGCGAGGTCGGCGGCCGACGCCATCGACGCATCGCCGCTGATGGCGTCGTGCGCTTGCGCGGCGACCTGCTCGTCGGGGAAGTACAGCGCCGAATCGTAGACGCCGGCCGCCTGGTCGCGCACGATCCTGCCATTGTGCAGTTCGACGACGCGTTTGCGCATCGAGTTGACGATCTCCTCGTTGTGCGTCGCCATGACGATCGTCGTGCCAGTGCGGTTGATCGCGTCGAGCACCTCCATGATGCCCAGCGACGTCGTCGGATCGAGGTTGCCGGTCGGCTCGTCGGCGAGCAGCAGCTGCGGATGGTTGACGTAGGCGCGCGCGATCGTGACGCGCTGCTGCTCGCCGCCGGACAGTTCGAGCGGCTTGTTGCGTTCCTTGCCGGTCAGGCCGACCGTCTTGAGCACCTTCGGCACGAGCGAGCGGATCGCCGAACGCGGCGTGCCGATCACCTCGAGCGCGAAGGCGACGTTCTCCCAGACGGTCTTGTTCGTCAGCAGCTTGTAGTCCTGGAAGATCATGCCGACCGAACGCCGGTAGACCGGCACCTGCCGGTTCGGCAGGCGCCGCAGGTCATAGCCGCCGACGCGAATCTCGCCGTCGGTCGCCTCCTCCTCGTGCAGCAGCAGGCGCAGCAGCGACGTCTTGCCCGAGCCGGAGGCGCCGACGAGGAAGACAAAGTCGCCGCGGTCGATCTGCAGGTTGACGTCCTCGAGCGCGGGACGCGTGGAGTTCGGGTAGATCTTGCTCACATGGTCCATCGAGATCAGCGCCATGTCATCTCCAATCCATCGTGCGCACGGCTGCGCGGGACGCGTCGGTCGTCGTGCGGCAAGTCTACTCGGCGGCCTGCTCAGCGGCCTCGCGGCGCTGCTCATGGCGCCAGCGGATGCCGGCCTGGATGAAATCATCGATGTCGCCGTCGAAGACGGCCTGCGTCTGCGAGGTCTCGTAGCCGGTGCGCAGGTCCTTGACCATCTGGTACGGGTGCAGCACGTAGGAGCGCATCTGATCGCCCCAGCTGGCCTTGATGTCGCCGGCGAGCTCCTTCTTCTTCTTCGCCTCCTCCTCGTGGCGCAGCACGAGCAGGCGCGACTGGAGCACGGCCATCGCGGCGGCGCGGTTCTGGATCTGCGAACGCTCGTCCTGCATCGTCACGACGATGCCGGTCGGCAGGTGGGTGATGCGCACGGCGGAGTACGTCGTGTTGACGCCCTGACCGCCAGGGCCGGAGGCGCAGTAGGTGTCGACGCGGATCTCGCTGTCCGGCACGTCGATGTGGTCGGTCGCCTCGACGAGCGGGACGACCTCGACGGCCGCGAAGCTCGTCTGACGCCGGCCCTGGTTATCGAAGGGCGAGATGCGCACGAGGCGATGCGTGCCGCCCTCGACGGACAGGCGTCCATACGCGTAAGGCGCGTCCACCTGGAAGGTCGCCGACTTGATGCCGGCCTCCTCGGCGTAGGACGTGTCCATGACCTTCGCCTTGTAGCCGTTGCGTTCCGCCCAGCGCAGGTACATGCGCAGCAGCATCTGCGCGAAGTCGGCCGCGTCGACGCCGCCGGCGCCGGAGCGGATCGTCACGACGGCGGAACGCTCGTCGTATTCGCCGTCCATCAGCGTCTGGATCTCCATGTCCTCGAGGTCCTTCGCGATCGAGCCGATCTCGTTCTGCGCCTCGGCGAGCGTGTCCGCGTCGTCCTCCTCACGGCCGAGCTCGACGAGCGTCTCGACGTCGTCGATGCGCGAGGCCGCCGAGGACAGCCGCTTGATCTGCGACTGCACGGCGGAGAGCTTCGACGTCACCTGCTGCGCGTGCTCCGGGTCGTCCCACAGGCCCGGCTCGGCCGCCTCGACCTCGAGCTCCTGCTCCTGACGCTTGAGACGGTCGACGTCGAGCGCAAGCGCGATCTCCTCGTATTTGGCGCGCGCGTCGGCGATCGCCTGGGAAAAATCAAATTCTGCCATGATGCTCCTCAAAAAAACTCTACAAAATCGTGGGTTCGGTATCGTTCCGCGCGTCCAGCAGGCGCGCGAGGCGGGGTTCCGCGCTCCCCGCTCCGGTGTCGTCCGTCATCTCGTCGAACTGTCATCTCGTCCAACTGTTCGGGACGGACATGCATTCCCGGACGTCCATGTCACGGGAACATGGAGGTTCAAAGGCCGGACAGGACCATCGGGACGCACATCCCGACGACGATGGCCGCGATGACGGCGACGGTGAGGATGCGGCGCAGGTCATGGCCGCCCTCGTCTCGACGTTCCGGTTCATGCTGGTTCTTGGCGCTCACAGGAACCACAGTGTAGCGCACACCCAACCCGTGTTCGCGCCGGGCCGCATCCGCCCCGTGCCCATGCGTGCCCGCGCACGCCGCAGTGGCCCCACGGCGCATCCCCCGTTGTATCGTGGGAAGCGCGCGGCGCGCGTGGATGCGCCGTGGCAGCGCGGCCGGCACGACGCCGGCCGGCACCGTCTTCACTGAAGGAGCGCACATGACCGATGAACGCTGGGCATGGGGCTGGGGTCTCGCCAACGTCGACGCCGCCGGCAACACCCTCGACGTCTGGTATCCGAAACTTGAGATGGGCGAAGCGAAGCCGTCCGCACCGGCCGGCACGCACGGCTTCGGCACGCTCGTGCACGACGGCCCCGACGCGCGCGGCGTCAAGCGCGTGCCGGTGTTCACGGCCGCGAACATCGACGAACCGATCGCCGACGCCGCCGACGCCTACCTGCGCCTGCACCTGCTGAGCATGCGCATGGTCAAGCCGAACTCGATGAACCTCGACGGCATCTTCGGCGCGCTCAACAACGTCGTGTGGACGAACTACGGCCCCTTCGCCGTCGAGGACTTCGCGCTGCGCCGCCTCGACGTCATGGAGACGAACGCCGGCGCCGCGATGCCGGGCATGCGCGCCGAGGTCAACGTGCTGTCGATCGACAAGTTCCCGCGCATGCTCGACTACGTCGTGCCCAGCGGCGTGCGCATCGGCGACGGCGACCGCGTGCGTCTGGGCGCCTATCTGAGCGAAGGCACGACAGTCATGCACGCCGGCTTCGTCAACTTCAACGCCGGCACGCTCGGCACCTGCATGATCGAAGGCCGCGTCTCGCAGGGCGTCGTCGTCGGCGACGGCTCCGACGTCGGCGGCGGTGCGTCAATCATGGGCACGCTGTCGGGCGGCGGCAAGCTGCGCAACTCGATCGGCGAGCATTCGCTGCTCGGCGCGAACGCCGGCATCGGCATCTCGCTCGGTGACAACTGCGTCGTCGAAGCGGGCCTGTATGTGACGGCCGGCACGAAGATCGAGGTGTGGGACAAGCAGAAGGCGGCCGCGGGCGTTGCGCTCGACGTCGTCAAGGGTGCCGAACTGAGCGGCAAGGACAACATCATGTTCATCCGCAACTCGCTGACCGGCGCCGTGCAGGCGCGCGCACGCAAGGTCGGCATCGCGCTCAACGACGCGCTGCACAAGAACTAGCAGAAACATGTACCCGCTCAGCGCAGATGGGTTTTGCGAAACGGCATAATACCACCGTTTCGCAAAACCCATCTGCGCTGAGCGGGTACATGCCCTGAGTAATAAGGGGGGTGGCATGAACATCGACATCGTCTGCGTCGGCAAGGTCAAGGAACGCTATCTGCGCGACGCGATCGATGAATACCGCAAACGCCTGTCGCGCTTCGCCAAAATCGACATCGTCGAAGTGGCCGACGAGAAGACGCCCGAACACGCCTCCGACGCACTCAACGAGCAGATCAAGGAGAAGGAGGGCGAGCGCATCCTCAAGCATCTCAAGGGCGACGCCTTCGTCGTCGCGCTCGCAATCGAAGGCGGCCAGTTGACGAGCGAGCAGCTCGCGACGAGGATCGCGCAGTGGGGGCTGCATGGCGTCAGCCGTCTGCAGTTCGTCATCGGCGGCTCCCTCGGCCTCGACCCGCGCGTGCTGACGCGAGCGGACATGCTGCTGAGCTTCTCGAAGATGACGTTCCCGCACCAGCTCATGCGCGTGATCCTGCTCGAACAGATCTACCGCGCCTTCAAGATCAACGCGCACGAGCCGTATCACAAATGATCACACGCATATGAAAACGCGCGCCCTGCACGGGCGCGCGTTTTCATATGCGGGCGGGACGGCTCAACCGCGTTCGTCCATCGGCACGTAGTCGCGCAGCACCTCGCCGGTGTACACCTGACGCGGACGACCGATCTTCGTCATCGGGTCGGCGAGCATCTCGCGGTACTGGGCGATCCATCCGGGGATGCGTCCGAGCGCGAACAGCGGCGTGAACATCGACGGGCCGAAGCCGATCGCGCGGTAGATCAGGCCGGTGTAGAAGTCGACGTTCGGATACAGGTGACGCGAGACGAAGTAGTCGTCGGTGAGCGCGATCTGTTCAAGCTTGAGCGCCACGTCGAAGAGCTCCTCGTCGCCCGGCAGCAGCTTGAGCGTCGCCTTCTGCTCCATGATGCGCTCCAGATAGTGCTTCGCGATTGCCGCGCGCGGATCGTAGGACTTGTAGACGCGGTGGCCGAGGCCGGAGATGCGTTCGCCGTTGAGCTTGGCGCGGTCGACGAACTCGCGCACGCTCATGCCCGAGTCGCGGATCGCCATCAGCTGGCGCAGCACCGCCTCGTTCGCGCCGCCGTGCAGCGGCCCGGACAGCGCGTTGATGCCGGCCGCCACCGCCGAGTACAGGTTCGCGTGCGCCGAGCCGGCGATGCGCACGACCGATGTCGAGCAGTTCTGCTCATGGTCGGCGTGGATGATGAGCAGACGGCCGAGCGCGTGCACGTAGAGCGGATCGGATTCGAAACGCTCGTACGGCACGGCGAAGCACATGCGGATGAAATCGTCGACGTAGCCGCGCGCGTAGTCCGGGTAGAGCATCGGCTCGTCACGGCGGCGCCGCAGGATGTAGCTGACGATCGTGCGGGCCTTCGCCATGATGATCGTCGCCGCCTCGTCGAGCTGTTCGGGGTCGTCGATGTCGGTCGTCTCCGGGTTGAAGGTCGCGAGCGCGTTGATTGCCGAGGCCATGACGCTCATCGGCTGCGCCTCGCGCGGGAACGAGCCCATGAAGGTGCGGAAGTCCTCGCCGACCATCGTGTGGTGGTTGATGTCGTCGACGAACTTCTCGTACTGCGCGCTTGTCGGCAGCTCGCCGTGGCGCAGCAACCACGAGACCTCGAGGAAGTCGGAGCGTTCGCACAGCTGCTCGATCGGATAGCCGCGGTAGCGCAGGATCGAATGTTCGCCGTCGATGTAGGTGATCTTCGACTCGCATTGCGCCGTCGTCAGGAATCCGGGATCGAGCGACACCCATTTGTCGTTGCGCAGCGAGGACATGACGATGCCGTCGGGCCCCGCGCTCGCCTTCACGACCGGCAATTCGAACTGGTTGGACTCCACATGCAACTGCGCTACGCCCATGCCGCCTCCTGTCTGTGCTGTTCGCTTCCTTCCGCCCGCGTCACCGACGGGGACCCGACATGGGTCCGCCTCTGTCCGGCGGCGGGCACTGCCGACCACTATAAGGTATCCGTATTTCGGCCGGCCGCGGCCGTCTCAAAAGCGTGTCGCGTCCCGATATGCGGCGAGGACTCGCGCGGATGCACGGGTCCTCGTCATGGAATCATTGCATGCACGGACGCGCCGGCGTCGTTCAGCCCTTGAACTCCTCGGAAATCGGGTCGCCTTCGCGCTGCGTGAGCACGATCGGGCCGCCTTCGGTGATTGCGATCGTGTGCTCGGAATGCGCGCCGCGCGAGCCGTCCTCGCTGCGCAGCGTCCAGCCGTCCTTCGGATCCTGATAGATCTCGTCGGTCGTCTTCATGAACCACGGTTCGATCGCGATGACGAGGCCCGGACGCAGCTTGTAGCCGTGATGCGCCTTGCCGTCGTTGGGCACATGTGGGTCGCCGTGCATGATGTGGCCGACGCCGTGGCCGCCGAAGTCGAGGTTGACCGGGTAGCCGTAGGCGCGCGCGACGTCGCCGATCGCATGCGAGATGTCGCCGAGGCGGTTGCCCGGCTGCGCGGCGGCGATGCCGGCGGCGAGCGCCTCCTGCGTGGACTTGATCAGGCGCAGGTCCTCGGGGTCCTTGTCCTTGCCGACGACGAAGCTCACGGCGGAGTCGGCGACCCAGCCGTCGACGCTGATCGCCAGATCGAGGCTGACGAGGTCGCCGTCCTTGAGGTCGTAGTCGTAGGGCACGCCGTGCAGCACGGCGTCGTTGACGGATACGCAGATGTAGTGCGCAAAGGGGCCGGTGCCGAAGTCCGGCGCATAGTCGACGTAGCAGGATTCGGCGCCCTTGCGGTCGACGATGCGCTGATGCACGAATTCGTCAATCTCGAGCAGGTTCGTGCCGACCGTCGTGCGTTCCTGCAGGTCGTGCAGGATGCCGCCGACGAAACGGCCCGCCGGCTTCATCGCTTCGATTTCCGAATGCGTCTTGAGTTCGATCATGGAGTTGCTACCACCTTTCCCATGCGCCGACCGTTGCGGCGATTGTGCTGACATCCACCCTATCCCCCACAGCTTACATTTGCGAACGTGGCGGATACGGCATCGGCTATGGCATCGCGAAGGCCGGCCGCGCGGATGCGGGCGACCGGCCTTCGGTAATCAATCAATAATCACCATGACTGAATCGGACGACTCAGTTCTTCGGCACGCGGCCGAAGGTGAAGGCGCGCACAATCGCGACGATGCCCATGACGATCATCGCGCAGCCGCCGAAGATGATGAGCGCGACGGTCGAAGCCATCGGCATGCACAGGATCGCGAAGCCGGCGATGATCGAGATGATCGCGTAGGCGATCGCCCAGCCGGAGCTCGGCATCGACCACGATTCGGCGAGCGCCATGACGCCCTCCATGATCCAGCAGATGCCGACGACGAGCGTGAACATGACGGCGAGCGTCGCCGTCGAGAACGCCGTGTAGCGCAGCACGACAAGACCGCCGATGATCAGGATGATGCCGATGAGGATGCCGAGCACGCGCCATCCCGCCGGCAGGCCGACCTCGACGATCGAGCTGACGATACGCACGATGCCGGAGATCAGGAAGTAGATGCCGAGCATGATGCAGGCGACGATGAGCGTCTTGCCCGGCCACACGAGCAGGCAGATGCCGAGCGCGAGCGCGGCGAGGCCGATGACGGCGTAGGCGATGCGCACGGCGTTCTTCGCGCCGGTCGGCAGCGACTGCTCGACGAGCCGGAACGGGCTCCAGTTGCCGTTCGGCGAATCATTGACGTTGGACATGATGACTCCTTTCCTCCTGCCGCGGCGCTGACGGCCCGCGCCCTGAAGCGCCGCGCGTCGTATCGTTCCGCGACCACATGGTCCTTCCGCAGGCTCGCCCTGCGGTCATGTCTCCAGTGTGCTCCCCCACTGCCTTGCGCCGCCGCGTTTTCGCAATTGTTTCCCTTCGCGCGTAGTCGGCAGCGAAATCGGTCGATGTATGCCCTGTCTTGTGCGGGCATGTTCTTGATCGTGTACGCCGGCGGCGTTGTCGCAAAATGACCTATAGTGTGGAACCATGAGCAACACCTATCAATCCGGCATCGATCCGGCCGCATTCTCCTCCGTGATCCGCCCCGCCGACGACCTGTTCCGCTACGTCAACGGCCCGTGGATCGACACCTACGCGCTTCCCGACGACCGTTCCCGCTACGGCTCCTTCGACCGTCTCGCCGAGAACGCCGAATCCCAGATCCGCGACATCCTCGAATCCGACGGCGACGAGGCCGCCAAATCGAAGGCGATCTACCGTTCCTTCCTCGACGTCGATGCCGTCGAAAAAGCCGGCGCCACGCCGATCCGCGCCGACCTCGACCATATCGACGCCGTGCAGACGAAGGCCGAGCTGACGGCGCTGCTCGGCGAGATGAGCCCCTACGGAGGCCCCGACCTGTTCGGATTCGACATCTTCGGCGACTTCAACGACCCTGACCACAACATCATGCATCTGAGCCAGGGCGGCCTCGGGCTTCCCGATGAGGCGTACTACCGCGAGGACCACTACAAGCCGATCCGCGACGCCTACGTGACGATGGTCGCCCGGCAGTTGAAGAACGCCGGCTACGCCGACGACGCGCAGGAGCAGGCTGAACATCTGCTCGAGGTGGAGACGACGATCGCCTCCCACCATTGGACGAACGTCGAGACGCGCGACTCGCAGAAGACGAACAACCCGACCGATTTCGCCACGCTGGCCGCGATGCTCGCCGCCTTCGACATCGAGGCGTGGGCGAAGGCGATGCAGACGTCGTACGACCGTTCGGCGACGGCGCGCAGCTACCCGGTTGACGTGCTCGGCGCGCTCGCGCACGTCAACGTCATGGAACCGTCGTTCCTCACCGGACTGAATACGTTCTGGGCGGACGCTGACCTCGAGGACCTCAAGCTGTGGGCGCGCGTCCACGTCATCGTCGGCCGCGCGAGCATGCTGTCGGGCGATTTCGACACGACGAACTTCGACTTCTATGGCCGCACGCTTTCGGGTGCCAAGGAGCAGCGCACCCGCTGGAAGCGCGGCGTCTCGCTTGTCAACGGCATCTGTGGCGAGGACGTCGGCCGCGTCTATGTGCGCGAGCATTTCCCCGAATCGTCGAAAACGCGCATGGAGCAGCTCGTGCACAACCTGATCGAGGCCTACCATGTCTCGATCCTCAACAGTGACTGGCTCGGCGACGAGACGAAGCGCAAGGCGCTCGACAAGCTCGACCATTTCGAGGCGAAGATCGGCTACACGAACCATTGGCGCGACTACACGGCGCTCGACGTCGACGCGTCAGCGTCGCTGATGGACAACATGCGCGCGGCCTCGGTCTACGAATTCGGCTACCAGATGGCCAAATGCGGCAAGCCTGTGGACAAGGACGAGTGGCTGATGAACCCGCAGACGGTCAACGCCTACTATGAGCCGACGCTCAACATCATCGTCTTCCCGGCCGCAATCCTGCAGCCGCCGTTCTTCAACCCGGATGCCGAGGACGCCGTCAACTACGGCGGCATCGGCTCGGTCATCGGCCATGAGATCGGCCACGGCTTCGACGACCAGGGCGCGCAGTTCAACGGCGAAGGCAAGCTCGAGGACTGGTGGACCGCCGAGGACAAGGCGCGCTTCCAGCAGCTGACGAAGACGCTCATCGACCAGTACGACCGTTTCGTGCCCGCGCAGCTGCAGGAGAAGTACGGCGACGACCCGACGAAGGCGCCGCACGTCAACGGCGCGCTGACGATCGGCGAGAACATCGGCGACCTGTCCGGCGTCAACATCGCGCTCAAGGCCTACGCGTTCTCGCTCGACGAGGCGCAGGGCAAGCCGATCGACGGCGACCCGACGGCGATCGAGGCGGCGCTCGACACGGCGCCGACGCTCGACGGCTTCACCGGCCTGCAGCGCTTCTTCCTCGGCTATGCGCTGATCTGGCGCACGAAGAACCGCGACGAACTCGCCGAGCAGTATCTGCAGATCGACCCGCATTCGCCGGCCGAATGCCGCACGAACGGCATCGCGCGCAACGTCGACCTGTTCTACAAGGCCTTCGGCGTCACGCCCGACGACCGCATGTGGCTCAAGCCGGAGGAACGCGTCCACATCTGGTGACGCGACGGCGATAACAAACGACGGTAAGGCGGAAGGGGACGCCGCGGCGCGTGCCGTGGCGTCCCCTTCCGCCTTCTCTTTTCTCTGCCTGATTGTCTTCGGCCTACTGCCCGCCGTCTGCAGTCTTCTGTCAGAAGTCGGCTGTCAGAAGTCATCTGGCGGTGCGCCGACGGCGACAGGTTCGGCGGCCTGATCGGCCACGGCCTGCGCTTCGGCGACGACTTCGGCCTGCGCGGCCGCGTCGTCGGTGACCTCGCCGGTGCGCGGATCGATCTGCACGCCATCGAGGTCGACCGGCGCGTCGTCGACGCCGTCCGCCTGCCTCGGCCGCCTCGCGCCCTGCGTGTCCGACTGACCCTTCGCAAGCCTGCGCACGACCGAGATGCCGTAGTTGAGGTCGTGGCCGACGTTGCTCGCCTCGATGAACGTGTGCGAACGTGGCTTGCCGTCCTCGCCCGGCCACTCTTCGGTGGATAGCACGCCGACGACGATGACGGCCTCCCCCTTGTGCAGCGAATTGACGATGTTGAGCGCGAGCTCGCGGAACGCCTTGACGGTGATCCACGTCGTCGGCAGCGACTGCCATCGTCCGTCGCCGTCGCGGTAGCCGCGTGTGCATGCGAGGCGGAAGCGGCATGCGGCGCGCGCCCCGCCATGCAGGCCGAGCGGCGTCGGTTCGCTGCCGAGGAATCCGGTGATCGTGATCTGTCCCTGTTGTATCGCCATGGTCGTGTCCTTTCGTCTGGCTGCGCCGTCTTCGACGCCCCTGATCGGGTCCGGCTTGGTCCGGTTGGGTTCCACCACTATCGGCGTGGAGACATCCGCGGCGCAAGCCTGACGGGGGTATGTGACCGGAAGGGTGTGTCGCGCCCGAAATGTGGATGGACGGGACCTCTATCCACACCAATCCACATGCGCGATGTGGATGGATTCGTCGGATTATGCACGGCGCACATGCCGTGCGCCGGCCTGTCGCCACCGTGCTCTCACACACCGTGCGCTCACACGAAGAGGACATACGAAAAGGCCCGCCACCTTCCGGTGACGGGCCTGGGCATTCATGCGATCGGACGATCAGAGCATCCGGCGCAGACGGTCGGCGATGGCCTGCGCCGCCGACTCGGCCGGCACAGCCTCCTTGTTGCCGCCGTCGCGGTCGCGTACTTCAATCGTGCCGTCGTTGACGGTGTCGCGTCCGGCGACGGCGATGATCGGCACGCCGATGAGTTCGGCGTCCTTGAACTTGACACCCGGCGAGACCTTCCGGCGGTCGTCGTAGATGACCTCGACGCCGTCGGCCTCAAGCTGTTCGATGAGACGGTCGGCGGCTTCGAAGGCCGCTTCGTCCTTGCCGGTCGCCACGACGTGCACCTGGGCGGGCGCGATGTTCGCCGGCCAGGCCAGGCCGCGCTCGTCGTGATGCGTCTCGGCGATGCAGGCGAGCACGCGGCTCACGCCGATGCCGTAGCAGCCCATCCACACCGGCACCGTCTTGCCGTTCTGGTCGAGCACCTTGAGGCCGAGCGCCTCGGAATACTTCAGGCCGAGCTGGAAGACCTGACCGATCTCGACGCCGCGTTCGAAGCTCAGCGGGCCGGAGCCGTCCGGGCTCATGTCGCCGTCGCGCACCTCGACGGCCTCGACGACGCCGTCGGCCTTGAAGTCACGACCGTAGACGAGGTCGTAGTAGTCGACGTCCTGTTCGTCGGCGCCGGTGAACCACGCCGAGCCTTCGGCCACATGCGCGTCGATGAAGTAGCGCAGCGCGCCGTCGGCGTCGTTCTGCGGGCCGAAGCCCATCGGGCCGATGAAGCCCTGCACGAGTTCGGGATGCGCCTTGAGGTCCTCCTCGGTGGCTTCCTCGAGCTCGGCCGGGGCGAACTGCGCCTCAAGGCGCTTCATGTCGATCGTGCGGTCGCCGGGGATGCCGACGACAATCAGTTCGTGCCACGGTTCGTCATGCTCGTCGTCCTCGGCGTGCTTGACGGCGACGACGACGTTCTTGAGGATGTCCTCGGCCTGCCATGCACGGCCGTCGGTGCGCGGATAGGTCTCGTTCGCGAACGCGACCATCTCGTCAATCGTCTTCGCCCCCGGCGTCGCGCGCTTCTCGGCAGCCGGCGTCGCCGAGCAGTCGATCGCCTCGATTTCGGGCGTGTGCAGCGCCTCGACGTTCCATGCCTTGCCGCTCGGCGCGAGCGCGAAGGTGTCCTCGCCGATCGGCATCGGCGCGAGGAACTCCTCGGATGCCGAGCCACCCATCGGGCCGCTCATCGCGAACACCGGCACGTACTTCAAATCGAGCCGCTGGAAGATGCGCTCGTAGGCACCGCGCTCGTCCATGTAGGCCTTGCGCATGCCCTCCTCGTCGACAGTGAACGAATAGGCGTCCTTCATGATGAACTCGCGGCCGCGGATCAGGCCCGCGCGCGGACGGAACTCGTCGCGGTACTTCGTCTGGATCTGGTAGAGCGTCACCGGTAGGTCCTTGTAGGACGAGTACATGTCCTTGACGAGCAGCGTGAACATCTCCTCATGCGTCGGCGCGAGCAGATAGTCGGCCTCGTGGCGGTCCTTGAGACGGAAGATGTTGTCGCCGTACTCCTCCCAGCGGTGCGTCGCCTCGTACGGCTCGCGCGGCAGCAGCGCCGGGAAGTGCACCTCCTGGGCGCCGATGCCGTTGATCTCCTCGCGAATGATGCCCTCGATCTTGTTGAGGACGGCCAGGCCGAGCGGCAGCCAGGTCCAGATGCCCGGCGCGGCCTTGCGGATGTAGCCGGCGCGCTGGAGCAGCTTCGCGGAATCGACGTCTGCGTCGGCGGGGTCTTCGCGCAGCGTACGCAGGAACATGGTGGACATTCGAAGAGCTTTGGTCATACCTGTTAACCTACGCGGCTTGCGGGACGAACGGCGGCGCATGCGGACGCCCGGCGCGCAGCCGTCGTCGCGCGGTCCGGGCGTCCGCATGCGCCGCCCTATCGACTCACTTCGCCGTCACTTCGCCGTCACTTCGTCGTCGTGCGTTTCGTGTGCTCCTCGTCGTCCTCGACGCGCGCGTCGACGTCGTTCTCGAGGATCTCGTCGTTGACCGAGCCGAAGGGGTAGACGAAGATCATCAGCATGCCGACGCAGCCGAGGAAGTACAGCACGTCGCACAGCGCGACCGAGCCGAAGCTCACGAAATCGTTCGGAATCAGCAGGCCGACGACCATCAGGAACATGCCGACGACCGGCAGCAGCTGCCACACCCACGGGTTCGGCGCATGCTCGCGCTCCTTGACACGCACCGACAGCGCATAGAACGGGATGATGAACATCAGGCCGCCGACGATCGTCAGGATGTCGGAGAGCTTGATCCAGTTCCACAACGGCACCGGCTGCGCGTTGTAGGTCAGGAAGGCGACGAACAGCACGATCGCGCCGATCCCCGAGACGATATACGCGTTCCTACGCTTCATGATGCCTTCCTCCTGCCTGCCGCACCGCCGCCGAAGCCGCGATGCCGATCATTCCTTTATTGAATTGTCGATTCACATTGTAGTGACGCGCCGCCGCGCGCATGTTCACGACGGGCGTGGCCGACGATGCGACACAGCCCACCCGCACAACCGCGCGTCGTCAGAACAGCTCGTCCTGCGCGAAACCATCGTCGTCCTCGGCGGCGACCTCCGCATGGCGCTGCGCGGCGGCGATCGACGCGGCGCCGTCCTCGTGCAACGCGCGCGCCGCCTCGGTCGAACGTTCGCGCAACGTTCCGTCGAGCCGCACGGCATCGTCGCTCACATCGAACATGCGATTGCTGACGCCGTCGAGAAACAGCCCGTCGAGCCGTTCCACTCGGGAAAGCGCGACGTAGCCCATGCCGGGCGCGAAGGTGCGCTTGAGATCCATGACGGCCGCGTCGAGCGTCATGCCCTGCGATTTGTGGATCGTGATCGCCCACGCGCAGCGCAGCGGCACCTGTGAGACAGCGGCGAGCGTCTTCTCGTTGTCGGTGAGCTCCCAGTCGCTCGGCTTCATCGTCACGACGTTGCCGTTCTCGAAGGCGACGATCGGCCAGCCGCCCTTGGCCTCCGTCGCGAAGCCGCGCACGGTACCGAGCGAGCCGTTGACGAACTGATGGTCGGCGTCGTTGCGCACGGCCATGACCTCGGCGCCCTCCTTGAGCGTGAGCACGTCCGGGGCGAGCATGTTGCGTTTGAGTCGCTCGACGAGGTTCGCCGGCCCCGCGCAGGTCGCGTAAAAGGTGTGTGCGGGCGCGTCAATCGCGGCGAGCATGCGATCGTTGAGCTGATCGGCCTGACGGTTGACGGGGAACAGGTTGACGGCGGTGCGTCCCTCCGGCGGCCGCACGCCAAGGCGCGTGACGAGCAGGTCGCGGTCCTGCTGCGAGACACGGCCGTCGCGGATGTCGGTGAGGACGCCGAGCAGCGCGCCGTCGTCCTGACGATGCTGCTCGTCGAGATAGCAGACGACCGGGTCGAGTTCGTCCCACGCGAAGGATTCGGTGACGAAGCCCCCCGGGTTGCGTCCAGCGCGCGCGTAGCGCTCGCGTTCGGCGACGAATTCAGGGCTCGGCGTGACGACGTCGTGGTTGCGCGCGCCGACGCTCACCGGCGGCAGCTGGAAGAAATCACCGGAGAGCACGACCTGCACGCCGCCGAAGGGACGGTCATCGCGCCGCACGACGCGCATCGCGCGGTCGACCATATCGAACAGCCACGCGTGCATCATCGAGACCTCGTCGATGACGAGGATGTCGGTCGCCTGCAGCGCCTTGCGTCGGCGCGTGCGCACGTTCTTGAGCACCTGTTCGGTGAGCGCGTTCGCGACGCCGAGGCCGCTCCAAGAATGGATCGTCTGTCCGTTGATATGCGTGGCCGCGATGCCCGTGGACGCCGTGACGGCGACGCTCGCGCCGCGTCTGCGCGCGCCGGCGACGAACTCGTTGAGCGTGTACGTCTTGCCGGCGCCGGGAGCGCCGGTCAGGAAGACGCTCGCGCCGGCGTCCATGATTTCGAGCGCCTCGGCCTGCCGCATCAGCGCACCAGCCGATCGACGACGCGGATCACGCCTTCTTCCGTGTTCGCCGGCGCCAGATAATGCGCGACCTTCATGACCTGCGGATGCGCGTTCGCCATCGCGAACGAGTAGTCGCCCTCGCGCAGCATGCCGATGTCGTTGGGATAGTCGCCGAAGACCATCGTCTGCGCGCGCGTGATGCCGAGCGCGCGCTGCAGCGCCTTGACGCCTTCACCCTTGTCGACGTTGCCGTCCATGATGTCGACCCAATGCGGGCTCGACGCGGTTGCCGCGTACGGGGATTCAACGAAGCCGAGTTCGCGCTCGGCCATCGCCTGCGCGTCGCCGAAATCGAAGATTGCGAGCTTGAGGATCTGCTCGTCCTTGTAGCGCAGCACTTCGCGCAGATCGGGCACGACGGTCAGCTTCGTGTAGTATTTGCTCGCCTCGGCGATGAACGGCGCGTCGTCACGGCTGACGTAGGCGCCGCCGAGCGCGCAGATGACGAGGCCGAGGTCGTCGCTCGTGCGTTCGGTCATCGCGATCGTCTTGTCGACG
Organism: Bifidobacterium sp. AGR2158; assembly: GCF_000424225.1. Taxonomy (NCBI): domain Bacteria; kingdom Bacillati; phylum Actinomycetota; class Actinomycetes; order Bifidobacteriales; family Bifidobacteriaceae; genus Bifidobacterium; species Bifidobacterium sp. AGR2158. Next base: position 311,729 of record NZ_AUJM01000011.1, read on the forward strand.
ATGTCGCCGCTGACGCCATGCGTTTCGATGACCTCGCCGTCGAGCGCGACGACGTTGCCGTTCTCGGCGATGATCGGCAGCCGCTGCGGCGCGTCGGCGAACATCTTCTCGAGCGTCTGGTACTGCCTGCCGCTCGCCGGCACGAAACGCACGCCGAGCTGCGTGAGCCGGTCGAGCATCGGCTTGAAGCCGAGCGGGATCTGACTGTCGGCGTCGAGCAGCGTGCCGTCCATGTCTGCGACGACGAGCTTGATGTCGTCAAGCGCGTCGAGCGTCTTCCAATCCTTGGGTTCCTCATCGTTCGTCATGGGTGGATTCCTCCTCATCCTCGTTGGTTCACTGATTCACGATTGTCGATTGCTTGCGCGCGTCTGTCTGCGCGCGCCGCGCGTCGCGTGCGCGCAGTCTCACTGCTGCGCAGTCACTGCTGCGCAGTCACTGCCGCGCGATGCTCGTGTGTTCGATGTCGTCGGCGATGCGCTTCGCGTCGGCCGCGTCGGGGCCGGGCTCCGGCGCCATGACGGCCGCACGGTAGTAGCGCAACTCGTCGAGCGATTCGATGATGTCGGCGAGCGCGCGATGACCGCCGTTCTTCGCCGGACGGTTCTCGTAGACGGCCGGATACCAGCGGCGCGCGAGCTCCTTGATCGTGCTCACGTCGATGACACGGTAGTGCAGATGACTCATCAGGCCGGGCATGTAGCGGTCGAGGAACTTCTTGTCGGAGCCGACCGAATTGCCGGCGAGCAGCGGCTTGACGCCCTCGGGGATGAAACGCGTGACGTAGTCGATGACCTTCTGCTCGGCCTCCTCGACGCTCAGTCCCTGCTCCCATTCGGTGATGAGCCCCGAACGGGTGTGCATCGCGCGCACGAAGTCGTTCATATGCGCGACGGCGGCGTCGGAGGGTCGGATGACGAGGTCGATGCCGTCGTCGAGCACGTTGAGTTCGAAATCGGTGGGGACGACGGAGATCTCGCACAGTTCGTCGTGGAAGACGTCGAGCCCCGTCATCTCGCAGTCGATCCAGATGAGCCGTGAATTCGTCGCCGAATACACCTCGTCGTCATGTGCGTCCACCATAGCGTGCCTCTTTTCTCGCGTTTCATTGTGTGCCGGCGTTCATTGCGTGCTGTTGTCGCGCTGTTGCCGCGTTCCATTGTCGCACTGTTGTCTGTGTTGTCTGTTCGTCGATGCAATCTCGCGGCGCACGTCCGCCGGATGCATCGCGACGCGCGGACGAGCCGACCCCGCGCCGAACATTCGAGCCTACCTCACGTCGCCGCACGCACGTTAAGTTCTATCCTGAACGCAAAACATCGGCCGCGCGTCGCAGATACGACAAACGGGGCTGTGCACATGATTCCACGTGCACGACCCCGTCGTGTCGTCATCGTTCGGACGGCTGATCAACAGCCGTCCTTCGCTCAGCCGGCGTGGCGGCCGGTCGAGCGGCGGCGGCGCAGCTGCAGCGTGCCGAGGCCCGCGCACAGCAGCGCGGCGGCGACGGCGACGATGAGCGCGACGCTCGAGCCGGTGTTCGCCGTCGACGTGTCCGTCGTCGGCGCCGACTCGACGGTGCCCTCCGGCTGCGTCGGCTCCGGCGTGGCGGCCGGCGTCGTCTCCTCCGGCTCCGGCTCCGGCGTCACCGGCGACTGCGCGACGGCGAGACGGCCGTTGTTGCCGAGCGCGACGTCGACGGTGGTGCCGTCCCAGCGCGGCGCGATTGCCGCGGTCGCCGTCTTCGTCACGTTGTCCTTCTTCGCGACCGTGTAGTTCGCCAAGCCCATGCGCACGGTGCCGGCCGGCACGAAGACGTCGCCGTTCGCGCCCGTCTGCGTCTTGCCGGCGGCGTCGGCGCCGTTGACGGCGACCCACTGCTCATGCTTCGCGTTGTCCGCGTAGTAGGTGCGCAGATAGTGGTAGGTCTTGCCTTCCTCGATCGACTTGGCCGGGTCGGACACGTTCTCGGAGTTGTACAGCGGCGTGTCGTTGACGAAGTAGTAGAAGTCGTTCGACTTCGCCGGCGTGAACGTCGCCGTCGTCGAGCCGCGCTCGGCGTCCTCTTCGTACTTGTTCGACGTGAAGGTCTCGCCGTTGTCCTTGACGTACGCGGCGAGCGCCTCGTCCGGGTTCGCGAGCGCATCACGCACGCCATCCTTGAGGCCGACCGAGTAGAAGACGCGGATCGGGAACGTGTCGTTGATCGTCGTCGTCACGTTGCCGTCCTGATCGACGCTCGCCGAATACAGGCGCAGCGGCAGCAGCTGCTCGGGCACCTGCACGCGCACTGTTTCGGTTTCGCCGTGCGTCACGGTGACGACGAGATCGGCGAGGTTCGCGGTGCCGTAGATCGGGTTGCCGTCGACTTCGCCTTCGAAGACGTAGGTCGTCGTCGCACCGTCCTCGGAGGTTTCGGAGGTCTTTGCGGTGAACTGCCTGCCGGCGAAGACGACGCTGTTCATGTCGCGCACCGTCATGTAGGCGCCGAGTTCGTCGGTGAACGTGATCGTGCCGCGTTCCATGCCCGATTCGGTCGTCGTCGCGATCGGCGACGACGGCTTGCTCGAGATCGCCGTCCAGATGTCGTTGAAGATGTTCTTGAGCTGGTCGGCGTTGTTGGCGTTCATGTAGTAGTCGGAATCCGGCGCGCGCTCGCCGAGGTCCTGCATCGTCGTGGCGTTCGGATAGTTGCTCGAGACGGCCTGCATATAGCGGTTCGACGTGTAGCTCAGGTTGTTGATGTCCGGCGTGTTGAAGGTGCCGACCGCATAAATCGGCGTGCCGGAGTCCTTGAGCGACTTCGCCTCGGCGACGGCCTCGTCGTAGTCGAAGGGATCGCCGTCGGTGAAGAAGATGACGACGGAATCGGCGTTCGTGCGCTTGTCCTCGTCGATCAGCTGATGGGCGAGCTGCAGGCCTTCGGCGGAATAGGTGCCGCCGAGGTCGCGAAGGCCGTTGACGATGCCCTGCAGGGCGGCCGTGTCGTCGGTGAAGCGCGATTTGATCTCCGCCCTGCTTTCGAAGGTGACGATGCCGGCGCGGTTCTTCGCGGCCGCATCGGAGATCTGCGCGTTGCGCGCGGCCATCTGGTCGAGGAAGCCGTTGACGGCGGTCTTCAGCGCGTCGAGACGCGTGATGCGCGGCATACGGCGGTAGAGCTGGACATGATCCGGATCGGTGTCTTCAGGGCTCATCTTCGGCGTGTACAGCACCGATCCGTCCCTATCGGTGTACTGCCAGTGACCGGTCGTCTCGTTCATAATCGGATACACGGCCGTGTAGCTCCCGGAGTCGCTGCGGACGAACAGCGTCTCGCCGGTGACCTCGCCGTAGACCGGCGTATAGGTGTAGTCCATGTTGGAGGACATCGAACCGGAGACGTCGAGCACGAGCGTGACGTCGAGCGGCTTGTTGCCGCTGCTCATGCCGGTGATCTGCTGGGCGCTCGACATCGCGGACAGGCCGACGAGGAAGTCGGCGGCCTTGTCCTTGCCGACGACGACCTGTTCGCCGTTGCCGGCGTCGAGCGTCACATCGCCGGTCGTGACCGACTTGTCGGTCCAGACGCGGCCGTTGGAGCGCGGGTCGAGCGGGTTGCCGACGCCTTCGGTCCACTGCGTGAAGGTCGTCGGGTCGGCGCTCGCCGTCAGTTCGGCGGCGTGCGCGCGGCCGACGCCGAACATCGCGGTCGCGACGAGCATTGCGAGCGTCACGACGACCGCGGCAATGCGAACGATTGCACCTCGCGCACCGGGCTTCTGTGTAGCTTGGATATCCATACCGGGTTCCTTACTGCCTCTCGATAACGGAAAACCGCGATACCTCCGCGATTCCTTACTCTTTTCTCGTCTTCCCCACCCTCGAACACTTCCTCCGATGGCGAACGAATACGATAGCACCTTCAACATTACCCGAAGGTTTGCACAATATTCCCACAATCCCACCGTATGAGCACCCCGCAACCCAGGCGCCCCACTACCACAACCATGTCAAACAGCAGTCCGTGATTGAACCCAACCACACATTGCCACCGCCACCCCGCCAAACAGCAGTACATGATTGAACTCAACCACATACTGCCACTGCCACCCCGTCAAACGGCAGTCCGTAGTTGACCCCAATCTCAAACCGCCGCAATCGCCGCCATCCGCGGCAGTAGGTGATTGACATCAACCACAGACTGCCGTAGCAACCGCGTCAAACGGCAGTAGGTGGTTGAGGATAATCGCGGACTGCCATTGCTGCCCTTAACACAACTAAAAACAGGGGCGTTCGGGAGGAACGCCCCTGCTGGGTAAACCTTTTGGTTACGCCGTATCGGTCACATCACACGGCAGCGCACCGCGCACCACACGGCACACCGCAACGCGGATCAGCGGCCGGAATAGTTCGGTGCTTCGGCCGTCATGACGATGTCATGCGGATGCGATTCGCGCAGGCCGGCGTCGGTGATGCGGATGAAGCGGCCCTTTTCGCTCATCTCGGGGATGTTGTGCGCGCCGATGTAGAACATCGACTGGTGCAGACCGCCGATCATCTGGTACAGCACGGCGTTGAGCGGTCCGCGGTACGGCACTTCGCCCTCGACGCCTTCCGGCACGACCTTGTCCGAGCTCGTGACATCCGCCTGGAAATAGCGGTCCTTCGAGTACGACTTCTTGCCGCGCGGAGCCATCGCGCCGAGCGAACCCATGCCGCGGTACAGCTTGTACTGCTTGCCGTGCAGCAGTACCTTCTCACCCGGAGCCTCCTCGCAGCCGGCGAGCACGCCGCCGAGCATGACCGAGCTCGCGCCGGCGACGAGTGCCTTCGCGATATCGCCCGAATAGTGAATACCGCCGTCGGCGATGCACGGGATGCCCGCGGCGCGGCAGGCGCGCGAAGCCTCGTACACTGCCGTCAGCTGCGGCACGCCGACGCCTGCGACGACGCGCGTCGTGCAGATCGAGCCGGGGCCCACGCCGATCTTGACGGCGTCGACGCCCGCGTCGATCATCGCCTGTGCGCCCTGACGCGTCGCGATGTTGCCGCCGATGATATCGACGCCGTTGAAGGCCGGGTCGTTCTTGATGCGGCGGATCATGTCGAGCGCGAGCTTAGCTTCGCCGTTCGCCGTGTCGACGACGAGCACATCGACGCCCGCCTCGAGCAGTGCGCTCGCGCGCTGCCAGGCGTCGCCGAGGAAGCCGATGCCGGCGGCGACACGCAGACGTCCCTGCTCGTCCTTCGTCGCATCCGGGTACTGCTCGGTCTTGACGAAGTCCTTGACGGTGATCAGGCCGGTGAGGTGGCCTTCGGAATCGACGAGCGGCAGCTTTTCGATCTTGTTCGCCGCGAGCAGGTCATGCGCGTCCTGCTTCGAGATGTTCGACGGACCGGTGATCAGATGGTCCTTCGTCATGACGTCCTTGACGCGCAGATGGTCGTAGTCGTCCGACGCGATGAAGCGCATGTCGCGGTTCGTGATGATGCCGACGAGCTTGTTCTCATGGTCGACGACCGGCAGTCCGGAGATGTGGAACTTGCCGCACAGCTTGTCCAGATCGGCAAGCGTGACGTCGGGGTTCACGGTGAGCGGGTCGGTGATCATGCCCGATTCGGAACGCTTGACGTAATCGACCTGCGCCGCCTGATCGTCGATCGACAGATTGCGGTGCAGGACGCCGATGCCGCCGTTGCGAGCCATCGCGATCGCCATCTCGGACTCGGTCACGGTGTCCATCGCGGCGGAGATCGCCGGAACCTTCATCGTGATGTTGCGGGTCAGATGGGTCGTCGTATCCACCTCGGAGGGGATGACGTCGGTCTCGTTCGGCAGCAGCAGCACATCGTCATAGGCGAGGCCGAGCTGGGCGAAGATGGGGGGAAGTGGAGCGTACGGGGATTCTGCATGCATATCAGGATTTGTAGCCATAGGCCTACTATATGGACGCACGGCGACGAACGCCACTCACCGTTCCACGATGCAACATCGACGATTGACGCCCCCCTCGCCGACCGTCGCGACGCGCCGTGCGCGAGCCGTCCGCGAGCACCGCGAAGTCACAGCAAAATCAACGCAAAATCGACGCGCAACCACTGCACAATCAACGTAAGCACAATCAACGTAAGCGACCGCCGCGCGTTCCGCTTTCCCGACGTTCAGTTTTCCCGATGATTCGACGACGTGTCGCGCATGTGCCGTGCGCGGTAGCGGCCGTCGCCGCTGCGCGCGTGCTCGGGATGGTCGGCGTCGCGCTCCTCGGGCAGCTCCTCGACTTCGCCGTTCATGCGTCGGCGGATGTATGGATACATCGTCGCAACGGTGAGCGCGGCGGCGGCCACGAGGAAGACGACGAGCACATGAATCGGGCGGAAAAACAGCAGCATCAGCGAGCCGAAGGCGATGAGCGCCGCCCATCCCCACAGGATGAGCACGGCGCCGCGCACCGAATGGCCGATGCGCAGCATCCGGTGGTGCAGATGCATGCGGTCGGGATGCATCGGCGATTGTCCTTTGCTCAGCCGCCGGCAGATCGCCATCATCATGTCGAGCACCGGCAGGAACAGCACGAGGATCGGCAGCAGGATCGGCATGAACGCGGGCAGATAGATCGACGCGTTCACCGTGGCCGGGTCGATGCGGCCGGTCATGATGATCGACGCGCAAGTGATCAGATAGCCGAGCAGCATCGAGCCGGAGTCACCCATGAACAGTTTCGCCGGATGCCAGTTGTGCAGCAGGAAGCCCAGGCAGATGCCGACCATCGCGACGTCGACGAGCGTCGCCATCGACGCGTACGACGGCGCCGAACGCGCGAGGATGTACGAGTAGATGCCGAAGGCGACGCCGCCGATCGCGACGATGCCGGCGGCGAGACCGTCGAGGCCGTCGACGAAGTTCACTGCATTGATCGACACGACGATGAGCAGCGCCGTGATCGCGATCGAAATCGTCGGCGACGCCGTCACAAGCGAGCCGATCGGCAATGTGATGATCTGCAGGCCGCCCCAAGCGACAAACACCGAGATGAGCAGCTGCCCGGCGAGTTTGAGCATCCAATCGAGATCCCAGATGTCGTCGCACACGCCCAGCAGACAGATGAGCACGGCGCCCGCCATGACGATGTACGCCTGATGGTTCTCGCGGAAGACGCCCTGCAGGAAGTTGAGACGGGATGCGAAGAACATCGCCGTCAGGAAGCCGCACAGCATGCCGACGCCGCCCATGCGCGGGGTCGGCACCGTGTGCACGTCGCGCGCGCGCACCTCGCCGACCGCGCCGACGCGGATCGCCACATGGCGCACGATCGGCGTGTACAGGAAGGTCGCGCAGGCCGCGAGCAGGCAGATGAACAGATAGACCTTCATAGACCGAGGCCGCCGCCGTTCAGATGGATTGCGCGGCGGATGATCGCGGCCGGGATGACGCCTTCGCGCAGAATCGCGATGCCGTCGCGTTCATGCGGGTCGGCGGCGACGACGGTGCTCGCGACATGCCCGGCGGTCGCGCCGCCGTTCAGATAGAGGTCGACGTCGTTGCCAAGCGCGTCGAGCGCCTCTTCGACGCTCTGCGCGCTTTCCTGGCCGGAACGGTTCGCGCTCGAGGCGGCGACCGGACCGAGCGCGCGCAGCACGGTCAGCGACGCGTACGAATTCGGCACGCGCACACCTTGCGTCATGACACCCGACGGCGTGGCCGAAATCGTCTTCAACGTGCAATGTTCGTTCGCCACGGCGATCGGCGAGAACGCCCCCGGCATGAACTGCGCGGCCAGACGGTTGAGCGGTGAAGGCAGCTCGAGACCAAGCGCCTCGATGTCGTCGACGTTCGCCGCGAGCACCTGCAGCGGCTTGGAATGCGGACGCTGCTTGGCTTCGTAGATGCGTTCGATCGCCTCCGCGTTGCGCGGGTCGGCGGCGATGCCGTACACGGTGTCGGTCGGGATGACGACAAGGCCCCCGTCGGCGATGACCTCGCGCGCCAGTTTCAACGATTCCTCGTCGATGTCACGAACGTCGCTCATATTGCGCTCCAAACTCGCTTGATTCCACAGTAGTCATCACTCATCAGTCATCAATCACAAATCACACAGTAACGGCAGCCGCGCGGCGGTCGTCGGCGGCATTCGCGGCCGTCTACAGCTTAGTCGCCACGAGGTAACGCGGACGGCCGGTGAGGTCGCTTTCGGTGCGCGCTTCGGCGAATCCGCTCGCGCGCGCGAACGCGACGGTGCGGTCGGCCTGCGTGACGTCGTGCTCCATGATCAATACGCCGCCGGTGCGCAGCAGCGCCGCCGCGCGCACGATGATGCGCTCCGGCACCATCATGCCGTCGGCCGAACCGCCGTAGAGCGCCGTCTGCGGATCGTATTCGCGCACCTCGAACTGTTCGGGCACGTCGGTGAGCGGGATGTACGGCGGATTGCTGACGACGACGTCGACGGTGCCGTCGAGCTGTGCGAGCGTCGTCGGGCACGTCGCGTCCGCGATCTCGAGATGGTAGTTCGCGGTGATATCGGGGAACGCGGCGCCCACTTCGCTCACGTTGCGGCGCGTCCACTGCGCGGCGAGCACATCCTTTTCGACACCCCACACCTGCGCGCCGGGCACTTCGGTGGCAATCGCCAGACCGATCGCGCCGCTGCCGGCGCACAGATCGACGACGCGCGGGCAGTACAGGCCGTTGCGCGTGATCCAGCCGATGGCCTCGTCGACGAGCAGTTCCGTCTCCTGACGCGGGATGAATACGCCGGGGCCGACCTTGATGTCCAGATAGCGGAACGGCACGTGCCCGACAATGTACTGCAGCGGCTCGCGGCGTTCGCGGCGCGCGAGCATCGCCGCATAGTCGGCGAGCGCTGCGTCGACGCCGATCGATTTGCCAGCGACGAGCTTCGCGACGTCGTCGCCGAGCAGCGCCGCCTTATCGACGTCGCTCAGCGAGGCGCGCGTCGCTTCGGCGAGTAGCAGTTTCGCGTCGTGTCGCGGCGTGTCGACGCCGACGCGGGCGAGACGTTCGCCTCCGGCAGCGATGATGTCAGCGACGCCCTTCGCGCCGTCGACGGCCGCCGCGCGGGCCGTCGCGTCCGGCGCGTGCGCCGTCTTCACGTCGTCCATTTCATCGTTCGCCGATGCCATCGTCGCCTCCTGCATGTGATTGCCGTGTCGTTGATGCTGTTATCGTCGCTGCTGTTGTTGTTTATTGATATCGATGTCGATATCAATGTCGATGTTGTCGATGTCACGCGGATGCGCAGCGCTCACTCGTTGTTCGCGGCCAGACGCTGCGCCTCGTCGGCCTGGATGTCGCTGTCGATGATGGCCTGCAGGTCGCCGTCGAGCACGGCGTCGAGATTGTACGCCTTGTAGTTCGTGCGATGGTCGACGATGCGGTTCTCCGGGAAGTTGTAGGTGCGGATGCGTTCGGAACGGTCGAGCGAACGCACCTGCGAGTGGCGCATATCGGCGGCCTCGGCGGCCTCCTGTTCGTGCTTCATCGCGAGCAGGCGGCTCTTGAGCACGCGCAGCGCCGACGCGCGGTTCTGGATCTGCGATTTCTCGTCCTGCATGTTCACGACGATGCCGGTCGGGATGTGCGTCATGCGCACCGCCGAATACGTCGTGTTGACGGACTGTCCGCCCGGCCCGGAGCTCATGAATGTGTCGACCTTGAGGTCCTTGGGATCGATGTCGATCTCGTCGTCGTCCTCGTCGGCCTCCGGGAACACGATGACGCCGGCGGCGGAGGTCTGGATGCGGCCCTGTGATTCGGTCACCGGAATGCGCTGCACGCGGTGCACGCCTCCTTCGTACTTGAGCGACGCCCACACGCCCTCCTCGGGCGCCGGCGTGCCCTTCGCGCGGATCGCGAGCTGCACGTCCTTGACGCCCCCGAGCTCGGTCGTGTTCTCGCTTTGGATCGCCGTGCTCCAGCCGCGTTTCTCGGCGTAGCGCGTGTACATGCGCAGCAGGTCGCCGGCGAACAGCGCGGCCTCCTCGCCGCCGGTGCCCGCCTTGATCTCCATGATGACGTCGCGCGCGTCGTCCGGATCGCGCGGGATGAGCGCCGTGCGCAGCCGTTCCTCAGCGGCCGGCAGCGCCTCCTCAAGTCGTTTCGCCTCGGCCTCGAACTCGGGATCCTCCCCCGCCATCTCACGGGCGGCCTCGACATCGTCGCGGATATGCAGATAATCGGTGTACGCGGTCACGATGGTGCCGAGTTCGGCATGACGCCGTCCCAGCTTGCGCATCTTGTCCGGGGACGACGCCACATCCGGCTGCGCCATCTGCTGCTCGATCCTGCGGTATTCCTCAAGCGCGGCCTGCGCCGCCGGGAACTGTTCCTCTGCCATCTTCGCCTTTTCGATGCTGCGGCCGCGGGCGCACGCCATCCGGCGTCACGCACGGCCCTCCGTACAAACTGTTCCATCCTAACAAGAGCCGTTGTCGCGCTTGCGGAAGGTGGGGGCTTGGGGGTGTGCGGGAAACGCGCAAGACGCGCGGGCGGGAATAAACACGGGGCCGGGGAAGTTGTCCGCGATGGCAAGGCCCGTGGTTCGCCACGGGACGAGCCGTGCGTTTGCGTCAATGCGCAGCCGTACAATGCATGTATCCGGTTCACGCCTGCCATCGGGGCATGGCGACCCGGGTCCCCCGTATCTTTAGGAGACAAATTATGCAGCCAGGAATTCATCCTGATTATCATGCGGTGCAGGTTACCTGCTCCTGCGGCAACACCTTCGTCACGAAGTCGACCGCCAAGGGCGACCACATGACGGTGGACGTCTGCTCGAAGTGCCACCCGTTCTACACCGGTAAGCAGAAGATTCTGGATACCGGCGGCCGTGTGGCCCGCTTCGAGAAGCGCTACGGCAAGAAGAGCAGCTGACTCTCACGCTGATACGGAAACGCCGGCCTTCGGGTCGGCGTTTTTCGTTATACCGTCCGCGCGCCCCGCGCCGCGACTGCGCAGGGCGATCGCACAAGGGCCGTCCGCGCACCCGCGGCAGCCGCCCAACCGGTGCCCGCGGCCGCGCCGGCCCTTCCGCATCCGCCGATTCCCTGCCGTGCCCCGACCGTAATGGTCATGTCGTTTGCTACACTTTAGCAAGTCGCATCCGCGGTTTCCCGCGATACGACGTGGGGCCTTAGCTCAGTCGGTTAGAGCATCGGACTCATAATCCGCCGGTCCAGGGTTCAAGCCCCTGAGGCCCCACCGGTCACGGCCCGCTGGCGACGGCGGCCCGTCCTGTATGGATCCCCGGCGTGCGCCGACGCGTCCGCGCACGCCGGGGATCCCGCCGATCCCGGCATACCGCTCAACGATACCTGCGCCGTCCGCGCCGGAACCGCACGCACCGGCGACCCATATGCACCAAGGCCTCCGGTCCCCCGTGCCGCGCATCAGCGGCGGTCGTTGTTCTTATCGTCCTGATTCGCGTTGCGGTCGTTGTCCTTGTTGGACTGGCTTTCCGCCTTCTTGCGGTCGGCCTCGGCCTGCGCCTTCTTCTGTGCCGCCTCGCGCGCCTTGCGCTCGTCGTCGGCGATCTTCTTGTCGCGCGACGCGTTGACGTCGCCGATCGCCGACTTGATCTGCTGCTCGCTCGACGAGATCTCGTCGAGGTCGCCTCCGGCCTCGGCCTGCTTCGCCTTGTCGTAGAGTTCGGACAGACGGCTCCACGTCGCCTCGTCCGCCACCTGTCCGCGCGTCAGGTCGAGCGTCGTCTGTGCCTCGCGCAACGTGTCGTCAAGCGCGGCCGTCGCCTCCTCGACCTCCTTGAGCCGCTTCGAGTCGTTGACGCCGTCGACGGCCTCCTGCAGCGAACGCATATGCGCGTCGTACCACTCTTCATGATCGCGGATCTGCTGGATGCGTGCATCGTACTGGTCGACCGACGACACATCGCAGCTCGTCGTCGCCGGCGCCTGCGCCTTGAGCTGTTCGTCGAGCAGTTTGACGGTGCCGCTGTCCGCGACCTGGATGTCGGAGACCGTTCCGGCGGACGCACCGTCGCCCGCACGCAGCTCCTCGTACTGCTTCGCCTTCTTGTCGAGCGCCGTCATCGCGCTTTCGCAACGCGCGTGCTCCTGCGCGAGCTGCTGCTGTCGATGGTTGTGGATCCGCACGCCGGCGAAGATGACGGCGGCGAACAGCGCGAGCGCGGCGATCGATGCGAAGATCACCCACAGATACTTGCGATTGTCGTCTTTCGGCGGCTTATGGCCGGGCTTCTTCGCGAGCGCGGCGATTTCGTTGGGGTTGATGAGTTCGGTCTGCGTGCCGGCTTCGGCTCCCGCGTACACAATCGTGCTGTCGTCCACCATGAACAAACCTTCTTTTCATGTGATGGCGCTCATCTCGATGATGTCGCATGATCTCGTCACGATGCACGCTCTCTCCTGCCGATGCATCGTCGATATCAGTGTACGTGGACGCCTTCCCGTCCGGGCGGCGCCCATCTTACGTAATGGGATGCCGATGGTAGCAGCAACGGCGGTATTCAGGTGCGTTCCACCCCGCCACGTCGCTGATTGCAGCGACAGTGGCGTACGTGGGCGCGCTCACCCGCACACCGCCGTAGGCGCGGATCGTCAGCGATTATCAGCGGCGACCGCGGCGCGGACGGCGCGACCGGAGGCGAAACGGTCGAGGACGCCGGTCTTCGCGATCGCCAGATAGAGGTACCACGAGCAGACGCCGGCGATGAGCGCGCCGCCGATGATCTCGCTCACCATGTGCACGATGCCGCGCGGGCTGAGGAACGCGACGCCCTGATAGCGGAACAGCATCAGGTAGATGCCGTATTCGATCGCCGTGCACACGCCGGAAAGGATCGAGATCGGCAGGTTGAAGACGCGGTACCGCGTCAGCGCGAACGGCAGTTCGGCGAACAGTCCCTGCAGCGCGGCCGACAGGAAGACGAACCCGAGGGAGAACGAGCTGCCGATCAGCATCTCCGCGGCGCATCCGACGAGGTTGACGAACACGGCAGACCCCGGCTTGCGCAGGATGAGCACGGCGAGCGTGCCCGAGAAGTACCATACGGCGTGCAGGATGCTCGCGCATCCCGGCAGCAGACCGCCGAGAATCGGCGAGACCGATGAGTAGGCGAAATTGAATCCCCAGAAGACGACGCCGGCGGCGATGCCGAGCGCGGCGGCCACGGCGATGTCCGCGGTCGTCCAGCGCAGTCGGACGCGCGAACGGACAGGGGTTGGTTGTTGGGTATGGTCGACCATGGAAGTCCCTCTTCCTTACGGTACTGCGCACAGCATGGTATTGGCGGATCGCCGGCGTTCCTTGACCTGCGCAGCTCGGGCGGGAACGCCGCAAGACAGTGTAGCACCGCACCGCAAGACGACCACTATGCGAACTGCATATTGAGATGGAGTACGGGCGCCCTCAGCCGAGGTAGCGCAGCGGGTCGTCGATGAAATTGCGCAAGCCGGTCTGTGCGGCGCCGAACAGCGCCGGGCGAGAGATGCCCGAAGCGCGCAGCAGGCGCACATTGAGCGTGCCGCGCGCGAGGATACGCGCCTGGACGCGCGCCGCCATGCGCTCCAGCACATCCGCAGGCACGCGGGCCCAGCTGCCGCCAATGATCACGGTATCGAGGTCGGACAGATTGATCACCGACGTGAGCATCGACGTCATGGCATGCCCGGCGTCGGCGAACACCGCCATGGCGACCGGATCCCCTTCCCGCACGCGCCTACCGAATTCGTCGAGCGCCGCCTGTGAGGCAGCGGCATTGCCTTCGGCCACGCCGGCGGCCTCCACCATGGATCGGCGGCCGGCGTAGGCCTCGACGCAGCCGCGGCGGCCGCAACGGCAGACGGGCCCATCCATCTGCACCGAAAGATGGCCGATCTCTCCGGCATACCCATGGTCGCCGGTGACCACGCGCCCCCCGCGCACAATGGCGCCGCCGATGCCGATGTCGGTCGACACATACAGGAACGATCCGTTCGGCCCCACAATCCCCTCGTCGGTGCGCTGCGTGGCATACCCCGGCAGCTGCGCCACAGCGGCCATGTTCGATTCGTTCGCCACCACCACGTCGAACCGGCGAATCAGGTCGAAACGGCTCAGGTCGAGGTCTTCCCACCCCAAGTTGCGCGCCATGAGCAGATGGCCGTCCTCGGTCACCAGGCCGGGCAACGCAAGGCCGACGCCGGCGATCATATAGCTCTGCGCGCGCAGTGTCTTCTCCTGTTCGACGAGCATGGCGTCAAGCTCGTTGAACAGCGCGTCGGCGTCGGCGTCGTGCAGGTCGCGCGCGATCCAGCGCTCGGCCACGACACTGCCGTCGAGGTCGAGCACCACATAGCCGTAGCCATCGGTGTTGATCTGGATGCCGATGCCGCACACACTGCCGCCCGCTATGCTCAGCGGCGTGCTTGGACGCCCGTACACCGACTGGACGAGCGGCGCGCCCTCCTTGACGATGCGGTGCGAAAGGAGCATGGAGATGAGCAGCGACATCGTGGCTTTCGTGAGGCCGGTCTCCTTGGCAAGGTCTGCACGGCTGAAAGCGCTTGTGGAACGGAGCATCGTATCAAGCACCACGGATAGGTTGTGGTTGCGTAGGTCATCCTGATTGATGCGCTTGAGAACCGCCATAAGACACTCCTTGCTTGCTCCAGCCCGAGTGTGCAGCCACTCTGCGACCCGCGTGGGCGTTTCCTCGCCGACATATCGTATGCTACACTACCCATTATAGTTTACTCATCTAACTATATAGGCCGTCCGCACGCTTCGCATGCACGCCGCAGTGCCCCGCACACGGCGGACGGACGAACAAAGGAGTCATCTCATGAGCAGAGTTCTCGTGGCCGGGGTCGACGCTTCGACCCAATCCTGCAAGGTCCGTGTCACCGACGCCGCAACGGGCGAACTGGTGCGCTTCGGACAGGCGAAGCACCCCGACGGATCCGTCGTCAACCCGGAGCACTGGTGGCGCGCGTTCCAGGAAGCCGCCTCGCAGGCCGGTGGACTGGACGATGTGTCCGCGATCGCCGTGGGCGGCCAGCAGCACGGCATGGTGGCACTCGACGAACATGGCCGGGTGATCCGCGACGCGATGCTGTGGAACGACACGAGCTCGGCGCCGCAGGCCGAAGCGCTCATCGATGAGCTCGGCGCCGCGCCGGCGGCCGACGGAGAGCCGGAGGACCCGCACCAGCGCGGCATCGAACGTTGGGTGAAAGCCGTGGGCTCCTCCCCCGTCGCCTCGTACACACTCACCAAAATCAAATGGGTGGCGCAGCACGAACCGGCGAACGCGGCACGCATCGCCGCCGTGTGCCTGCCGCATGACTGGCTGAGCTGGCGCATCGCCGGCTTCGGCCCCGTGCAGCCGGGCGAAAACGCGCATCTCGACGCCCTGTTCACCGACCGTTCCGACGCCTCGGGCACACTGTACTTCGACGCCGCCTCCAACACCTACCGGCGCGACCTGCTCGCGCTGGGACTGCAGCCCGACGACGCCTGCACGCCGGGCGCCGCCGCCACCGAGCACGCCGAACGCATCGTGCTGCCCCACGTGCTTGGACCGAACCAAGTTGCACCGGTCAACGCGGATCCGTCCATCGCCGGCGCGCAAGTGCCCGGCGGATGCATCATCGCGCCCGGCGGCGGCGACAATGCGATGGCTTCGCTCGGCCTGGGCATGACCGTGGGCGACGTGTCCGTTTCACTCGGCACATCGGGCGTGGCGGCCGCGATCAGTGAGCAGCCCGTCTACGACCTGAGCGGCTCGGTATCCGGATTCGCCGACTGCACCGGGCATTTCCTGCCCCTTGCATGCACGATCAACGCCTCGCGTATTCTGGACGCGGCGCGCGCAATGCTCGACGTGGACTACGACGAGCTCACCACGCTCGCGCTCGATTCGCACCCGGGCGCCGGCGGCATGACGCTCGTGCCGTATTTCGACGGCGAGCGCACACCGAACCGCCCGGACGCCACCGCCACATTGAGTGGCATGACGCTGCGCAACACCGAGCGCCGCAACGTGGCGCGCGCCTTCGTGGAGGGCCTGTTGTGCTCGCAGCGCGACTGCATGGAGCTCATCCGTTCGCTCGGCGCGCAAATCGACCGGATCCTGCTCATCGGCGGCGGAGCCAAGTCAATGGCGGTCCGCACGCTCGCACCATGCATCCTGGGTATGGATGTCTCATGCCCGGCGACCGACGAATACGTGGCGATCGGCGCGGCAAGGCAGGCCGCCTGGGTGCTCAGCGGCGTGGACGACGCTCCCGACTGGCCGATTTCGATCGACGGGGTGCAGACCGGCGCCCCCACCCCGCAGGTCTATGAGGCCTACGTACAGGCCCGCGGCTGATTCTTTCCGCACCCCAAACGGGTGGCGGGTGCCATCCGCATATCGCGCCCGCCACCCGGCATTCCATATCGTAAATCCTTACCCCTGGAGGCTTCTATGGGCGTTGTCCGGAATCCAATACTCAACTCGGATTTTCCCGATCCCGACATCATCAGGGTCGGCCATACCTATTACATGGCGAGCACCACGATGCATTTCATGCCCGGATGCGACATATTGAGGTCGTTCGACCTGACACATTGGGAACCGTATGGCCATGTCTACCACACACTTGGGCATACGGGCGCCTATATGTTGGACGGCGATCAGGACTTGTACGGGCAAGGCATGTGGGCGCCGTCCCTGCGATGGCACAACGGCAGATTCCATGTGCTGTTCTCCGCGAATGACACCCATACGACCCACCTGTTCACCGCCGAGGACGCCCGCGGTCCATGGCGTCATCATATCGTCCAGGGCTTCTACCACGATCCTTCGCTGCTCCTTGACGATGGGCGTGTGTTCATCGTTCACGGCAACACCACACTGCGGCTGACCGAGATGGAGGTGGATCTGTCCGGACCGAAGGCCGGTGGACTCGACCGCGTGCTCGTGCAGGACCTGCCGAATCAGGATCTGGGATACGAAGGCTCGCATCTGCAACGGCATGATGGACGGTATTACCTGTTCACCTGTCATTTCGCCCGTGGCCACCGCAAAACCGAGGATTGTTTCATCGCGGATTCTCTTGACGGTGAGTTCCGGGGCCGCTGCATTCTGGATGACGACTTGGGATACCATGACCAAGGTGTGGCGCAAGGCGGCATGGTGGACACGCCCGATGGCCAATGGTACGCGTTCATGTTCCAGGACCGCGGGGCATTGGGCAGGACACCCGTGCTCATGCCGATGCATTTCGATACGGACGGCATGCCCGTATTGGGCGTGAACGGGCGGGTTCCGGCATACGTCGAAAGCGCTCCTTCCGTCGAACCGCACCATCATTATGCGCCGCTCAATGGCAATGACGATTTCCGCTACACGCCCGATGACAAGGGAAACATCCATCTGGCCCCCTATTGGCAGTTCAACCACACACCACATGACGAGACATGGTCGGTGACGGAACGCCCCGGCGCATTCCGCATCACCACAAGCCGCGTATCGGCCACCATGCTGCGGGCGACCAATACGCTTACGCAACGCACGACCGGCCCACGGTGCGCCGCGGAAGTAACCATCGACGCCAGCGGACTCATGGAAGGCGACATCGCCGGGCTCTGCGCATTCCAAGGCTGCTACGCATACGCCGCCATAACACGCAGGCAGGGATCTTGGTATGCGATCATGGCGGAGCGCAATGCGCTGCACCCGGACAACACCGCCGAACGCCATTACGACGAGATCCCGGTTGAAGTGGAGTCCCTGCCATTGCCGTCGCCGCAGGCCACGTTCCGCTTGGAGATCGACTACACCGACATGCGCGATACCGCGCGCTTCCTTGTGCGAACAGACGCCGGGTGGATACCGATCGGACATCCCCACCGCCTGTGGTTCAAACTGGATCATTTCACAGGATGCCGGTTCGCGCTGTTCACCCAAGCGACCCGGCATGTTGGAGGACATGCCGACTTCATGCGCTTCCGTTATCACGATGCCTCGGATATGGGAGTCTGATCCATGGTGCGGTCATGCGCCGCGATGCCCACTGCGCATTCCCATGGGGAAACCCAGATGCATGAAGCGGTCGCCATGCATGTCGGTGCGATCCCAACGCACAAGGCCCTGCCCGTTGGGATCGCCCACTGCCGCAAAACACGTCCAATACCGTGACATGCATTGGGAGAGCTCGACGTGGCATCCCCGCATGGGTCGCCAGCATGAACCCAAGGTCCCGAACACGAACCAAAGGTCGGAAGAGTGGAAGGAACCCGCATCATCGCCGGGCATCGGCACATCGAAATGGTAGTAATACGGTGCGCGGCCGCCGCCAAGCTGCCATGCTGCGATCAGCCGGCGGTTGCCTTCGCGGCCAGCCCGTACCTGATGGCCTTGCCCGTCGGGCACCATGAATTCGTCTTGCGTGTCTCCCACCACCAGATCAATGTCCTTGGTTTGGCCGTCAAGTATCAGATCGCGCTCCTGCCGTGGCATGAAGACGCCATCGACACATGGCACCCAATTGGCTATCATCGTCCATGTGGCATCATCCACACCCTCAGGCGCCTCAAGCTGCGACGCCTCCTCGAACAGGGTCTGCGCATCGACACCCCGCGCCTCATCGAGGTTCTCCACCCCCAGACGCCGCATCAACCTTGCGCCCGTCGACTGTGCGGATTCCAATGAGCACAGCGTTGCATTGAAGTAGCCAAGGCCCGCGCCTGATTGCATGATCGCCCGGGAGAACAGTCCGGCATTACCCGGCGCGCAGCATTGCGCCAATACCGAAGCCGCACCCGCGGACTGCCCGAAGACGCATATGCGCGTGGGGTCGCCACCGAAAACGGTGATGTTGCGGCGCACCCACCGAAGGGCGGCCTGTTGGTCCAACCATCCGAAATTCGCATACGGGGCGCCTTCCTCCTGCAGCCAGCGGTGTGAGAAAAATCCGAACACGTTCAGCCGATACGCCACCGACACAACCACAACGCCCTGACGCGCGAGCGCGGTGCCGTCGAACTCCTTCTCCATCGCGCACCCGCACTGGTAGGCGCCTCCATGGATCCACACCATGACCGGCAGGGGTTCGCCGGTGAGGCGCGCATCGGCGCCGCTCCCCCGCAATGCCGGCGTCCAGATGTTCAGATACAGGCAATCCTCATCGAGCGGGATGGCGGGATCCATGCCCCATTCCTTGTCATAGAACGGGTTTGACGCTCCCGGAATGGGTTGCAGGCAGGCCGGGGCATCGTCGAACGCACACCGTACACCTTGCCAAGGCGCCGGCGGCTGGGGTGGTCGCCAACGCCTTGGCCCCACTGGTGGAGCGGCGAACGGCACTCCACGAAAAGCTGTGATGGAGGGATCGCCCACCGCCAATCCCTCCAGTGTTCCCTGCTCGCATGTGACTTGCCTGCGCATCACGCACGTCCCGTCCCGGCATCGACGTCTCCGCCAGCGCGCACCGATGGCTCGATCATGGCACCACGCTTCAAATCATAGGCGAATGGAGGCATCGGAGTGCCCCGGCCATCCACAAGCAGACCACGTGACGGGTTGTTCCGCCATGCATACCGCAGTATGTCGGGACGCCGCTCAGGCAGCGGAATGCACACTTCCGCCCCCTCAACCGTCGCAGGTGCAGGCACCGCGCACATGGCATCGCGCCAGACGAACTCGAATTCGCCCGGATCGCCGCCATCGAGCGTCAACGGTGTGCAAGGGACCGGATTGGCCCCCTGGCGGGCAACAGTGGCATAGGAGACGCACAGCATCCCATCGCGTTCCTCAATCCTCTCCACCATCGGCTGCACATTGTCGCCTCCATAGAGCAGCGCACATGCCGCGTCGAACAGACGTGACGCGACGAGCTTCTTGTCATGCGGATGCAAGTCGTTGGGTTCACCGGCATCCAGCGTCACGACCGTCTTCACGTCGGGCACCTGCTGCCCGACGGCCCACTGCCCGGCGCGTACGAGCGGCCAACCGCCGTCCTCGATGCAATCGATGCTGATGCCGGGCAATTGCACGATGAGGAAGGGCATATGCGGATCATGCCAACGCTCCCGCCACAAATCAATCATCGTGGCAAGCAGCTTGCCGTATTGCGCCGCCCTGGTCCCGGTGTTCGATTCCCCTTGGTACCACAGCGCGGCGCGTACCGGGAAACGGAAGCAAGGCGCGAGCATGGCGTTATACAACCCGGTGGGGCGCCAACGCACGAAATCCTCACTCGGACATGGCCTGTCCATGCTCGCCACGACGGCAAGCCTCCAGATGCCGCTCACATCATGGACCTCATCGCCGACCTGCAAGGTCATCGCCTTGCCTTCGGTCACCCGGCCGGATCCCGCGTTGCAGACAAGGCGCACAACAATCTCGTTGGCCCCCGCGCGCAGCATACCGGCAGGAATCCGGTAGTCACGGGGCTCATATTGGTTGGGGCGGCCCCCTATGTTGATTCCATTGATGCAGGTCTCATCGATGTCAGCCCATGCCCCCAACCGCAGCGTGCCTTCAGCACCCTCGCAATAGGGCGGCAGCACCACTGTCCGCCGCAATTCGAGCATTCCCTGGAATCCCGGCAACCCGCAATTCTCAAAACGTGCCGGCAGGTCGACATGGCGCCAATGCAGCTTGTCGGCAGGAATCCGCCGCGCTTGCAGCTCCTCCATCCATCCAGCGACCGCGGACAGACTCTCTTCGCTCCGCGCCTCGGCCACGCCATCACCCAGATAGGGATCCAGCTCCTCCAACGCTTCAGGACAATCATCGAGTGAAGCGGCGTCCATCCATGCTTCGATGGGGGAACCGCCCAACGATACATTGAGCAGCCCGACGGGGACCTGCAACCACTGGCGCACCATTCGCCCAAAGAAATACGCGACTGCGGAGAATTGACCCAGCGTCTCGGGTGCACACCCCAGCCATGAGGCCTCCTCATGGTCACGCACCGGCCCGGAGAAATCGTATCGGTCCACGACCTTGAACTGGCGCAGCAAGGGGTCATCCTGCCGCTGGAACTCGCTGGGATAGTACGGATGCACCCATTGCATGGAAAGCTCCATATTGGATTGCCCCGAACACAGGAACACCTCACCCGCATAGCATGAGCGCCGTACCGTCGTGCCATCGCCAATCACTTCGAAGGCATACGGGCCGCCAGGATCCAACGCGTCCAACCGCACCTGCCAGCCGCCATCCGCGGTGCTTATGGTTTCCCCCGTACATTCGCCGATACGTACGGAGACACGCTCCCCCGGTGTACACCATCCCCAGATGTTCACGGGTCTGCCGGATTGCAGCACACATCCATCATCCAGCAGCTTTGGCATTGTCAATGTCATATGCGCCCCTCGCCTTCCATGCGGTCATGTCATTTGCACCGCAGATATGAAGATGCACGCTGGGCGGGCCATCCCGGAGACGGCCCGCCCAGCGTGCATCCATGGTCATTCACTCAATTCGCGGTAATCGAAGTCCACGAACTCAGCCGTTGCGTCATACCCCGACAGATCCACTGCCGCAAGACCGACGAACGCACCGGTGAAGAACCCGCCATACCGTTGGTTCACATAGTCGTCCGACAGGATCTTCGCGTCCAGCTCGACACCGAGGTCATGCCACTGCTCACCATCGAACGAATAGTCGTAACCATAGGTCTGCGTACGCACACGCGTACGCAGCCATACAGTCTCCACATCATCGGGAACCGGCACCGCCCGGTCCCGCAGGAACGAGGTGTAGGAGTTGAAATCGTTCTGGGCGACTTCGATCACACGGCACTGCCGCTTCTCATCCCAAGTGACGAAAGCCCACGACCAGCACAGGTCGTTGTAGTAGTTCGTCAGGCCGGCCATCTGCCGGTAGTTGGTGGGGTCGAAGCGCACACCGACAGACGCGTCGAAATCGAATGCCTGCCAACGGCGGGCAACGAGGGACAGGTCGAAGAGGTTGCACAGCGATCCCTGCCCACGCAAGGTCAGCGTGCCGCCTCCGACGGAACCCATCGATTCGTCGAAGGGCACACGCAGCGTGTTCCAATCCAAGGCGAGCTGCGACTCCTCGAAATCATCATGCTGGCTGTGATCGGCCGGTGCCTCGGTCTCGATGGCGTCTTGCGGCGCCTCGACGACGCGTTGTCCGCCATGACCGCCGACGACGACAGGCCAGCCGTCATCGGTCCATTCGACTTTCTGGATGGACGTCTCACGGCCCAGGGTGCACCATCCACGCGGATCGGTCACCGATTCGTTCTCATGGTGCCAGGGCCGGGCACACAGCGACGCGTAGTACCATTCGCCGGATGGCGTATCCACGAGTGCGCCATGCCCCTGCTTCTGCAGATAGCTGCGCGGGGTGTCGAAGTTGCTGATGAACGGGTTGTACGGGCTCCCCTCGAACGACATCGCATCGAGCGTCGAGGAACGCGCGACGACCTCCTGATGCGTCCAGACAGTGCCGCCCTCGGCGCAGAACAGGTAGTACATGCCGTTGATTTTGTACAGGTGCGGGCCTTCGACGAGTTTGACATCGGTGCCGCGCCAAATCGTGCGTTCGGTCTCAGGGAGCAGGCGCATGGTCTCGACGTCGAACTCGGTAAGCGTGATGCCATCGAAGGGATGGTTGTATTCACGGAAATCCCAAGTCTGCTGGACGAGGTACTTGCGCCCGTCATCGTCATGGAACAGGCTTGCATCGAAGCCAACGCCGTTGATCCGGACCGGTTCGCTCCACGGGCCACGGATATCCTCGGCGGTCACGAGGTAGTTCGTGCAGTCCTTGAACGCGCCGTTGACGATTTTGACATCGGAGTACACGAGCCAGAACTTGCCGTCCGCATAGGACAGGTCGGGAGCCCACACGCCGCCGGAGGACGGGTTGCCGCGCATATCGATCTGCGAACGACGGTTCAGCAGGCTCGGCAACAGACGCCAGTGCACCATGTCCTTCGACTCATGCAGACGTACGCCAGGCCACCATTCGAATGTGGAATTCGCAATGTAGTAGGTGTCTCCGACCCTGATCATCGACGGATCGGCGTTGAATCCGGGCAGTACCGGGTTTTCGATCTTCATAACGATCTCCTTAAGGGAAACGGCGGCCCGGTTGTGCCCGGGCCGCCGTGCTTCATGTGTTGCAGGCGGCGGGTCGGATCAGCCCTTGACCGCGCCAGTCAGGCCACCCACGATCTTCTTCTGGAAGATCGTGAAGCAGATGAGGGCCGGAAGCATGGCGAGCGAGGTGAACGCCAGGACTCTGGCCGTATCCACCGAGTGCTGGGAACTGAACATCTGCACACCAAGCGGAAGCGTGTACTTGCTTTCATCACTCAGGACGAAGAGCGGAAGCATATAGCCGTTCCAGCTTCCCACGAAGGTGAGGATACCGGTCGTGGCAACGCCGGGCATCGACAGCGGGATGACCATGCGCCAGAAGAAGCCAAGGCGAGAGCAACCGTCCAGCAGGCACGCCTCCTCCAATTCCATCGGGATGGATTGCAGGAAGGGGACCAGGATGATGATGGTCTGCGGCAGACCGAATGCGATCTGTGGAAGGATGATGCCCGCAAGGGAATTCGACAGACCCAGGTTCCTGATCATCAGGTACAGCGGAGTGATGCCGACGGTCATCGGGAACATGAGGCCCGCTGAGAACAGCGCATACATCAGTGTCGAGTACCGGAACTTGTAGCGGGCGATGACGTAGCTGATCATGATGCCGAGGACGACGACGCCGACCATCGTGCAGATGCCCACAATCAGTGAGTTGACCAGCTCGGTCCAGAAGATGTCACTGGTGATGACTTCCTTGTAGTTGCTGATCACCCAGGGATTCGGCAGACCGGCAGGGTCGTTGGTGATCTGCGCGTTGGTGCGGAATCCGCCAAAGATGATGTAGAGCACCGGGACGACGCAGATCGCCACGAGCACAAGCGAGAAGAAATAGACTATCGGGTTGCCCCATGGGGTCTTTGATGACTTATGGAAACCGTTTTTCTTGGAATATGCCGTTGCAGCACTCATCTCACTTCACTCCTTCCATGGCGACCGCCAGGGCCTCATCCTCTGCGGTCTGCCTCTTCTTGCGCTTCTTGGACGCCTTCTTATCGGTCAAGGCGCCATCGAGATCACGGTTGAGCACAAAGTGCTGGTAGGTCAGCGCCACAATCAGCGAGATGACGAAAATGATGAGGGCGACGGCGGAGCCATATCCGTAGTTGCCTGCACCGCGTCCCTCACGGACCATGTAGGTGGCCATCGTGGAGACGCCGGCCGTCGTGGAAACGTACTGGCCCCAGATGATGTAGACCAAATCGAACAGCTGCAGCGAACCGATCATCGACAGGAAGACCCAGATGCGCAGCGTCGGGGCGAGCAACGGCAGTGTGATGCTCTTCTGGATCTGCCAGAACCCTGCACCGTCCACCTTTGCCGCTTCGTACAGTTCCTCAGGAATCGACTGCATGCCTGCAAGCATGAGGATGACGGCGAATCCGATGTATTTCCAGCTGATGAGTAGCAGCAGCGTCCAGATCGCGACCTTGGGGTTGGCGAGCCAATCGACGCCATGCATGCCGAGTGATTCAAGAATCTGGTTGACCGCGCCCTTCTTCTGGAGCAGCAGGCTCCAGCCGGTGCCGACAATGACTTCCGAAACGACATACGGCACGAAGATGAGCGTACGGATCAGGCCGCGCCCCTTGAACTTCTGGTTGAGCAGGAGAGCGAAGAGGATGGCCAACGGACCCTGGATAACGAGGGATCCGACGACGATTTCAAAGGTGTGCAGGATCGCCTGCTGGAAGTTCGGATCCTTCAACGCCACGATGTAGTTCTGCAGTCCGACGAATTTGCCGTTCTCGGACGGGGTACCAAAGCCCTTCCATTGGTAGAAGCCGTAGTAGGCGCCCAAAATGATCGGAAGAATCACAAAGCAGCAGAAGAGGATGATCGCGGGTGCGGAAAGGATGAAAATTTCGAGATTTCTGCGCCCCTTGCCGTTAGAGGGTTTGCGTTCTCCGCCCCGCTTCTTCGTTTCGGCAACCGGTCGCCCGACTGCCACGGCATCATTCATTTCAGTCATGTCATCAATCCCATGTATCTAAGTTTCGTTGTACGTCATCCAGGGAAAAAGGATGGCTGGACCATGTGGAACAGCCCAGCCATCCCGGACCTTGCTCAGACGCGATCAGCCCTTCTGGGCGGCGTCCTCCATCGCCTTGACGATGTCTTCGGGACTGCCCTGCCCCGACAGCATGTTCACCACAGCGGCATTCAACGCATTGCCGATGTTGGTGCCCAGAGCGGTATCCATCCACAGCTGCATGGACGGAGCCTTGTCCAGATATTCGATGACTTGCTTGAGAGACTCATCGGTCACCACACCACGCGCGGGCTCGGAGGCAGGGATGGTGGAGAACGCCTTGGCGTAATCCTCTTGGTTCTTCTTCTCGCCCATGTAGTTGACGAAATCGATCGAGGTCTGCGAAGCCTTCGGGTTGACACAGAAGTAGGTCACGCCGCCCATGAGCGCACCGGGTTCACCTTCGCCACCGGCGACCTCGGGGAACGCGAAGAATCCAAGGTCAGCCATCGGCTTCTGATCGGGGGTGAGGTCCTTGAGCACGCCCGGCTCCCAAGCGCCCATGAGCTCCATGGCCGCTTTATGGTTGGCGAGCAGGCCCGCAGAGGAGTTGGCGCCCTGCTGTGCGGTCGTGGTCAGGAAGCCGTCGTTGAAGGCCTTCAGGTCGTTGAGCTCCTGCAGCTTCTTGCCGGCGTTGACCCAGCACTCGTTCGAGAAGTCGTGGTCCTGGACGCTCTTGTCGTAGACTTCAGAAGAGCACTCGCGCAGGACCAACCAGTAATACCAATGCGCCGCGGGCCAGGCGTCCTTGGCGCCGAGTGCGATGGCATCGGTGCCGCTGTCCTTGAGCTTCTTCGCGTCCGCGAGCAGGTCCTCGTAGGTCGCCGGCACATCGGAAACGCCCGCCTTCTTGAACAGATCCTTGGAATACCACATGCCGCCCGGTTCCACGCTGACCGGGACGCCGTAGACCTTGCCGTCGAACGTGGCAGCGGAAAGGGTCGTCTTCATATCGGTCTTCACCGTGTCCGAGATCTTATCGGTCAGGTCCATGACCTGACCGGCGTCGATCATCTCCTGGGTCTTGGCGCCGCCAAGGGACATGAAGACATCCGGACCGGACGCGGGATCCTGCATGGCGGTCTGCAGTTTGCCGGCGAAGTCCTCGTTCTGGATGGCCTGGACCTCCACCTTGGTACCGGGGTTGGCCTCTTCGAAGGACTTTGCCAGATTCTCCCAGTACTGACGTCCTTCACCGGCGGAAGCATTGTGCCAGAACGTGATGGTCTTGTCATCGGACGACGACCCCGACCCGCCACATGCGCTCATGCCGATTACGGTCGCAACGGCCAGCGTCGCTGCTGCAAGCGTCTTGAGTTTCATAGTTCCTCCTTGATCTTTGTCCACGTTGACATTGACGTGGAGCCGTCCTCGCTGACGTACATTGCCAGAAGAGCAATGCATCCGAGCTTCTACGAAGCCTCCGGTACAACATTGAGAACTTCCGAAAACTTACGTTGTTTTCGTTGGAAACTATCGTAAACCTACTTTGTCAATCAGTCAAACTAAGTACGTTGTCGGCGTTTCGCGCATTTCTACCCAGAAATATGTTCGCGTTTTCACAACAAGCGTCTCACTTCGCTTGAAAAGTTACGAAACTTTCGCTATTATGGCAGATGGTATCACACCCATTCATTGGCAGCAAAGGAGCTCCATATGCCGGAACCCAAGGTCAGGTTGGCGGACATCGCGAAGAACACCGGCTACTCATTGGCGACCGTCTCCAAGGCGCTCAACGGCCGCTCCGACATATCGGCCGAAGCCCGCGCAGCCATCGACCGGGCGCTCAAGGCCTCGGGCTACCAGCGCCGCGGACAGAAAAACGCCGGCCAACGGTACATCGAAGTGGTCTTCCAGGACCTCGACACGATCTGGGCTCTCGAAGTGCTGCGCGGCGTGCTGCGTGAGACAAGGCACTCGCCCGACATCAGCGTCATCACGACGGAAAGCGGCACACGCCAACACCCCGACGACGACTGGATCACCGGCATGCTGAGGCGCAGGCCATTCGGCGTCATCTTCATCTTCGCCAATCTCACCGAAAAAGAAAAAACCAAATTGCAGGCCAACGGCATCCCCTATGTCATCTTCGACCCTTCAGGCGAGCCGTCGAACGATGATTTCTCCGTGCAGGCGGACAACTGGGCCGGCGGCGTGCTCGCGACTCGGCATCTGCTCGCCCTGGGGCACACGCGCATCGGCATCATCACCGGCCCCGAAGAGATGATGTGCTCGCGCGCAAGGCTCGACGGCTACACGTCAGCGCTCGCCGAACAAGGCATCGCACCGGACCCCGAACTGGTGACCGAAGGCGATTTCACAACCGAAGGCGGCTATGCGCAGGCGATGGAGCTGTTGGCGCAACCAAACCGCCCCACCGCGATCTTCGCCGGCAGCGACCTGCAGGCGATGGGCGTCTATGAGGCCGCCCGGCAGAACCGGCTGCGCATCCCCGAAGACCTTTCGGTCGTCGGATTCGACGACGTGCAGACATCCGCCTTCCTGGGTCCGGCGCTCACCACGGTGCGCCAGCCGTTGCACGACATGGCGGCCGTCTCGACGCGCATGCTTCTGGACACAGCGGAAGGGCGCCCAACGCAGCACCACGTGATCCTGCCCACCACGCTTGTGGTGCGGGGCAGTACACGCAGCCTGCGCTGAGCACTCCACCTATACCTCACAACCGATGAGGCAACCCACAAAGCCGCCGGACCATTCGGTGCTCAGCGGCGCCACGTCGATCACCTCGACAGCCGGCGCCGTCCATGCCTGTTCCGCGGACTGCGCCACGACCACGCGCACCATGCCTTTGTCGAAGACGAGCATAACCGATCCCGACTCCCCCTCGGGGATCGGCACCATGCCTTCCCTGCGCTCCGTCCCCTCGCCGAGCGTCCACTGCACCGACGCACCATCGGTCGCCACGCTCAGTGTATGGCGGCCGTCCTGCCGGATGCGCACCGTGCCACGCGGCGGGCACAGCACCACGCACCTGTCTTCCGGCATACGCCGGTACACCGTGCCATCCGCGCGCACGGCCGCGCCTTCGCCGTCGCCGACGGCAAAAGGCACGCGTGCATCGACGACCGCCTGCGATTCGCACGGCCCGATGCACACGTCGAGCAGGGTCCCGTCCGCCGCATCGATGCGCAATGTCTGCGCCAGACGCCCCGCTCCCCCGGCGAGCACCGGCCATCCTGGGTCATCGGACTCCCCTTGCGCGGGCCCATTGGATTCCAGCGACCATTGCGCCGGATCGTGCTGCCAGTCGACAGGTGCCACAAAGGTCTCCCTGCCCAGGAAACTGAGCGCCCCATGGTCCGCGGTGGGGGTCTCGCGCGAACCCAGGCACGCGACCCACCAGCCAAGCCGTGGATGATGCAGCAGATCGGCGTGGCCCACACACTGCACGCGCTCCTCCAAACCCAGATGCCGGTGTGTCAGGAACGGATTCTTCTTGCACGGATGGAACAGTCGCGCATACCGCCCCACAACCGACCGTTCGTCGGCACGCGGCGCTCGCGGCTCGGTCCCGTCCGCGTGCGCCTGGAACTGCAGGGCTTCGACCGCCGGCCCGAGCCCGTCGGGTGCCCACGTGCGCATGGTCATCTCGCTGTGGTCGAAGCTTGTGCCGCCTTCCGCGGTCATCAGATACACCCAATCGCCGATGCGGTACAGGTGCGGTCCTTCGGCCCACACCGCCTCCACGCCATATCCCGTCCAGAGGACCGTCTTGCCATAGTCGCCGTCTGCGTCATGCGACGCGCACAGCCGCCACGTCTCCGGGTCAATCCGCTGGGTCCACACCTCGGTCTGCCCTTCCCAGCGCGGGCGTACGGCCGGCCTTGTCTGCGTCCAGTACACGGAGCCGTCAAGGTCCTCGAAGATGTCTGGATCGATACCCTCGGCGCCCTCGATCCAGTACGGGCCGCGCCATGGCCCCTCAAGCGCATCGGCTTCGATGATGAAGTTGCCTTGGCTTGCACGGGCCCCCTCGATCGACTCCGGGTCGACCCCAGCTGCGGCGGCCGCATCCAGATCGATGCGGGCGACCGTGCATGCGATCACGTACTTCCCGCGGATCATGCGCAATGTCGGCGCATACAATCCCCCAGAATCAAGCACGAAGGGGATCAGCAGCCGTTGCGCCATCGCCTCGTCGACGG
The DNA here is from genome assembly GCF_000424225.1 of Bifidobacterium sp. AGR2158. NCBI lineage: Bacteria > Bacillati > Actinomycetota > Actinomycetes > Bifidobacteriales > Bifidobacteriaceae > Bifidobacterium > Bifidobacterium sp. AGR2158. The sequence continues at coordinate 341,010 of NZ_AUJM01000011.1, forward strand.
CGTTCCCCGCAAGCTCCCAGTTCGCGATATCGTCTGAAACGTGGATCGGCAGTCCCGGCACCAGTTCGAACGAGGAATTCACCAAGGCCACGCGCTCCCCGGGCTCGTCCCACATCCAGCTTGGGTCGGGGTACATGCCCCGCAGCACGGGGTTGGTGATGTCCATGGTCGCGGTCGTTGCGGTCATCGCGGTCCTCCATATCGGTAGTGGTCGGTCATAACAGTACATTCGGTTCGGCAGCATGGCCGGAGGGTATAGGGCGGTTCGGCGGTGCGCCATGCGCCTTGCGCAAGCAATAGGCGAACACACCGTCGTGCCCGCCCGTATGGAAAAAGCCCATGGGCCTCCGGGAACCGCCGTGCTCCCCGCGCGCGGTGTGTTTGATGGGAAGGATGCGCGCGGAGCGTATGGGTGCACGGTGTGGCCCGGTGGCCCTTGGGCCTGCATCGCGCCTGCAGAGGAAAGGAAAGAACAGGCGGCGATTCATTGGAAGGAAGGAAGGAAAGAAAGAGTTACTGGCGGCATATGCCATACAGCGTGCACTGCATATGCCACGCACTGCAGAGGTTGGATGGACGGTCCGGCCGCCCATGCGGCAAGCGGCCGGACCGTGCGGCGTCAGGCGTTGGCCAGGGCGTCGATGATGTAGTTGTTGATGGTCGCCTTCACGTCCTCGAGGTGATCGGGGTGCGTGGATGCGATGATCTCGGACTGCGGCATGTCGATGGCGTAGTCATTGAGCGACTCGAGGGTGGCGGTGCCGTCGTCGATCGACTTGCCGATGCCCGAATCGTAGGAGCCGTAACGGTTGGCCACAAGGTTCTCGATGTACTTGTCCTGATGCATCTTGTCCGCCACGAGCAGGCCGGCGGCGAACGTGTCCATGCCGGCGATGTGCGCGCGGAACAGGTCTTCGGCGCTGAACGAGGTGCGGCGCGGCTTGGCGTCGAAGTTGAGGCCGCCGTGAGGGCCGATCTGACCTTCGTCGAGCACTTCCCACATGACGGAGGTGGTCTCGTACAGGTTGGTCGGGAACTCATCGAGGTCCCAGCCGAGCAGCATGTCGCCCTGGTTCGCGTCGAGCGAACCGAGCACGCCGTTGTCGCGGGCAACGCGGATCTCGTGCTGGTAGGTGTGGCCTGCGAGGTTGGCGTGGTTGCCTTCAAGGTTGAGCTTGAAGACGTCGATCAGGTCATAGGCGCGCAGGAAATTGCATGCCGTGGCCGCGTCGAAGTCGTACTGGTGCGTCGTCGGTTCCTTGGCCTTCGGCTCGATGAGGAACTGGGCGTCCATGCCGATCTGCTTGGCGTAGTCGGCGCACATGTGGAAGAACTTCGCCATGTGCTCCTGCTCACGCTTCATGTCGGTGACCCACAGGTTCTCGTAGCCTTCGCGGCCGCCCCAGAACACGTAATTCTCGGCGCCCAGGCGCTTGCCGATCTCGAGCGAGTGCTTGAGCTGCGCCGCCGCGTAGGCGTACACATCAGCGAACGGCGAGGTGGATGCGCCGGCGACGAAACGCGGGTTCGTGAACAGCGACGAGGTGTTCCACAGCAGCTTGACGCCGGTGGACTTCATGTTCTCCTCGATCTTGTCGACGACGCGGTCGAGGTTGGCGTTCGTCTCGCGCAGCGTATCGCCCTCCGGGGCGATGTCACGGTCGTGGAAGCAGAAATACTCGGCGCCGAGCTTCGTGAAGAACTCGAAGGCGTAGTCGACCTTCGCGAGCGCGTTGTCCATCGGGTCGGAGTACTTGCCGTCCCACGGGCGCTGCGCGGTGCCGTCGCCGAACGGGTCGGTCAGCGGCGCATCGAAGGTGTGCCACCAGGCGACGCCGAAGCGCAGCCAATCCTTCATCTTCTTGCCGGCGACGACCTTGTCTGCGTCGTAGTACTGGAAGCCGAGTCCCTCCACCGGGCCGTTGCCACGGCCGACGTACTCAATCTTGTCGATGTCCCACAGTCCCATCATGACTCCTTTGTTCTGTGTTGCGCTGTGTCGCGGTGCCGTCTTCGGCGCGTCGCGCGACGGCCGAACGTCGCCGTACCGACCGCTCCCGCCATGGCGGCGGTCGCCTCCGAACGACTATGTTCATTCGTCTTATTAAGTAAGTTACAGCGACGGGCACTATTTGTCAAACCATCTAACTTTTATCGGCGAGTCCCGCGAGATGCCGCCGTTTTCATGTCATCCGCCCATCCGCGCCGCCATGCGTCTGCGGCACCGCGTACGCACCCGGCGCATGCACGCGCGGCGCCGCTCCCTTTGCGCCGTCATGCGGCACGCAGCCGCACAGCCGGCCGATCGCCCGGTGAATCAGCCGCGCAGCCGCCGCACGAATCGTTCGGCGGTCCGCGCGAGCTCGTCGTCGTCAATCGTCTTCGACGAGCCGTGCACGATGAAGGGCTCCTCGTAGTCGAGGCCGAGGTATCGCGCGGTCGTTCGGTACGGCAGCAGCAGCTCCTCCATCGTCGCGCCGTGCTTGCCGTCGGCCGTGTACATGTCCTCGGCGCCGCCGGTCGTCACGGCGAGCAGCATGCGCTTGCCGGCGATCGACGCGCCGTCGCCGTACGCCCAGCCGGGCGTGAACACGGCGTCCTCCCACAGCTTCATCAGCGCCGGCGCGCTGTACCAGTAGAACGGGAAGAGGAACGCGAGACGGTCGGCGGCGTCGCACACGCGGTGCTCCTCGTCGACGTCGATACGGAAATCGGGATACAGCGCGTACATGTCGCGCACGATCACGTCGTCACCCTCGTGCGCCGCACGCTGCGCGAGCGCGCGGTTCACCTTCGATTGCCGCAGCCGGTCGTGGAACACCATCAGCGCCGTCGTCATCGTCGCATCCTCCTTCACGCGCACACGCCGGCCGACATACACAGTCCGTTGCACATCACCGACGCACACAGTGTGGGACGCGCCGGCGGCATGCGTGGCCGTCGTGATTTAATACCGATGTCCAACCTACTCCGCCACGTCTACCCGCCGCACGGCGCGCGCGTGACGGGAAGCCAACCGCAGACGAGGAGCGTACATGGCAGACACAGCCACACCGATCAGCACCGAACACGAGGACACGATCTGCGTGCAGGGCGGCTACCAGCCGGGCAACGGCGAGTCGCGCACGCCGCCGATCATCCAGGCGACGACCTTCAAGTACACGTCGAGCGAGCAGATGAGCCGCCTATTCGACCTGTCCGAGTCCGGATATTTCTACACGCGTCTGCAGAACCCAACGAACGACACGGTCGCCGCGAAGATCTGCGCGATGGAGGGAGGCGCCGCGGCGATGCTCACGTCGTCCGGGCAGGCCGCGAACTTCTTCGCGCTGTTCAACATCTGCAATCAGGGCGACCACATCGTCGCGTCGAGCGCGATCTACGGCGGCACCTTCAACCTGATCAACGTGACGATGCGCAAGATGGGCATCGAATGCACGTTCGTGAGCCCCGACTGCTCCGCGGACGAGCTCGAGGCCGCGTTCCGCCCGAATACGAAGGCCGTCTTCGGCGAGTCGATCGCGAATCCGGCGCTCATCGTGCTCGATTTTGAGAAGTTCGCGAAGGCCGCGCACGCGCACGGCGTGCCGCTCATCGTCGACAACACGTTCCCGACGCCGATCAACTGCCAGCCGTTCCGCTACGGCGTCGACATCGTCACGCATGCGACGACGAAGTACATGGACGGCCACGGCTCGTGCGTCGGCGGCGCGATCGTCGACTCGGGCAACTTCGACTGGCTCGCGCACGCCGAGAAGTTCCCCGGAATGTGCACTCCGGACGATTCCTACCACGGCGTCGTCTACGCGAAGGACTTCGGCAAGGCCGCGTTCATCACGAAGTGCACCGCCCAGCTGATGCGTGACTTCGGCTCGACGCCGGCGCCGATCAACTCGTGGATCATGGGCATGCATCTCGAGTCGCTCGGCGTGCGCATGGAACGCCACTGCGCGAACGCGCTCAAGGTCGCCACGTTCCTCGAGAACGACCCGCGCATCTCGTGGGTGAGCTGCCCGGAGCTGCCCGGCGACAAATACCACGCGCTCGCCGAGAAGTACATGCCGAACGGCACGTGCGGCGTGATTTCGTTCGGCGTTCCCGGTGGCCGTGAAAAGGTGTCCGCGTTCCTTGACCATCTCAAGATGATCGCGATCGCGACGCATGTTGCCGACGCGCGCAGCTGCGTGCTCTACCCGGCCGGCACGACGCACCGTCAGCTCACCGAGGAGCAGCTCGACGAGGCCGGCGTCGGCATCGACCTTGTACGCCTGAGCTGCGGCATCGAGAACGCCGACGACATCATCGCCGATCTGCGACAGGCGCTCGACGCGGCGCTCGGCGACTGAGCGAAACGCAGCCCGGAGGGTTCTGGCCTCGGGATGGCAGCCAAAACGGCTGTTCGCCTGTCACCCCGAGGCCGACCCCTTGCGCTTGCCCACTGTGGCATCCCCTATCCGAATGGCTTCCATTCAGGCGGCTTGTATTCCTGAACATCCATGGCCTCATGATTGTTCGCCAGACACATGGCCGCGTCAACATCGCCGTAATCAAAACTGAAATGCCCGTGCGTCTCGGCAATAGTGGGAGCACGTCCCATACGGCGATCGTTCCAGTATTCGTCGAATCTGCGATTCTCCGCATCGTAGTCCTTCGCCGTATACGACGTCTTCACCAGATTGTTGCGATGCAGGCAATCCACCACCCCCTCCGATGGATTCCGATATAGGTTCGGGTTCGAATGCTGGCGTTGGTACACCTCGTTCACGTTCAGCATCTCCGCCATGCCGCATGCCATATCATCTTCACGCAGTTTTTCCTCCCGCGCCTCCTGCCCTTCAACAGATGCCATTGACCACCGTGCTTGATAAAACTCACCAATCTTCATAATCGGCGGCGCGGCATACCCTTTGTTGACAATGCATTGACGATAGCTCGCCCATGCCTGCTCGTAGTCGGCCCGGCTAACCCGCCCTCCGTTCTCCAACGCCCTCTTCAGAATAGTCACTTGACGATCCCCCATCGGCACCCCTTGCATCTGTCCATGACGAGTTTTCTGATCGAGATCGAGTACCATCTGCACATAGTCCTGCATGGACGAGGCAATGCGTTGACCCTCCACACCAGTATCTGAATCCGCTTCGTCGGAGCCACACCCCGCCAGTAGACCGCAGGCAAAACATGTCACCATGACAATTCCGCCGAATCGGACGAAAAACTCACGCATCATCTTTCGAGTCCTCGCATTCCAACTCAAGATATGGTGTGGTGTGAGACCGCATTCGGTGCAGTCTCACGCCACACCGCACATCGTTCATCATTGAGACGAATCAGAAGAGACGCAATCAACAGCCAGCTCCATGATACTTCATGATACTTGTAGATGCCACCACTCTGCGACATCTACGAACTGAGACATCTACGAACACTATAGAAATCAGGAAAAACGATAGCCAAGCATTCTACCCATATCGTGTATGCGAGCTCAATCAACCTGACAAGAGAAGCTCGGTCGGGCGAATCTGCATCATTCAACACAAGACCAGTCACTGCCGGCATGCTGATCCGACACGGCATGGGACTGCGCCTAGTGCATGAGCGGTATCAGCTGAGCGGCTTCCACGTTTCGAGTTCATCGATAAGCAGGCTGGAGTCATTGGTGACCACACAGGTACGGGCCTGTGGGGCGTTGAAATCAAAGCTGAACGCTTCGCGTCGTTTGGTATAGGCCTCGCGTTCAGTCTTTGTATCAGAGACATCAGTGCCGAAAAAGCGCTCACTTTCGGCACGGTACTGGTTCACTGAATAGTCTTTAGGAACCAATGCGTGGCGGCGAAGGCAATCTACCAATGCGACATCGGAATTGCTGTATAGACTTGGATTTGCCACATTCAGGCGGTAGATATCATCCACTGAAAGCACGTAGCGAGCTTGACAACCATCGACGTCGCTGTTGAGTTTATCCTGCTGTGCCTCGCTCATGCCGCTGGTGTCAATCTTGATCTGGTGGATGTACACCCCGTTAATCAGGCGCATCGTCGGCGGGTTGTACCCCTTGGCAACCAAGCATTGGCGGTAGTTGTCCCATGCCGTCAGATAGTCGGCATGGGAGATCTTACCTTCGTTGGCGAGTGCACGCTCAAGCATCTGCCGCTGCGACTGATCCATATCTGCGTGATGTTCCAGCAGATTCTTGATACGCTCATCGACGCTTCCTGCCATTTGGAATGTGTCGCCGCCGTCGCTCCATTCACGGGAAGAGGAGACGGACGATCCGCAGGCTGTCAATCCTAAAGTCAGCATGGTGCACAACAGCGCACTGCAGCCTCTGCGAATGAAAGGCATTACGATCCACCTTAGAGGTATTTGCGGATTGCCGGCCGATTTGATGGACTGAGAGGCCAGAACTGTTGCGCCGCATGTCTTGCCCACATCGGTTCCTTTCCTCGTCCTTGGGCCATCTTGCACATCGGTGTGCAAGAATCGATGATGAAATATACTCATCATGATCACCAGTATTATGATGGACACGGCATTTCTCAACCGAATGTTCCCATTTTCGGGTATGTGCAATCAATGAACAATTATGGATTCGATGGTTTGTCCTCTACTCGGATGGTTGGTTCCGCGATTGAGATCATCGCGGAACCAACCATCTTCCGGATAAGGCCTAGTTGTTGGAAGGGGACGTCGCGTCGACTGAGCGAAACGCAGCCGCAGCAGACACAGCCGTATAGGCCGTATAGCGAGGCCCCGCGCACGGCAACCGCGCGGGGCCTCGCTATACTTACTGCCCATGCAACGAACGATCGTCACCTCCGTCCCCTTCCTATCCGAGCCGTCGGCGGCCGCCGACCCGAACGATCCGGGCGACGCCGCGATCGCGGCCGATCTCGTCGACACGCTCGCGGCGAACCGCGCGCGCTGCGTCGGCATGGCCGCGAATATGATCGGCAAGCACAAGCGCATCATCGTCTTCGTCGACGAGGATCTCGGCACGATCGGCGTCATGTTCAACCCGATCATCACTCAGGCCGACGGCGCCTACGACACCGCCGAAGGCTGTCTGAGCCTCGAGGGCGAACGGCGCACGCCGCGCTTCGAGCGCATCGAAGTCGACTACCTCACCCGCAAGGGGCGCCCGCGCCACGCCGCGTTCACCGGCTTTACCGCGCAGATCATCCAGCACGAGATCGACCACTGCGACGGCGTGCTCATCTGAACTCCCGACACGCGGGGACTGCTCCCGCGTGTGGGAATAGCGCCGATTGGACGGTTGTTGCCAACTAGTAGACCGCTTTTGGAATAATGGTCGTGCATTTTGTGACCGCTTCGATTCCACGAAGCAAGACGGACAACGGAACGGATTCAACCTTGGCTGAGTTTATTTACCAGATGATCAACGCCCGCAAGGCGTACGGCGACCGCGTGATCCTCGACAACGTCACGCTGAGCTTCCTGCCGGGCGCGAAGATCGGCGTCGTAGGCCCCAACGGCATGGGCAAGTCGACGCTGCTGAAAATCATGGCGGGCCTCGACACGGTCAGCAACGGCGAGGCGTCGCTCACGCCGGGCTTCACCGTCGGCATTCTGCAGCAGGAGCCGCCGCTCGACGAGGACAAGACCGTCGGCGAGAACATCAAGATGGCCTTCGGCGACATCGCGAACAAGGTCGCCCGCTTCAACGAAATCGGCGAGGAGATGGCGAACCCGGACGCCGACTTCGACGCGCTGATGGAGGAGATGGGCAAACTGCAGACCGAGATCGACGCGGCGAACGGCTGGGATCTCGACTCGCAGCTCGAGCAGGCGATGGACGCGCTGCAGTGCCCGGACCCGGACACGCCGGTGTCGGTGTGCTCGGGCGGCGAGCGCCGCCGCGTCGCGCTGTGCAAGCTGCTGCTCGAGGCGCCGGACCTGCTGCTGCTCGACGAACCGACGAACCACCTCGACGCCGAGTCGATCCTGTGGCTCGAAAAGTTCCTGCACCAGTATCCGGGCGCCGTCATCGCCGTCACCCACGACCGCTACTTCATGGACAACGTCGCCGAATGGATCTGCGAGGTCGACCGCGGCCAGCTCTACCCCTACAAGGGCAACTACTCCACCTATCTGGAGACGAAGGCCAAGCGTATGGAGATCCAGGGCGCCAAGGACGCCAAGCTCGCCAAGCGCCTGAAGAACGAGCTCGAATGGGTGCGTTCCTCGCCGAAGGCCCGTCAGGCGAAGAACAAGGCGCGTCTTGAGCGCTATGACCAGATGGAGCAGGAGGCGCGCAACTCGAAGAAGCTCGACTTCTCCGAGATCCAGATCCCGCCGGGACCGCGTCTGGGTTCGACGGTGCTCGAGGCCGAGCACATCCACAAGGCCTTCGGCGACCGCGTGCTCATCGATGACCTGAGCTTCACGCTGCCGCGCAACGGCATCGTCGGCGTCATCGGCCCCAACGGCGTCGGCAAGTCGACGCTGTTCAAGACAATCGTCGGCCTCGAACCGCTCTCCGGCGGCGATCTCAAGATCGGCGACACCGTCAAGATCAGCTACGTCGACCAGAACCGCGCCGGACTCGACCCGAACAAGAACCTATGGGAGGCGGTCTCCGACGGCAACGACTTCATCGAGGTCGGCGGCGTCGAAGTGCCAACGCGCGCCTACGTCGCGAGCTTCGGCTTCAAGGGATCCGACCAGCAGAAGCTGACCGGTGTGCTCTCCGGCGGCGAGCGCAACCGCCTCAATCTGGCGCTCACGCTCAAGCAGGGCGGCAACCTGCTGTTGCTCGACGAGCCGACGAACGATCTAGACGTCGAGACGCTCGAAAGCCTCGAGAACGCGCTCATCGAGTTCCCGGGCTGCGCCGTCGTGATCTCGCACGACCGCTGGTTCCTCGACCGCATCGCCACGCACATCCTCGCGTGGGAGGGCGACGACGAGAACCCGGCGCGCTGGTACTGGTTCGAAGGCAACTTCCAGTCGTACCAGGAGAACAAGATCGCGCGTCTGGGCGAGGAGGCGGCGCGTCCGCACCGTCTGCACCGCAAGCTCACCCGCTGAGCCAGCCGATTGGCGCCGAAGGGCCCGGTTGTGAACACCGCCGCCGCACAACGCGGCGTCCACGTTCGCAGCCGGGCCCCTATGCAATCATGAGCGGCGCAAAGCGCACCCATGACGTTCGCAACGAGCCCTGTCAGCGACCGTAGATGGTGCAAAGCGCACCTGTAACGTTCGCGACGAGCCCCGGCAGCGAACGCGGGAAGTGCGGAACGCACCCATGACGTTCGCGTGAACATCAGCTCCCCCGGCTATGCCGTCGGCTGCAATCATCAGGGCGTGTCCGTTTCTTAACACGCCGCTGATAGATTGCAGACAGTCAACGCACCCGCCCCCCCTACCGGGCACCACCCGACGGCGTGGGGAACGCCGCCCCCGAACAGAAAGGACGCCTCATGACGTCGGACACCACTCCCCTGAAGCATCTGATTGATGTGCTGAGCCTCGGCGAACCTTCCGTCTACCGCGATCACACCTACATCAGCGGCGAAAGCATGTACTTCCCAACCGGCCGCGTCTACGGCGGCCAGGTCATCGCCCAGTCGCTCATCGCCGCTTCGAAGACGGTGCCGGAAGGGCGCGAGCCGCATTCGATCCATGGCTATTTCATCGCCCCCGGCGACATCCACGAGGATCTGCTCTTCGACGTCGAGAATCTGCGCGACGGCCATTCGTTCTCGGCGCGCCGCGTCAACGTCACGCAGTCGCAGGGCGCGATCCTCACGGCAATCGCGAGCTTCCAGAAGAGCGGGCAGTCCGGCTTCGAGTACGCCGACCCCGCGCCGGCCGACGTCCCCGCGCCGGAGACGCTCAAAAGTTCGAAGGAGCTGATGGCTCCATACGCCGATCAGTCGGATTTCGCGAAGTACTACGCACAGACCTCCCCCTTCGACATCCGCTACGTGTCCCAGCCGATCCTGCTCGGCCCGGACAAGGCGAGCGCGGATGCTGACTGCGGCCGTCAGCTTGTGTGGATGCGCGCCGACGGCGAATGCGACGTGTCCCAGACGATGCACCGCGCAATCCTCGCACTCGGCTGCGATCAGGTCATGCTCGAGCCTATTCTGCGTCGCGCAGGCCTGACGGTGATGACGCCGGGCATCTCCTTCGCGTCAATCGATCATTCGATGTGGTGGTACCGCGACATCGACGTCACCGACTGGCATCTGTATGTGCAGGACACGCCCACCGCCGGCCATGGCCGCGGCCTGTCGATGGCGAAGGTCTACCGCCGCGACGGCACGCTCGTCGCCGCGATCGTGCAGGAGGCGATGGTGCGCGTGCCGCAGGAGTGATGATCACACGTCCATCCGCGCGACCACCGTCTGCCGAAGCCGCCGTCACCTGCCGGGTACGGCGGCTTCGTCATTGTCTCCGTCCTGACCGTCGGCCTTCCATGCGACGCCGCGGTCGCGACGCCCGTTGCGCAACCGTTTGCGTTCGATCTTCGGATGTTCGGGACCCTCCGACGGCGGCAGCTGGCAGAAGCCTTCGCCGATGATGCCGCAGACCATATCGATCAGGCTCGCCGCGCATGCGACGACGCATTCGATTGCGATGCGCCGATAGTACGGCGCCTGCAGATGCCCGAGGACCATCAGCAGCTCGCCGCCGTACCAGCCGAGCAGCACAGCGCCGGCGAGCGCGAGCGCCTTCGTGAGGATCAGCGTATCGACGGCGCGCTCGGGCGTGATCGTCTTGAGCTGCACACGTTTGCGCGGCTCGGTCGTCGTGTATCGATGCACCTGCCATGCGGCGACGAGCACGCCGATGCCGAAGACGGCGAGCACCGCCGAGACGAACCACGGCAACCCGAGCAGCGAGACGTGGTGGCGTTCCTCGAGCATGGCCGTCGCGGCGCCGCCGCCGACGCCGAGCACGACCGCGAGCAGATACACCCACCAACGTATGCGATGCGCCCTCATTGCGCGCCTCCGATGATCCAACGGTCCGATTCGAGCCCCGCGAACGGCGTGTCGGGCGCGTTTGCAAGCAGATACGCGAGCGGATCGCCACGGAAGGTCGCGTTCGGATCCATGTCCATCCACGGCGCGAGGATCGCGGCGCGGTTGCCCGCTCCCCCGTCGTCGATGCGTGCGCGGCCGTCGGCGTCATCAATATCGACGATATGCAGTTCGACGTCGCCGTCGTGTGCGCGCGCGGCGGCGTTGAGGAACGCCGTGAGCGCTGCCGCGCCCATTGTCGTGTCGAGCGCGGCGACGGCGGTGCGTGTCTCGCCGCCGTCGGCCGTCATCGCGTGGTAAAGCGGCGAGATGCCCACGATGTGCGTGCCCGGCGCACCGTCGAGCGTGACGATGACGTCGCGGAACAGCTCAGCCGCCTGCGGCGACGCGCTTTCCATCGAGACGACTGCGCGGTGCGACGTCATGTCGGCGTGCATGTCCCCCGTATCCTCTGCCGGCTCAGCGGACGTCGGCACAGCGGTTGTCGTCTCGCCGGACGTCGCGACCCAGTGCACACCCAGACACGCCGGCTCCGGCATCGGCTGTGCCATCTGTGTCACCGATTCCACCGATTCCACCGATTCCACCGACGTCGTCGGCGACAACGTCAGCGTCACCGTCGCCATCGCGGCGCCCGTCTCGCGGCGCGACGCCTCGGCGACGGCGTCGGCGATCATTGCGCCGGTCTCGCCCGCATGCGCCGCCGCCGTGCTCCGAGCAATCTCGATGAGCGTCGTCGCCGACGCGCGTGAGACGAGACCGCCGTCGAGTTCGACGTCGATGTCGAGCCGCGCCGCGCCGGCGAAGGGGTCGTCGACGACGTCGACGGCGCCCACCGTCACTCCCCTGCAGACAAGCATGTGCGTTGCCATGTCCGTGTCCTTCCTGCTTGCCGGTTTTACGACATGTCCGGCCGTCCAATAGGACAGGCCCGGGCTTTGCGGCGCCGGGCCTGTTGAATGACCGACTCGTCGGATCCCGTCAGAACTGCTGCTGCGGGATGCCCGCCGATTCCTTGAGCGACTCGGGAATCGGCACCGGCGGCACATCCGAATCGGGACGGTTCGGGCTGCTGAGCCACACCGGACGTTCCGGCGCCATCTTGATGTCGGCGAAGACCTCCTTGAGCTCCTTCTCGTTGAGCGTCTGCTTGACGAGCAGGCGACGCACGAGTTCGTCGAGGATCTCGCGGTTGTCGGTGAGGATCTGCCACGCCTCCTGATGCGCGGTCTCGATGAGGTCGAGCACCTGCTCGTCGATCATCTCGGCCGTCGCGTTCGAATAGTTGCGCGGACGCAGGCCGTCAAGGCCCTGATCGTCGTCAGAGTCAATCCACTTGACGGCACCGAGCTGCGAGGACAGGCCGTATTCGCCGACCATGTGGCGGGCGATGCTCGTCGCCTTCTCGATGTCGTTCGACGCGCCGGTCGTCGGATCGTGGAAGACGATCTCCTCGGCGGTGCGGCCGCCCATCGCGTAGGCCATCTGGTCGAGCAGCTCGTTGCGCGACTGCGAATAGCGGTCCTCGGTCGGCATGACGGCCGTATAGCCGAGTGCGCGGCCTCGCGGCAGGATCGTGACCTTGGTGACCGGATCAGTGTTGTGCAGCGCGGCGGCGACGAGCGCATGGCCGCCCTCATGGTAGGCGGTGTTGCGCAGCTCGTCGAGCGCCATGCCGCGCGTACGGCGGCGCGGGCCGCTCATCACGCGGTCGATTGCCTCGTCGATCGCACGGTTGTCGATCAGCTGGGCGCCGACGCGCGCACACAGCAGCGCGGCCTCGTTGAGCACGTTCGCCAGATCGGCGCCGGTGAAGCCCGGCGTGCGCACGGCGATCGCGTGCAGGTCGATATCCGGCACGAAGGGCTTGCCCTTCGCATGCACCTTGAGAATCTCCTCGCGGCCTTCGAGGTCCGGCGCCTCGACGGCCACCTGACGGTCGAATCGGCCCGGGCGCAGCAGCGCCGGGTCGAGCACGTCCGGGCGGTTCGTTGCGGCGATGATGATCAGATTCGTGTCGTTGTCGAAGCCGTCCATCTCGACGAGCAGCTGGTTGAGCGTCTGCTCTCGCTCGTCGTGTCCGCCGCCCATGCCGGAGCCGCGCTTGCGGCCGACGGCGTCGATCTCGTCGATGAAGATGATCGCCGGGGCGTTCTTCTTCGCCTCGTCGAACAGGTCGCGCACGCGCGAGGCGCCGAGACCGACGAACATCTCGACGAAGTCGGAACCGGCCATCGAATAGAACGGGACGCCCGCCTCGCCTGCGATCGCGCGCGCCAACAGCGTCTTGCCGGTGCCCGGAGGGCCGTAGAGCAGCACGCCGCGCGGGATGCGCGCGCCGAGCGCCTTGTACTTCGCCGGATCCTTGAGGAAGTCCTTGATCTCCTCGACCTCCTGGACGGCGGCCTCCTCGCCGGCCACGTCCGAGAACTTCGTCTTCGGAATCTGGCCGTCGGCGAGCTTGCCGGCGTTCTTCTTGCCGCCCATGCCGAGCATGCCGCTCGTGCTGCTCATGCGGCTCATCAGGAACCAGCCGAAGCCGAGGATGATCAGGATCGGCAGCATCGACGTGAGCATGTAGGTCAGCGCGCCCTGCGTCTTGATCGTCGCCGTCCAGCCGTTCGCCGGTTTGGCGTCCTCGACGGCCTTGACGATGTCGGCGTCCTGCGCGCTCGCGAAGTAGAACTGCACGTCGGTGCCGTAGTTGCGGTCGTTGCCCGAATCCGGATCCTTGCCCGAATAGGCGTCCTTGAGCTTGAGCTCGACGAGGTTCTGGTTGTCGACGATCGTCGCGTTCGTGATGTTCGACGCGTTGCTCTTGAGGATCGACAGGCCCTGCTCGGTCGTGATCGTCTTCGCGCCGCCGTTCATCGAGAAGAAGACAATGACGAGCGCGATCAGCGCGACAATCGTGCCCCAGAACCACGGCGAGCGCCATGCGCTCCTCCTGCCGTTCTGGTTGCCGTCGCCCGGGCCGTTCGGATCGGACGGGTTGAACGGGTTCGGGCGGTTGCCCGGCGACCCGTTGCGGTTGCCGCGTGGCTGCTGCGGCCCCTGCGGGATGCTCATGCCTGCTCTCCTTCGTATACTTCCGGCTTCAACACCGCGATCGAATCGAGGTTCCTGTAGCGCTCGTCATAGTCGAGTCCGAAGCCGACGACGAACTCGTCCGGGATCACGAATCCCTTGTATTTCACATCCAACTGCACCTGATGGCGTGCCGGTTTCTCCAGCAGCGCGAAAATCTCGACCGAGGCGGCTCCCCTGCGTTCGAGTTCGGCGACGAGCCATTTGAGCGTGACCCCCGAATCGATGATATCCTCGACGATGAGCACGTCGCGTCCGCGCACGTCGGTCGACAGGTCCTGACGCACGGTGACGACGCCGCTGCTCACAGTGCCCGATCCGTAGCTCGACAGGCTCATGTAGTCCGTCTCGAGCGGGATCGACATCGCCTGCGAGAACGCGACCATCGTCGTCGCCGCGCCTTTGAGCACGCACACGAGCAGCGGCGTGCGCCCGCGGTAGTCCTCGCTCGCCTGTGCGGCCACTTCATTGATCTTCCCCATGATCTGCGCATGGCTCAGCAGCTCATGATCGATTTCATGCTCTATGTCGACGATTTGCATGCGTTACATCTTGGCACACCTCAATGACGTGTTTCTGACGATTAGCTGTGCGTTTTCTGGGAAGTCGCACGGCCTGTTGCCCGTGCCAATGCGAGACGAGGGCCTCGACGGCGTCGACATGGCGTCTGCCGCTGCCCGGCGCGCAGATCGCGAGCGCGCGCGCGACGACGCGGAAGCGCAGCGCCGCGTCCTGCCCGGCGAGCGCGCGAGCGTCGATGAACGCGCGCCTGCCGCCCTCCTCGTCGTCCTCGATGCGTACGGTGCGCGCGAAGACGTCGTCGGTCAATCGTTCGAGCAGTTCGACATCGCGCCGTGCGAGCGTGGCGCCGTCGGCGAGCATCGTCGTCATATCGCGGCCGGCGAAGGCGCTCAGGCGCGGCAGCAGCGTGTGCCGCACGCGTGAACGCAGCGGGAAGCATTGCGGCAGCGGCTCGTCGGCGGGCACGCCGTCGCCGTTCGTCGGATCGTCCCACCACTTGAGCGCGAGGTCCTCGCAGATGCGCGTCGTGTCGGCGCGCGCGACGCCGAGCAGCGGCCGCGCGAAGTATACGCCGTCAATGGACTGTGTGGCCGGCATGCCGGCGATGGCGTCGAGGCCTGCCGAACGGATGAGGTCGATGAGCACCGTCTCGGCCTGATCGTCCTTCGTGTGCGCGAGCAGGACGACGGCGGCGCCGAGCGTGCGCGCCTCGTCGACGAGCGCCGCGTAGCGCGCGTCGCGTGCGGCCGCCTCGGCGCCGTCGCCGTGTTCGTCGGAAACGTGCACGTCGCGCACGACGACCGGGTCGAGCCCGAGCGCCGTGCATTGTTCGGCGGCGAGCGCGGCGACGTCGGCGGAACCGGTCTGCATATGGTGGTCGACGATGACGGCGCCGGCGCGCACGCCCCACGCGGCGCACACCGTCGCAGCCACGGCGGCGAGCGCGAGCGAATCGCGGCCGCCCGAGCAGGCGACGAGGATGAGCGGCGCGTCGGCGTCCGGTTTGTGTTCGCCGTGGCGGGCGAAGCGCGCATCCTGCATCGTGACGCCCTGTGCGGCGAGCACGGCGCGTACGGCGCCGATCGCCTGTTTCATCGCGGCCGAATACACCATCACAACTCCGTGAGCGTGGCGACGAACTCGTCGATCGCGTCGCGCGCGACGGCCATGTCGGACGGATTGTTGACGATGACCGAGAACACGGCGACGCCGCCGTCCTTGCGCGAGACGTTGCCGGTCATCGACGTGACGGTGCCGAGACTGCCGGTCTTGACGCGCATCAGGCCTGCCGCGGCGTCGTCGGCGAGGCGGCTCGCGGCGGTGCCGACGAGGCCGGGCACGGACAGTCCTTCGGCGGCCGCCGGCGCGACGCCGACCTCGATGTTGCGCAGCTGCACGTCGGCGAGCGTCGTCACCGTCAGCCGTGAACCCGGAGACAGTCCCGAACAGTCGGCCATGACGAGGCCGTCGAGCGGCACGCCGAGCGCCTCGAGCCGCGTGCGCACGGCCTTGACTGCCGCTTCGGGCGAGTTGCCGGTCTTCATATGCAGCGCGAGCAGCCGACCGAACTGTTCGGCGAGCGTGTTGTCGGAATGCTGGAGCATGAAGCGCATAACGGCGCTCAGCGTCGCCGATTCGACCGACGCGAGCGGTGTGCGTCCCTCGGGCGTGCGCATCTGCTGCAGCGCGTCCGCGTTCGTCACGTCGACGCCGTGTTCGGTAAGGCGCGTGGCGAAGATGGCGGCCGCGTCGGCCGCCGTCGTCTGCGACAGCGGCGGATAGTCGGAGAATCGATCGGGGTCGGCGCCCGCGTCGGCGCGCTGGCGGCCGCCGTCGACGGCCATCGACGAGACGGGCGTGTAGTACAGATGGTCGCCGTTGTTCTCGGCGATGCGTTTGGGTGAGCGTTCATCGCCGAACATCGTGTCGTCCCACGCGAGGCGCACCTTCGTGACGCCGCGTTTGCCCAGCGCGGACGCCGTGCGCTCGGCGAGTGTGCCGAGTCCCGCGCGGCCGTTGACGTGACGCGGGTCGCTTGCGCCGGCACCGAGCAGCATGTCGCCGCCGCCCTGCAGGATCAGCGTGTCCGCGCCGTCCTGTTCGTGCACGAGATGGGTGGAAGTCGTGAACGTCGAGCCCATGTCGAGCGTCGATGCCGCCGCGAGCGCCGTCAGCGTCTTCATCGTCGACGCCGGCTCGCGCGCCGTGTCCTGCGCGCTCGCGGCCGCCGTCGTGCCGTCCGGCTGCAATACGAGCACTGAGACTTCGTTGCCGACGCCTTTCGTGTGGATGAGCGTGTCGATTGCCGCGGCCGCCTTGTTCTTGTCGATGGTGCGCGTCAGGTCGGCGTCGGCGACGAGCGTCGCCCCGACGCGCGCCGAACGCAGCGCCGCCGGCGGACAGTCGACGACCGACGAGAACGTCAGTGCGCCGGGAATGACGCCGAGCCCGTCGGCGAACACGTAACCGACGGCGAGCGCGACCGAGGCGAGCGCGGCGACGACGACGAGGACGACGCGGCGCGCGCGCAGATGACGCCATCGGCGCGCCTGTTCGGCTGTTTGATCGGCGCTCTGTTCAACCGTCGGCGTGCCGTCGTCCTGCATCGCGTCGCCGTCCGTGTGCGGATTCATCGTCCCGTCGCGCACCGCGTGCCTCCCCTCGCCGGCCGCGGCCTGTCGGGGCCGCGAAGATCACTGCTGGAGCGCCGCGAAACCGTCCAAGGTGTCAAGGACCTTGAGCTTGCGGCGCTCCAACAGCTTAGCGCCCAGCCATGTACCAAGCCACAGGACCCCTACGCCGTTGGCGAGCGCGATGGGGATGAGGACCGGATACCACTGGTCGAACACGCCGCCGAAGCCGATGCCGGCGATGACGGCGATCGTCGGGATCATGACGGCCACGAAGAGCAGCATCTGCAGCAGCGGGATGAACATCTGCGCCGCGCCGCGGCCCTGCGGCGTGCTGAACGGCTTCTCGAGCGACGGCGTCGGATACATGAAGACCGGGTTCATCGCCTCGGCCACGCCGATCGTCGCGAGCGTCCACGACCATCCGCACACGCCGATCGTCAGTCCCTGCAGCCAGCCAACGGGCGTGCGCCAGAAGCCGGAGCAGACCATCGAGATGATGAAGAGCACGACGATGCTCACCGTCGCGACGAGCACATACGCGCGTGCACGGCCGCGCCGGTCATCAATCGCGCGCACGCCGCAGATGACCTCCATCGCGAAGCCGCGGCCGTCGTAGCCCAGGCCGTTCGCCTCGGCGATCGCGAACATCATGCAGCTGACGACCATGCCGGTCCACACGTACCAGTCGCCGATCTGACGTCCCATGAACGCGAAGATGAAGACGATGAGCAGCGGCATGATGAACATGACCGACTGGCGCGGGTCGCGCCGCAGCATGCACAGCAGGCGCGCGGTCACGGCGCCGGACGGCGAATCGGGCATCCGTGTGAACATGCCGAGGCCCTTCTCCGCCTTGCCTCCGGAGACGGCGGCGTTGTGCGTGCGCGCGTAGCGCAGGCACCACATCGTCAGCCACCAGCACACGGCGCAGGTGGCGACGACGATGAGCAGGTGGGCGGCGAAGACGCCCCATGCGCCGTCGGCGGCGTCGAAGGGCAGCATGAACGGCGCGCCGAGCGGCGTCCAGCCGATCACCGTGGACGCGCGCACCAAATGACGCACGTCGATCGCCGCGCCCGCCGTGTCGAGGGAGGCCATCGTCATGCTCGGCGCTTCGGCAAGCAGGATGACGATGACCATCAGGACGATGTAGAAGATGTTCTTGCCGGCCTGCGAACGCACGAGGACGCCGAAGAGCGAGAGCAGCGCCTTCGAGCACAGCATCGCCGTGACGATGACGGCGAAGGCGGCGACGACGGCGGTCAGGACGGACGCGGCGCCGAAATGGGCATACGCGGGCGTGAACGCGAGCAGACACAGCAGGAAGGTGATGCCGGTCGGTCCGGCAACGCCGGCGACGACGAGGCCTGTCGTCAATCTGCGGTCCGTGATGCCGTAGATCGCGAAGTTGTCCGGCGTCATCGTCGAGTTCTCGCCGACGATCATCAGCTGGATGATGACGGCGAGCAGGATCGCGAAGGCGCCGGCGATCGGCATCGCGATGCGCAGCACGACGCCGACGAGCGGGTCGGACTGCGCGCCGAGCGCGATGCCGCCGATGAGCGCGCCGACGATGCAGCTAGCGGCGACGATCAATGTGACGACGAAGGCGACGAGCTGCCATGCGGAGCGTTTCAACGTCGCGAAGGTGATCGTCCAGCGCAGCCGCACGAAGGTGCCGACCGACGGCTGCGTCATCGGCGCGGGCGCCGGCTGCATCGACATCGATGATGCGGACGTTGTTTCCGTCGTCGCGCCGCTCATCGCGCGCCACCTTCGTTGACAACGTTTGTAGCGGCGACGGTCGCGGCGGCCTCGGCATCGGTGACGCCGCTTTCGCCGTTCTCGCCGCCGTCGAGCCATGCGATATGCGCGGCACCGTGGCGGCCGCCGACGAGCTGCAGGAAGCGCTCCTCGAGGTCCTCGCCGGCCGCGACGGCGTCGACGGTGCCGGCGGCGACGACGCGTCCGCGATTGATGACGGCGACGTGCGTGCACATGCGTTCGACGAGCGCCATGACATGCGACGAGATGATGACGGTGCCACCGGTCGCGACGTATTCGAGCAGGATGTCCTTGATGTTCGCGCTCGAAATCGGGTCGACGGCCTCGAAGGGCTCGTCGAGCACGAGGATACGCGGACTGTGGATCATCGCCGTCGCCAGACAGATCTTCTTCGTCATGCCGGCCGAATAGTCGCGCACCATGACGTTCGCCGAGTCGATCAGATCGAAGGCGGCGAGCAGGTCGGCGCCGCGGCGCGACGCTTCGGCGCGGCCCATGCCGCGCAGCATGCCGGCGTAGACGAGCAGCTGCATGCCGGTGAGCGTCGTGAAGATCTGGTCGGGCTGCGGCATCAGGCCGATGAGCCGCTTGGCGCGCGCCGTGTCCGCCCACACGTCGTGGCCGAGGATCGTCGCCGTGCCGGAGTCCGGCACGAGCATGCCGGTGAACATGTTGATCGTCGTCGTCTTGCCGGCGCCGTTGGGGCCGACGAGGCCGTAGAACGAGCCGACCGGGATGTCGAGCGACAAGCCGTCAACGGCCACCTTGTCGTCGAAGCGTTTGAACAGGCCACGCATCGAGACGGCCATATGCGGATCGGTGGCGAACAGTCGCGGATCAGGCGCGTTGGGCGCCGGCATCGGGGAAGCTACACTCATGCCTGCCACACTATTGCACACGTCGTCATGGCCGAAAAGCCGTCTCAGCCCGTGGACGGCGGCCGCACGATCGGTCCGCTACGACGCCTGTTGGACGGCGCTGTGCTCGGCGGTCTCCCTGTCCGCCGCCTCCTCCTGCTCGAGCTCCTCGTTGTCCGGCGTGCCGCCCTTGTGCTCGATCGGCTTCCACTGCGCCTTCGAGAAGACGGCCTGGAACGAGATCGGCACATAGCTGAGCATGTAGATCGGGAAGCTGAGCACATAGGCGAACAGCTCCTTGTTCGTCGCGCCGATCCTGCGGCGTTCAACGACGATCGTCAGCGCGGCGAGCGCCATCATGAACAGCAGCGACCAGACGATGCCGTTCATCCAGTTGAACAGCGAACCAAGCTGGCTCGGCCACGAGACGAAGCCGAAGGCGGCGTAAATCGCGCCAAGCGCGATGCGGATCATCGCAAGCAGCATGAACGGGCACAGCAGCAGCGTGAAATCGATGCACGAGAAATCGCGCTCGCGGATCGCGCGGCGGATGAGCGCCGGCCCGTAGTAGCGGAAGACCTGCAGGAAGCCCTTGCTCCAGCGCAGACGCTGACGCCAGCTCTGCGCGAAGGTGATCGGCTGCTCGTCGTAGAGGATCGCCGAACCCA
Source organism: Bifidobacterium sp. AGR2158 (assembly GCF_000424225.1). Taxonomy (NCBI): domain Bacteria; kingdom Bacillati; phylum Actinomycetota; class Actinomycetes; order Bifidobacteriales; family Bifidobacteriaceae; genus Bifidobacterium; species Bifidobacterium sp. AGR2158. Next base: position 361,571 of record NZ_AUJM01000011.1, read on the forward strand.
CGTAGCCGATGCGGTCGCCATGCAGCACCGAATCCATCGTGAACTCGAGGTCCTCGGTGAGCAGATGGAACTTCCATCCCTTGTTGCGGCGCATGACGCCCTGCGAGAACATGAAGCCGGTGCCGCCGACGTGGCAGCTGTTGCCGAGCCACATGCGCGAGGCGCTGACGAATCTCGACTCACGGATGAACCACAGCGCCGAACCCGACGAGACCCAGTTGTCGGAGAGGTTGACCGAGTTGCGGTAGCTCGTCAGGATGCGGAAGCCGGACTGGAAGCCCTTGTTCATCTCCTCGAAGTAGTGCTCGTCGAGGCGGTTGTCGGCGTCGAAGACGAAGAATGCGTCGTAGCGGTCGGCGGTATGCTCGTCGATCATCGTGTCGAGCAGGTAGGTCAGCGCGTAGCCTTTGCCGATCTTGCTCTGGTCGAAGCGTTCAACGACGTTGCAGCCAAGGTCGCGCGCGATCTGCGCCGTGTCGTCGGTGCAGTTGTCGGCGACGAGCCAGATGTCGAGGAGCGACGACGGATACGTCTGCGTCTGGATGTCGCGGATGAGGTTGCCGATGACGGCGCGCTCGTTGCGCGCGGAGACGAGGACGGCATAGCGCTTGTCCATCGGCGCGTCCGGGAACGTGATCGGCTTGGCGAACAGCGAGATCAGGATGCACACACCCTGATAGATCATGCCGACGCCGCCGACGACGACGAGCAGGATGTCCAGAACGTTGAGCAGCACCATCAGCGCCAATGACTCCTTGGGTTGTCCGGGCCCTTGGACTCGGAACGTCTCTTCTTGTTGTTGTCTTGCTTGCCGCCTTCTGATTCTACCGGCCGCGGCGTTGGGGCGGTGTCGGCTGCGGGCGAAGCGCCGGCGTCCTCGCCGGTTGCGCCGTCCGCGGACTTCGTCGCAGACGCCGTCGCAGTGTCCGTGTGGGGTTCGTCGAGTCCCTTGAGTCCGCGGTGGTGGTCGGAGTCGAGGATGCGCTTGGGGATCGCGACGGTCGGCGAGTCGGCGGTGACATGCGCGGCGGAGTCGCCGTAGGCGGCCTCGCGCAGCTGCGCGATCGCGTCGTCGTCGAAGGAGACGTGCGCCGACGATCCCTTCGCCTGACGCGGCCCCGGCATATGCTCGCCCATCGGCTTGAACACGTGCTCGTTGATCGCATCGGCCGCCTCGACCATCTTCGATTTCTTCTTCGTCGTCGGATCGTTCATCAGCGGCACGTCGACGAGTGGATACTGCTTCATCGAGACCTTGAGCAGCACCTGGATGCTCGCCGTGATCGGCAGCGCGAGGAACGCGCCGAGCGCGCCGAAGATCGAGCCGAAGAACAGCACCGACAGGAACGCGATGCACGGGTTGAGATCCATCGTGCGTTCCGAGATCTTCGGCGACAGCAGCAGGTTCTCGATCTGCTGGTAGATCGTGATGAACACGACGACGCCGATCGCGTAGCCGATGCCGCGCTCGCCCCACGCGAACATCACCGGCAGCGCGCCGCCCAGGTAGGTGCCGATCGTCGGGATGAACTGGGAGACGATGCCGCAGAACAGCGCGAGCGGCAGCCAGTACGGCACCTTGATGATGACGAGGAACACCGACATGCACGCAGCGTTGATCGCGGCGAGGATCGAACGCGAGAACAGGAATCCGGAGATCTGCTCCTGCACGACGGTCCACGTCATCAGGAAACGGCGCTGCGAGCTGGGCGCGATCCACTTGCACAGGCTGCGGCGCAGACGGGGACCTGCGATCGCGATGTAGAAGGCGACCATGAGCGCCGTGATGAAGTTGAGCAGGTTCGTGAAGACGCCGAGCGTCGTGCTGAAGGCCTGTCCCGCGAAATCCGTGACCCAGTTGCCATGGATGTTCTTGATGATCTCGCCGCCGAGGTCGTTCATCTCGGGGATCTTGAAATCGGTCTTCTCGCTAATGAACGCGGCGAGCTGGTTGTACAGGTCGGGGAATCCCTTGACCATCGAGATCATCTGCTGGACGAACATGTTGCCGAACAGCGCGAGCAGCGTGATGACGATGACGATGAGGCCGACGAGGCACGTCACGGCCGCGACGCCGCGACGCCAGCCATGCCTGATGAGGCGCAGGATGAGCGGCTCGACGGCGAGCGCGAGGAACAGCGCGATGACGATGTCGAAGACGATGTAAGTGATCTTGAACCACGACGAATACGCGAACCAGGCGATGAAGACGGCGATCGCCGTGTACAGCAGCGCACGCCCGTACCATTCGGGAGGACGCCTCGGGTCGCCCTTCGCCGGGAACAGCGACGCGACGTCGATCTTGCGCTTGCGCCCCTCCCCCTCGGTTCGGCCCGTGCTCTTCGCGCCGGCCTCACCGGCCGTCGTCTGTGGATCTTCGGTCTGTGGCTCGCTCATGCCCATCATTAAAGCACAGGCGCGGGGCGAAATCCCCACGCCCGCCACCGTGCGTTTCCCGATGCGATTGCGTGATCCGCATGTGCGATGTGCGCGGACGCAGACGGTTTGCAGGAAGCTTACAGGAAGCCTGCAGGCACTGTACGGTCGCGCACATATCCTTAGAACCATGCTGAAAGTATCGATCATCATCCCGGCGTGGAACGAGCAGGACCGCATCACCGACTGTCTGGACAACGCGTTGCGCCAGACGGTGACGCCGCATGAGGTCATCGTCGTCGACAACCGCTCGACCGACGACACGGTGGCCGTCGTCGAGCGCTACATGCGCGAACATCCGCAGGCGCCGGTCAAGCTGCTGCATCAGGACGAGGAGCAGGGACTCATCCCGACGCGCAACTTCGGACTCAACGCCGCGACAGGCGACGTGCTCGGCCGCGTCGACGCCGACTGCATGCTCAAGCCGGACTGGGTCGAGGTCGTCTCCGGGATCTTCACCGAGGACAGGGACGCGATGGGCGCGACCGGACCGGTCACCTACTACGACATGCCGGCGCGCAGGATCGCACTGCGCGGCGACGACAGCGTGCGCCGCCACACCTTCCGCGCCGACGGCGGCAAGGTGCTGCTATTCGGTTCGAACATGGCGCTGCGCGCGAGCGCGTGGCACGCGATCGCCGACGAGGTGTGCCGCGATCGCGAGGACGTCATGCACGAGGACATCGACGTCTCGCTGCATCTGCTCGGCCGCGGCTTCAAGACCGTCTATTCGGAGCGCATGATCTGCGGCATCTCGGCGCGACGCATGGACACGTCGTTCAAGTCGTTCCGCAACTACATGAAGCGCTTCAAGAACACCTTCGAGGCGCATCCGCAGCATTGGCGCAAGCGCAAGTCCGAACGCACGCTGTATCTGATGTATCCGTGGCTGCACGCGCTGTTCCCCGTCTACCAGCAGTACCTTGAATCGAGGGACATCAACCCGGCGCTGCGCATCTGGTTCCGCGAGCAGGCGAAGCTCGCGCGCGAGGAAGGCGATTCGCTCGCCGATCTGCCCGGCATCGACGAACTCGTCGAGGAGGAACCGACCGACATCCCCGGCGTCGACGTCGTCACCGACGACATCGATTTCGACGACGTCAAGGTGGCCGACGGCCTGACGGCGGAGACGCCGGCGGCCGCGGCCGAAGACGCGTGCGACGGCGCCGCCGACGCCGAGCGCACCGCGATCGATGCCGCCGAAGCCGCCGTGGCGACCAACGGCCCGGCGATACCGCCGGCGACGAGCGATCAGGGTTCCGACGCCTCCGCGAGCGCGACGTCCGACGCGAAGGAAGCATAAGCCGCCCCTCGTCGTCGTCATCGTTCTTCTTCGTCATCATCCGCGGGCATGCCCGCGCCGACATCCCAGCAGCCTCCGCCGCATCAGCCGGCGGGGGCTGCTCGCATAAGTCGCCCGTGCACGACGCCGCAATCGCCGATGCACGACCTCGTGATCGTCAATACACGACTCCATGATCGCTGCGTGATCGCCGCACGACACACCGAATCCACGGCGCCCCCGATTTTGTTCTACCATCGTACTATATATAGTTTTATCAATAAACTAACTCGGTGAACGGGTTATGACAAAGTCGGCAGCGTCGCCGTCGCCACCGTGACGCGCACGCACACCAGAAAGGACCGGACACGGTGCAATACGGCCACTTCGACGACGCACGCAGGGAATACGTGATCGAGACCCCGGCGACGCCGCTCCCCTGGATCAACTACCTCGGCAACGAGGACTTCTTCTCGCTCATCTCGAACACGGCGGGCGGATACTCGTTCTACAAGGACGCGAAACTGCGCCGCATCACGCGCTACCGCTACAACGGCGTCCCCGCCGACGAAGGCGCGCGCAGCTTCTACCTGACGCTGATGGAGCCGACTGACGGCGCCGCCGACCCGATGGACGACGCCGCGCTCAAGCCGGTCGCCAGCTGGTCGCCGACCTTCCTGCCGCTCAAGACGCCGCTCGACTCCTACGAATGCCGCCACGGCATGGGCTACAGCATCTTCCGCGCCTCCTACGCCGGCATCGACTCCGAGCTGACCGCCTTCGTCCCGCTGCACACGCCGGCCGAAATCAACAAGATCACGCTGACGAACACAAACGACGCCGAACGGATCGTCGACGTGACCGCGTGCGTCGAATGGTGCCTGTGGAACGCCGTCGACGACGCGAGCAACTTCCAGCGCAACCTGTCGACGGGCGAAGTCGAAATCGAGCAGAACGACGACGCCACGCTCATCTACCACAAGACCGAATTCAAGGAACGCCGCAACCACTACGCGTTCTACTCGGTCAACGAGCCGACGGTCGGCTACGACACGGTGCGCGACGAATTCCTCGGCAAGTTCAACGGATGGGACTCGCCGCAGGTCATCGCCGAAGGCCGCGCCCACGACTCGGTCGCCTACGGATGGTCGCCGATTGCCGCGCCGCGCGTGCGCGTGCGCCTCATGCCCGGCCAGAGCACGTCGCTCGTGTTCATGCTCGGCTACATCGAGGTCGCCGACGACGAGAAATGGGAGGATCCGAACGATCCGGCGAAGGTCGGCATCATCAACAAGAAGCCGGCGCACGAGCTCTTCGCGCGCTTCGACACGGTCGAGAAGGTCGACGTGGCCTTCGACGAACTCAAGGGCTACTGGGCGTCGCTGCTCGACGGATTCCAGGTCAGGACCGGCGACGACAAACTCGACCGCATGGTCAACATCTGGAACCAGTACCAGTGCATGGTCACGTTCAACCTGTCGCGTTCCGCCTCGTACTACGAATCCGGCATGGGACGCGGCATGGGCTTCCGCGACTCGAACCAGGATCTGCTCGGCTTCGTGCACATGATCCCCGAACGCGCGCGCGACCGCATCATCGACATCGCCTCAACGCAGCTGCCCGATGGCTCGGCATGGCACCAGTACCAGCCACTGACCAAGCAGGGCAACGCGGACATCGGCGGCGGCTTCAACGACGATCCGCTATGGCTCGTGGCCTCCGCCTTCGCCTACCTCAACGAGACCGGCGACGACTCAATCCTGCGCACGCCGGCGCAGTTCGACAACAAGGAGGGCTCCGAGCAGCCGCTGCTCGAGCATCTGCGCCGCTCGGTGCGCTTCACGATGAGCCATCGCGGCCCGCACGGCCTGCCGCTCATCGGCCGCGCCGACTGGAACGACTGCCTCAACCTCAACTGCTTCTCGTCGACGCCGGGCGAAAGCTTCCAGACCGTCGAGAACAACGACACCGGCATCGCCGAATCGGTGTTCATCGCCGGCATGTTCGTCCTCTACGGTGAGCAGTACGCGCAGATCCTCGAACGCTTCGGCGAAGCCTGCGGCATGGATGGCGACGCGGTGCGCGCCGAGGTCGCCGACGTGCGCAAAGCGGTCGCCGAAGTGCGCGATGCGACGCTCGACGCCGGCTGGGACGGCGCATGGTTCCGCCGCGCCTACGACGCGAACGGCAACGCGGTGGGCACCGCCGAGGACAGTGAGGGACGCATCTACATCGAGCCGCAGGGCATGTGCGTCATGGCAGGCATCGGCGTCGATGACGGCCGCGCCGCGCAGGCGCTCGCCTCGACGAAGGAACTGCTCACCTGCCGTTGGGGCACGGCGATCCTCGCGCCCGCCTATTCGACCTACCGCATCGAACTCGGCGAGATCTCCTCGTATCCGCGAGGCTACAAGGAGAACGGCGGCATCTTCTGCCACAACAACCCGTGGATCTCGATTGCGAACGCGATCATCGGCGACGACGACGAGGCCTTCGCCGTCTACACGCGCACATGCCCGGCCTACACCGAGGAGTTCTCGCAGATCCACCGCACCGAGCCGTACGTGTACTGCCAGATGGTCGCCGGACCGGAGTCGCACGCCCCCGGCGAAGGCAAGAACTCGTGGCTGACCGGTACCGCCGCGTGGACCTTCGTCGATGTCTCGCAGTACCTGCTCGGCGTGCGCCCGACCTTCGACGGCCTGCGAATCGATCCGCACATGCCCGCCGAATTCACCGAGCTGCACATCGAACGCTCGTGGCGCGGCACACGCTACATCATCGACGTGACGCGCACCGGAGAGCGTTCGCTGAGCGTCGACGGCAAGAAGGTCGATGGCGACATCGTCCCGCTCGCCGCCGCCGGCGCCAAGGAGGTCCAAGTCACTCTGACGATCTGAGCCCCTGACAGCTGACACCCTCCAACAAAGGACCCGCGGCCACCCTCCGGCCCCGGGTCCTTCCTATTCCCACCCCTGTAACGTTCACGAACGACCACCTCAGCGAACGCTGCTGCACCACCGGCGCACAACCACGTTCGCAAACCGCGGCGGTCAACAACGACGAAACCCTCCCACACGATGTGCGGAAGGGTTTCCGGTGGTGGCTCCGAGCGGCGTCGATCCGCTGACCTAACGATTTTCAGTCGTTCGCTCTACCAACTGAGCTACAGAGCCATGAATCCCACAGAACCGAAGTTCTGCAGTTTTCGCGACCACGACCGGACTTGAACCGGCGACCTCCGCCGTGACAGGGCGGCGCTCTAACCAACTGAGCTACGCGGCCTTGAACCAGAAAGAGGAATTCTCTTCCTGACCAAGCGACCCCGGCCGGACTTGAACCGGTGACCTCCGCCGTGACAGGGCGGCGCTCTAACCAACTGAGCTACGGGGCCGTGTTCTTCGCGGTGAGAAGCTCATCGCGACAACAGATGTATATATTACCGAAATGCTCCCAAAGCGCAAATCACGGCGTGTCGCCTTATGTCGCAGGCCTCACGCCGTGATCCGCGGCGCTCACATCGCGACTTCGTAGACGATCGTCGAGTCGTCGGGATCCGGCAGATGCGAGGCCATGTCGTCGAGGAACGCGATGTCGTCGCCGTCCGAGAAGTCGTTGTGGTCGTCGTAGTAGCCGTCGGTGGTCGTGCATTCGTCGTTGATGCACACCTGCACATGTTCACCGTTGTCGATGACCTTGACGTCCATCGCATTGACGAACCACACGAGCACGCAGATGCCCACGATCGACAGCACGGTGAAGACGGCGCTGATGATCGTGCCGGCGATCGCCATGCCGCGGCTCTTCTCGCCGGTACGCTTGATGCGCACGAGCGCGATGATCGAGATGATCAGGCCTGCGATCGGCATCACGAACGAGAGGATGAAGCCGATGATGCACAGCGCGCTCCAGCGTGCGCCCGGATCGGCGGCTCCCTCGTAGTACTGCGGCGCGCCCGGATACGGCGTCGCCGGACCCGCGTTGTAGCCGCCGCTATAGCCGCCCTGCGCGCCGTACACGCCCTGCGGAAGCGGCTGCGGCGCCTGATACGCCTGCTGCGGCTGTTCACCGTACGCCGGCTGTTCACCGTACGCCGGCTGCTGCGGCGCGCTGTACTCCGGCTGTCCCTGCGGCTGTGCCGCGTTGTCATAAGCGCCCTGCGCGTAGTTCATCGGCTGCTGGGCATCGTTGTGCTGACCATAGTCTTCGTTCATGCGACCCACTCTAGCGAACCCGAACGCCGAACGCGACGTCCGCTTCCGCTGTATGGGCATCGGCGCGGACATGGTCATGAACGTTGCCGCCGACTTGCGCCGCAACCGCAAGAATACCGCCGTAAGAATACTTGCGCCCGCGCGCGCCACGGACACCGTACCGTGGAGACAACGGACATGGCGGCACGTGCCGTCGAACGACAGAAAACGACAGAAAGAGGCAATCATGGCGAACAAGACCGCGACCACCGATCCGACGCAGGATCCGGACGAGCTGAGCGACGCCGAGCTCGAGGAGCTACACGACCCCGACGACGATCCTGACGAGGCGGACGTCGACGCGTCGAAGCACAACGTGAACATCGCCGCCGCCATTTGCGGCGTCGTGTGCGGCGTGTTACTCATCGGCGCCGTATGCTGGCTGCTTGCGCGCCGCCGCGAACATCGCGAGGAACATGAGCTCCGCCGCGATTTCGAGACGCTCAAGCGCAACGTGAAGCGCATGCCGGAACTCGTCAGCGAGAACGACGACGTGCGCAGAGCCGTGAAGACGATCTCGACGCATATGCGCGACATGCGCGACGACGCGCAGGACGTCATCGAGCACGCACACGACGCGCTGCGCCGCTGAATACGGCGGACGAACAACGGGGGCGGCGGCTGCGACGACGAAGGTCGCTTCCGCCGCCCCTGCCGCGTTCATGTGCGCGTGTGACGCGGCGCGCAATCACTCTTCGGCAGCGTCAGCAACAGCGTCAACAACACCGTCCGCACCATCATCGACGACGCGCGCCTCGACTTCGTCGTCTCCGCCGCGCACATGCCGCCCGCGCGCTTCGATCTGCGTCTTCGCGTTGCGCGCGTCGGCGAACTTCGCCCGCATCGTCGGGTTGCCCCATGTGAGCTTGCGGATCGTCAGATCCTGCGCCTTCGTGTTCGCCCGTTCGAGCTGCCGTTCGGAGAGGGCGAGCTCGTTGCGCATCTTCTGCAGTTCCTTGATTGCGTTGTCGATGCGTTTGATCGCCTCGTTGTAGTGGTTTAGCGCCGAGTCGACGTTCTTGCCGAAGGCCGCGCGGAAGTCGTTGAGCTTGTCCTCGAAACCCGTCACATCGATGTTCTGCCGACGCATCTGCTCGACCTCATGCCGCAGCCCGACCGATTTGCGCGCCGCGTTGCGCAGCAGCGTGACCAGCGGAATGAAGAACTGCGGACGGATGACGTACATCTTGTCGTATGCGTAGGAGACGTCGACGATGCCGGTGTTGTAGTAGTCGTTGTCCGCTTCGAGCATGCTGACGAGCACCGCGTATTCGCAGCCTTTCTCGTTGCGGTCCTTGTCGAGTTCCTTGAAGAAGTCCGCGTTCTTGTGTTTGAGCGTCGTCGACTCCATCTCGTTCTTCATCTCGAACATGATCGAGATGTATTCCTCGCCGTCCTCGTCGTAGTCACGGAAGATGAAGTCGCCTTTGCTGCCGGTGCGCGCGTCGTTGTCCTTGTCGAAGTACGCGTGCGGGAACGCGCCCATGCGCGCTTTGTTGAACTCGTTCATGCAGTGCTGTTCGAGCGATTCGCCGACCATTTTCGTCGACAGCCGCGTCTTGAAGTCCTTGAGACGTTCGATTTCCTCGTCGCGCATCTCGAGTTCCTTGCGATGCCGTTCGTCGTCCATGCGCAGTCGTGATTCGTAGGTGTCGGTGATCGATTTCCTGTCGAGTTCGCTCTTGTACTGCTCCTGTTCGAGCGAATGTTTGAGCTCGTCGCGTTCCTTCTCGACGGCGGCGACGGCTTCGCGCACTTCGAGCTGCTTGTGCACGTCCGCCTGTTCGATCGTCGCGTTGAGCTTGGCGATGCGCGTCTCATAGTCCGTCTTCGCCTTGAGCAGCTCGGCCTCGCGCTCGCTCGCCGCCTGCCGCGCCGCCGCCTCGAGCTGCATCTCGAGTTCCTTGATGCGCGCGTCCTTTTCGATTTTCGTCTGCGTGACCTGTGCGTCGAGCTGCGTCTTGAGCGCGTCGAGTTTGGCCTGCGCCTCGCTGTTCGCCTGCTTGAGTTCGGCGTCGGCCTGCTGTTTGATGAGCGTGCTGCGTTTGTCGACCTCCTCGTCGATCGCGGCGCCGCGCACCTGCTGCAGAATGTCGGCGTAGTCGTCCTCGTCGATCGCGAACTGCGTATGGCAGTGCGGACAGGTGATCGCATGTTCCATCCTCGCCCTCCTCAAGCTTGTGGATTTTTCGTTGATGCTGTGGTTTCAGTTAATTTGTTGATTCTGTTGATTCTGTTGATTCTGTTGATTCTGTTGATTGCACAGGTCGAGCCGCCTGCCCGCCTGTCCTACTTCGTCTGCGACGTCTGCGACGTCTGCGACGTGCAGCCGCCTTCCTGACAGACCGTCGTCTCCGGATTGTCCTGATCGAGCCATGTCGAGTCCGGCTGCACCTTGTAGTAGGCGACCTTCTCGCTCGGTGCCGGAGCGAAGGGCACGAGTTGTTTGTCCGGCGTAGCCGAGTCGTAGACGAAGGGGTTGCGCGGATGGGCACCGTCGGCGCTCGCCGTCGTCTCGTCGTAGAGCGAGGGGTCGCGGATCAGCAGATAGGGCCGCGTCGCGTCCGGCTCCTTCGCGTCGTTGTCCTTCGTGCGCGCGAAGTATCCGGAGTTCTCGAGCTGCTTGATGTCGGCGCCGACGGGCACGACGACGAGGAAATCGCTCATCTTGTATTCGAGTCCGCTGTTGTTAAACCCGTCCCCCGGATACTCGGAGGTCGGCGTGCCGTGGTCGCACCATGCGCCCGCGCCGCCCATCTGCCGGGTGCCGCACCACGGCGCGTAGGCGAAGGAGTCGTAGATCTCGAAGGCGCCGCTGTCGCCGCCGATGAGCGAACGCATCAGGCTTTTCGAATTGCGCGAATCGACCGGGTCGCACAGGCCGATGCTCTGCGCGAACGGGCATACGCCCAGGCCGAACTGCGCGTCGCTGCGTCCTTCGATCTGCATACTGCGCACGTAGTCGTCGCCGCTGTAGGCTTGCTGATCCTTGACGAGCGTGATGCAGTCGCCATCGTCGGTGCACCAGTCGCCGAGCAGGATACTCAGGTCGTCGTAGGCGTGGTATTCGTTGCCTTCCGATTCGTCGTGGTCGACGAGCATCGCCTGCTTGACTTCCTTCGGCGTTGCGCCGAAGTAGAGCGTCACGTCCGTCCCGTCGCTCGCGGCGCCAATGTCGGGGTCCGCGGAGACGATCTTGCCGGTCATGTCCTTATCCGCCATCGTCGGCGCCATCGTGACGTCGTAGCCTTTCGATTCGAGCTGCTGCTGCGCCTTGTCCTTGTCCATGCCGGCGATCTCCATCGGGATGCCGGAACGTTTGGTGCTGCCGACGGCGAGCGCGATCTGCCTGACGCCGTCCTGTTCGACGACCGGCTGGCCGTCCGCCGGCATCGACGCGACGACCTTGCCGTCCTGCGTGGACGGCACTTCGACGGTCACGACTTTGACGCCCATGTCGCGCACCCGTTCGACGGCTTTTTCCTTGTCCATGCCGACGGTGCCTTCAGGCACGCCCGGGCCGAGCGATTCGACAACCGTGACCGTCTCGTCACGACCGACGTGTTCGCCCGGCTCATAGCCGTCGAGCCGCAGATAATCGCCCTGCTTGGCGACTCCGTACGCTTTTGTGCGCTTCACATGGATGCCGCTGCTTTCGAGTTTGGCGACCACGTCGGAGGCTTTCGCCGAAGCGTCGATCTGCGGGATCTGCCGCTCGCCCCATGCGCCGAATCCCTTGGTGACGATGCCGGCGACGACGAGTGCGATGACAACGATGACGGCCGCGATCATGATCATGAGCTTGCGGCGCGTGTCCCCCGCCGATGGCGCCATCGACGTCGCTGCCGGCGCTGCTGGAGTCACTGGAGCCGGCGGCGAGGCCATCCTCGTCGCGTCGTTCGTCGCGTCGCCGAGCGTCACCGGCGCGCCGCAGTTCGCGCAGAACATGGCCTCCGGCTTAATCGGCTGGCCGCATCGTGTGCAGTATCGCATCGTCCCCTCCATGGATTCCCTACTGACTGTTCTGTGTATTTCCTGATTTCGAATATATGTTTCGATTTCGGGTGTGTATTTCCATCGTAGTGGCACAGTGACGTCATTCGCCGAGCGCCGTATGAATCCTCGTGACGGCGTACTGCGCAGCGTCGTCGAAGCTGCCATTCGAGCGGTACAGGCCGTGCGCGTCGCCGTGTCCGCCGAGCTGACACGCGAAATCATCGGCGTTGCAATAGCTGATGATTCTGCCGCTCAGCGCGCGCAGATCGTCGCCGCCGCGCGCGCCGAGGATGCCGTCGACTGAGCGATCGTAGTCGCCGGTGCCGTAATCGGCAGAACCATCGAAGCGCGGGTCGCCGAACAGTTCGACGGCGGCGATGTTCGCGAGCGCGCGTGCGCTCACCCGCTGCCCGTCGTCCTTGTTGAAGCGCACGTCGGGTGCGCTCAGCGCGTCGCCGACGACCATCGCGCCCTGCGAGTAGCCGAGCAGCACCGTCTTGACGTCGGGGCACGCCTGCGCCTGCGCGTTGAGCGTCTTGACGAGCATGTTGACGCCGCGCGCTTCGCTGCCCGCCTCCCAAGAAGCCGGATAGTCGAGGTCGTCGATGGCCGCGCGGCCGCCGAGACGATCGTCGATCATGCGCGCGAGTTCGCCCAGCGAACCGTCGCCGACGTTCTCGAGCGTGCCGCGCACGACGATGATGCGCACATCCTTGCCGGCCGGGCAGCTCACGTCGACGTCGCCGCCCCAATGATCGGCGCCGTTGAACAGCATGTCCGATCCGACGCGGCCGTCAGAATCAGTCGGCGATGATGTAGACGACGACGCTGTGGGCGACGGCTCTGTGGGCGACGACGCTGTGGACGACGTCACAGCGGACGGCGTCGGCTGCTGCAACGCATCCTCCGACGATCCGCATCCGGCGCCGACGAGCGTCAGCACGCATGCGAGCGCCGCCGCATACCCGATCCTCCGCGGCGGCCGCCGGCTTGCGATACGCGATCTGTGCCGCATATATATTCCTCCATTCGTCGTGTCGTCGCCGCAGTCGCGAAGACACCCCGCCTCCGCTCAGCGATCGCCAATGCCGCGCCCGGATTCCACCGTGATCGCGGCGTCGCCGCCCGCGAACATCCCGGACATGGTCCGCCTCCGACATGATCGCGAAGACGTCTGCGCGGATGTTCACACGCTCGCAGCGGCGACGATCCACAGGCGCGCGGGCGAATCCCACGCGTTGCATTCCTCGCCGAAGCCGCGCGCGAGCGGCAGCGTCTGCCGCGGCGTCGCCCAGTCGTTGGCGTTGAGTTGGCGTGCGCGCGCCATCGTCTGCGCCAGCGGTCGCACATGCTTGAAGACGCCGTCGTAGACGAAACGTTCCACCTGTTCGACGCGGTTGCGCAGCGCCCGCCACAGCCACGTCTCCTCCCATGCGCGCACGGGCAGTCCGCTGCCATCGAGCGCATGCAGCGTAGCCGAGACGAACAGCGCACGTTCCTCGGCGTTCCACCGCATCGGCGCGCACACGCGCAAACCGATCTTCTGCGCCGTGCTCCCGATGCGGCACAGATCGGCGTGCTTGTGCGCGAGTCCTTCGGCGTTCGCGATGCTCGTCAAATGCCAACCCGAGCATTGCGGACACGGATAGGCGCGACATTCCTCGCGTCTGCCGTTGGCGGAGCCTTTGCAGGAGGCGAGCGCGAGCAGTGCGTCCTCGCGGGTGGGATACCGCCGTTTGCCGCATCGTCTGCTGTAGCCGGAACGGTACAGTCGTGCCATGGCAATCACCACCTTCATCATGCAAGCCGGCATGGCAAGCCGGTGTGTTGCCACCAATTATAGGAACGCGCCGCGGGCGGTCAACCCGCTCCCGCCGATGTGCGCACGACGTTCACCGACGGCTCACAGTCCCCAATGAGCCTCCCGTTCGATCACGCTGGGTTCGACGTCGAGCGCGACCGTCGGGAACGCCATCGGATCGTCGATGAATTCGCGGATGAGCCGCCATTGCCGTCGCGAGATGCCGATGCGCGAGTCGGGACGCACGGCGAGCACCGGGAACAGCGGACCCGCCGATTCGATGACCTGTTTCGCGCGCACCGTGCACTCCTCGTCGTCGATCCACACGATCGGCGTCGGCGTCATCGCATCATCCTCGATGCCGATTCTGCGTACGACGGCGCGCAGTTTGCCATCGCGCAAGCCGGTGCCGGTGACCGGGTCGTACCACAGCGCGGTGCGCACGTCACGGCCGTCCCAGCCGAGCGTCGCGTTGAGCGCCGGCGTGTACGGCTGCCATGTGGACAGCCAGACGAGTTCGATTGTGCCGTCGTGCGCGAGCGCGACCATATCCGCGGCGAGCTCACGCGACCAATGCACCGGGTAGGCCATGCTGCCCGCCGGCACGACGGCCTCGCCGTCCAAAGCAAACGTCGTCTCAGCGTCCGCGCGTGCGTCGGCGTTCGCGAAGGCGTTGAGCACGCCGTCGAAATCGGTGTAGACGACGGCGCGCGACCGCTGCGGCTTCTGTCCGTCGTTCATCGTCATGGCATCCCCTGGTTACGTTGTTGATATGACGTGATTTATGATGGCGCGCCGCGCTCGATGGTCGGCGGCACCGTGCACGCGGCGCATCCTATCGTCCAGATTACTCGGCTTGCCCTGCGCGGCGTCCCGCTCAGCGCACGACGTCGTTGAGCAGCCGCTGCACGCTCGCGATGCGGCGCGCGACGGCCGCGTCGATCGCTGGCATGACGGCGAGCACAGCGCGCGTCTTGTTCGCCCGCGTCCTGCAGAATCGCGCCACTTCGGCCTCGTCGAGCGTGCCGTCGACGCGTTTGCGACGCATCTGTTCGAGCTCGCCGCGGCCGAAACCGCCCTGCGCGAGTGCGTCGAAGGCGGCGTTCGCACCGAGCGCACGCACGTATTCTCCTTCGAGGTCGGGATGGGACACCCACACGTGCCGCGACGGCAAATCATCGACGCGCACGCCGTATTCGTGTGCGATTGCGTCTGCCGCGTCGGCGTCGATGAGCTGCGTG
The DNA here is from genome assembly GCF_000424225.1 of Bifidobacterium sp. AGR2158. NCBI lineage: Bacteria > Bacillati > Actinomycetota > Actinomycetes > Bifidobacteriales > Bifidobacteriaceae > Bifidobacterium > Bifidobacterium sp. AGR2158. The sequence goes on from NZ_AUJM01000011.1 coordinate 376,580, forward strand.
AGCGGCACCTGAAAGCCGCGGTCGCCGAAGACGCGGCTCCATGCCGGCATCTCGCGGCAGCCACCCGCTTCGAGCACGACGACGCCGTAGGTGTCGAGGTTGCGTCCGGTCACGTCGGCGCAGTGTTCGAGCAGCACGCGATCGGTGATGCCTTCGACGACGACGACATGTTCCGCCGTGAGCGGTTCGAGACGGTCGCGCACCCACATGTGCAGCAGCAGCTTGTCGTCGTCGTCGAGAAAGTCGCGTCGCGGCTGCACGACGTCGTCGGCGCGCACGACGACGATCTCGTCGGGTTCGAATTCGCCGATGATGTCGGGCGCGTGCGTCGCGATGATCTTCTGGCTCGGGCCGCGCGCGAGCAGCCGCGCGAGGTTGCGTTGGCTCGTCGGGTGCAGATGTGTCTCGGGTTCGTCGAGTCCGATGACGCCGCCGCAGTTACTGCCGCCGTCACGGTTGCCGTCACAGTTGAGCAGGTCGAAGAGGGCGACGACGAAGACGGCACGCAGGCCGCCCGATTGCGCGCCGAGGTCGCGCTGGCCGTGCGGGCCGCGCAGCTGCAGGCGCACACGGTCGAAGGGGTCGCGCTCGCGCGCGTCGGCGACGAACACGAGGTCGTCGCCGCGGTAGCGTCCCGGCAGCGCCGCCGTCAGCTGTCCGGCGATTTGTTCGCGCAATGTGCGCAATGTCTCGGAGCGGCGCAGCACGCCGTCGGCGTGGCGTTCGGCCTGCACGAGCGCACGGCGTTCGCCGTCGAGGTCGAGCGTCGCAAACAGGCGACGCAGCATCGGCGGGTCGCCGATGTGCGCGTCGGCGTCGTCGGCCATCATCGTCCATCCGATCGCGTCGATCTGCGCGGCTGTGAGCTCAACGCCGTCGTCGTCACCCGTCAGGACGCGCCTGCGGATGTCGATCGTCTCGCCGTCGTCGCCGACGGCCACGTCGAGACGCAGCCGCACGACGTCCGCCGTGTCCGCCGCAGCTGCCGCAGCTGTCACATCCGGCACGGCGAAGACGGCCGGATCGGCGCCGACGAGCGTCGCCTCGACGACGAAGGGATGCGCAGGCTCGCGTACGTCGGCTGCGGATAATGTCGCGTACAACCGTGCGCGCGGCGCGCCGAGCAGCAGGTCGAGGCAGCGCAGAATCGATGATTTTCCCGATTCGTTCGTGCCGACGAGGACGAGGTGGTCGCGCACCTCGATATCGAGGTCGGCCACGCGGCTGTGGTTGCGGATTCTCAGTGCGGACAGGCGCATCGGCACTCCTTCGTCGGCGGCGCGGATGTCTCCACTCTAGCCGGCGCAGGCGATGCGCGGCGCAAATTAAAGCGCCGCGGCATGACCTTCGCCATGCCGCGGCACCTCGAGTATGTTCTTCGCAAAGGGAAAGCCTGTGGTGAGCCTGCCGCCTCCGTTTCCGCCCTGCCGGGCTGAGCTGTGCGCCGAAGCACGCTTGGGTTGCCGTTCGTTTCCCCAGCATTGCAGGCTGCGCATTTCGCGATGCGAAACGACGTATTACCGGCACGTTTCCTCCCCGCTCAACCCTGCTTCGTCGACATGCATAAGCGTTGGAACGACGGCGTTTTCGCCGTGCTGTAGTCGACGGACTGCCGCGTTCACCGTAGGTGGAACGCCGGCGGCCGCGGAATCGGTGCGGCGGATAATACGAGAGGATGTCCGCAGTGCGGATGGGAATCGCGGATACCGCAGCAGCGACACGGCGCAGCGGGCGATACGACACACGGCAGAACACATGGCAGAACACATGGCAGATAAGGAGCATCGGTGGATCTTCTCGAGGCGATGCACAGGCGGCACGCGGTGCGCGCATACACCGACGAACCGATCGACACGCCGACATGCGACGACCTGCGCGCGCTCATCGGCAGGCTCGAGACCGAGGGAGGCATCGAGATGCGGCTCGTCACCGACGAGCCGGACGCCTTCGGCAATGCGCTGCTGCACTACGGCATGTTCAGGAACGTGCGCAACTATGTGGCGATCGCCACCGACCAGACGAAGGACTGGGAGCGGCGTTGCGGCTACTGGGGCGCCCATGTGCTGCTGCGCGCCGTGCAGTTGGGACTCGATACCTGCTGGGTCGGCCTGTCGTTCAGCAAGCATCAGGCGGCACGGCATGCGGCGTTCGACGCCGACGACAAAGTACGCTTCGCGATCGCCGTCGGCCACGGCGTGACGCACGGCAAGCCGTCGCGTTCGAAGACCTACGGACAGGTCGCCTCGGTCGAGGGAGGCATCGCCGTGCCGACGTGGTTCGAGCGTGGCGTCGAGGCGGCGCTGCTCGCGCCGAGCGCGCTCAACCAGCAGCGGTTCATGTTCCGTCTCGAGGCCGACGGGCGCACCGTCGCCGCCGACCCCGGCATCGGTCCATACACGCGCACCGATCTGGGCATCGCGCAGTATTTCTTCGAGGTCGGCGCCGGGGGCGCCCCCTTCGTCTGGCGGTAAAGCGGTAAAACAGTGCCGCCGCACGAACCCTGAGGTTCTGCGCGGCGGTATTGCGAAGATCAACCTGTGATCATCGACGAATCAATCACATGAGGCTGCGGTAGAGCTCGAGGATGTCCTCCTCGGTCGCCTTGCGCGGGTTGCCGGGCGTGCACACGTCGGCGAAAGCGTCGGCGGCGAGCGCCGGAATGTCCTCCTCGGTCGCGCCGACCTCGCTGATCGTCGTCGGATTGCCGAGGTCACGCGTCAGCTTGGCGACGGCTTCGACGGCCTCGTCGCGCACATGCTCGAGATCGCCGGTGTAGGCGTCCTCGACGCCGAAGGCATCGGCGATGTCGCGGTACTTCTCGCCCGAATAGTCCTTGTTGTATGCCATGACCGGCGCAAGCAGGATGCCGTTGGCGACACCGTGCGCGACGCCAAGGCGCCCACCGAGCGGATGCGCCATGCCGTGCACGAGGCCAAGGCCGACGTTCGAATAGGACATGCCGGTGATATACGACGCGTAGGCCATCTGCTCGCCGGCGTCCTTGTCCCCCTCAACGCTTTTGGCGAGGTTGTTTGCGATCATGCGGATCGTCTGCATCGACAGCGCGTCCGAAAGGCTCCATGCGCCCGGCGTGATGACGCTTTCGATTGCATGCGTGAGCGCGTCGAGGCCGGTGGCGACCTTCAGGCCGCGCGGCATGTCGTCGGTCAGGTCCGGGTCGACGAAGGCGGCGACGGGGATGTCGTGCGGGTCGACGGCGACGAATTTGCGCTTGTTTGCCGTGTCGGTGACAACGTAGTTGATCGTCGTCTCGAAGGCGGTGCCGGCTGTCGTCGGCACGCCGAAGATTGGCACGCTCGGATGCTTCGTGTCGGCGACGCCCTCGAGCGAAAGCACGTCGGAGAACTCGGGGTTCGCGGCGACGATGCCAATGCCCTTGCAGGTGTCCTGCGGGCTGCCGCCGCCGAGGCCGATGAGGAAATCGGCGCCGGACTTCTTGAACTCCTCGACGCCATGCTGGATATTTTCAACCGGCGGGTTCGGCTGAACGTCGTCGAAGATCTCGTACGGGATGCCGGCCTCGTCGAGCACGTCGGTCACCTTCTTGACGGTGCCGTTGGAGACAAGGACGGGATCGGTGACGATGAACGCCTTGTGGAAGCCACGCGACTTCGCCTCCTTCGGGATCTCGTTGATAGCGCCACGTCCGAAGTAGGCAGTCTGGTTGAAAATCATGCGGTAGACCATGGTCTTGCTCCTTTGCAAACTGGTCGTCGCTTCACTGGGACGACCCGCGCCCAGTCTATCCGGCGCGGTTGCGGGCCGCAAGTCGCGTACACGGCTTCTTCACCGCCTGCATAGTTCGTCGATCGCATGGCGCGCCGAAGCGACGGAGGCACGTCTCGGTCACTCGCGCCCGCGCAGCCGCTACTGCCGCTCCTGCGCCGCATTGACGACCTGCGGCATGTGGTCGGCGACGTAGGTGAGGAACTCGGGCGTCTTCGACCAGTACTTGACGCCCCAGTTCTCGAAGTCCCAGGTGTCCTTGTACGGCTTGCATTCGAAATCGACGTAATGCACGACGCCGTCCTCGACGACGAAGTTCGTCGGGAAGTAGTTGATGTTGATGTGTCGTGCGGCCAGACGCTTGGCGAGCTGGCGGATCTGGTCGAGGTAGTCGTCCTGCATCTGGTCGGTCAGCACGAGCTCGTAAATCGTGGGGCCATCGACGTACTCCTTGAGGATGCGGTCGTGGTCGAGGTCAACGTCGAGCATCGCGGGCAGCTTGACGCCCAACTCCCGCAGTTTGCGGTAGTCGCGGATCTCGGCCTGCATCTTGTCGGCGTACTGGTAGTAGTCGTACGGCCCATAGTGGATCTGCTTGAGCACGTACTGCACCGGCGGATGCGTCTGCGAGCGCACAAGGAACGAATATCCCCCGTTGCCTCTGCCAAGCAGCCGGAGCACGTCATACGGAGTCCCGTTGACGGTCAACGTTTTGCACTTTCCCATACGCAAAGCGTATCATGCGCCGGTGTTATAGCCCCACGAGGGGGTATCGTTCGGCCGTTTTCCGGGAACACGAGCCGCCCTACATCAGCGGATACATGGAGACGATTCCGACGGTGGATACGGGCACCGCGAGCCCGTCGGCGCCGGCGCTCAGCTGCCTTGAGCGCAGCACGAGCAACGCCGCGACGACGATGACCGCGACGAGCATGATGACGACCATGCGCCGCAGATGTGCGCGTTCCTCGTCGACGGGCATCCCGCACACCGGACACACCTTCGCCTTGTCGTTGATTTCGCTGCCGCAACGTGTACAGCGCCGCATCGCGTCCACCTTCCGTTTCCTCACGGCCGTCGACTCCGTCTGCCGGATCCGGCGACCATCGTTCATCCGTTCATCTGGCCATCCTAGGCGCATGTGAACGCCGCGCATCCCGACACGCCGGCAGCGTAGCGCGGCCGCCGGAGCGGCGCCGGCGGTTGGTACTGGGCTGGCACAGTCGTTGCACAGTCGTTGCTGCGTCGTTACCACAGAAGCGAAGAAGCCTTGGAATCGTTGCAATTCCAAGGCTTCTGAATGGTACCCCCTGAGAGAGTCGAACTCTCGTTGTCAGATTGAAAGTCTGGTGTCCTAACCGTTAGACGAAGGGGGCTTTCGACAACTCAATTGATATTACACGAATCGTCGCATCGCGCAAGCATCGGCGTGTCGCACCCGAAAGCCCCCAAATTCGGGACCCTCAGACGCGGCGATATGTGAAGTCGTGGATGACGCGGCCCGCGTCGAGCCCCTTGCGCTCGAAGTTTGTCAGCACGCGGCCGTCGAAGCGCGGCGACTCCATGAAATCGGCGTGCGGCAGCGCCTGCGCCTCCGCGGCGTTGCCCTTGCCGACATGCGCGGTCGGCAGGCTCACCGTCAGGCCGCCGCCGTTCTCGAAATCAGTACGCGCATCCATGACCTCGTGCACATGCAGCGCGTAGTCCTCGATGTCTGTCGCGATGCGCCACACGCCGCCCTCGCCGAGCGCGTCGCGCACGTCGGCGGCAAGCTCGGGCTGTACGATCCTGCGCTTGTGGTGCCGCATCTTCGGCCACGGATCGGGGAAGAAGGTCCACACTTCGTCGACGACGCCGGGCTCCATGACGGCGAACAGCTCGGGCGCATTGATCTGCGCGATCCGCAGGTTCTCCAGCCCATGCTTGGCCGCGAGCAGCACCGTGTGCGCGACGCCCGGCTCGTAGACCTCGAGCGCGAGGAAGTTGCGTTCGGGATGTGCGACGGCCGCGGCAACGACGTTCTCACCTTGCCCGCTGCCGATCTCGACGGTGAGCGGTGCCGCGGAACCCCAATGGTCGCGCACGTAATCGCCGGTGAAGCGGAAGCCTTCGGCCGGGTCGAGCCTGCCCTCCTCGGCGATGTCTCCGAGGACGTAGCGCGCCGCGTGATTGTCCATCGCGCGCTGCAGCCGCGCGTCGAGGCGCGCCGAGCGGCGCACGAAGGAGAGCACCTTCCTGCCGTGGAGCGGATTGACCGTCTGCGCCGTCTCGACGTTGCCCTCGCCGACGGTCGCCTCGACGTTGTCTTCGACGACGCCCTCGGCGTTGCCCTCGATGTTCTCGATGTTCTGCTGAGCCATACCCACAGTGTATGCGGCGACCTGTATCGGCGGCCGGCACGCGCCGCGAAACCGCAGCCGGCAACGTCAGGCCACGTCATAGACTGAAGAAGGCCGCACGGCGCACAGGCCGCCCAGCTCAGGCGTACGCGAGCGCCGCAGGCCGCAACACACCGAAGTCGCTAATTTTGTGCGATAGTGTTCAAGTGATACACTGTAACCGAACATAAACGAACATTGCGACAAAAAAAGTACCAATATCGTGATGTTCTACCTGTCGAAGGAAGGCTCAACATGACTGTTCTTGTCACTGGCGGCTGCGGCTACATCGGCGCGCACGTCGTCCACGCGCTGCACGAGGCCGGAGAGGACGTCGTCGTCGTCGACGACCTCAGCTACGGCAAGCCGGACCGCATCGGCGGGGCACATCTCTACGGCATGGATATCGCCGCGCCAGGCGCCGGCGAACGTCTCGCCGAAATTATGAAGGCGGAGGACGTCGACGCCGTCATCCACTTCGCTGCGCGCAAGCAGGTCGGCGAATCCGTCGAAAAGCCGCTGTGGTACTACCAGCAGAACATCAACGGCATGCTCAACGTGCTCGAAGGCATGAAGGAGGCGGGCGTGCACAAGCTCGTCTTCTCCTCCTCCGCCGCCACCTACGGCGAGCCGCCGGTCGACGTCGTCCCCGAGGACGTCGAACCGATGATCCCGATCAACCCCTACGGCCAGACGAAGCTCTTCGGCGAGTGGATGGCGCGCGCCTGCGAACAGCCCTACGGCATCCGCTTCTGCGGCCTGCGCTACTTCAACGTGGCCGGCTGCGGCCCCGTCGAGCTCGAAGATCCGGCGATCCTCAACCTCATCCCGATGCTGTTCGACCGTCTCAAGCAAGGCAAGGCGCCCGCGATCTTCGGCGACGACTACCCAACGCCGGACGGCACGTGCATCCGCGACTACATCCACGTCTCCGACCTCGCCGACGCGCATCTCGCAGCGCTCAAGTACCTCGACCGCGACGAGCGCAAGTACGACGTCTTCAACGTCGGCACCGGCGAAGGCACGTCGGTGCGTCAGATCGTCGACGAAGTGAAGAAGGTCACCGGTCTGCCGTTCAAGGAGACGGTCATGGCACGCCGCGCCGGCGATCCGCCGCAGCTCATCGGCTCCCCGAAGCGCATCAACGAGGAGATGGGCTGGCATGCGCGCTACGACGTCGACGACATCGTCGAGTCGGCGTGGAACGCATGGCAGGCGAATCCGGAGCACCACATCGACGTCGAAACGTGGAAGCAGCAGGACGCCTGATTCAGCCGGGTATCGGCACAGTAGACGAACGAAGCCGGGCGGCGCACGAAGAATCGTGCACCGCCCGGCTTCGTCATCGGCGCCGTTTATGTTCGCGGCGGGATGCTCAGCGTCGCTCGTTGTCGAGCTGCTGCTCGACGTAGTCGGCGATGTGCGGGGCGACCTCCTCGATCTGGTCGATCGCAGTCTCGAACTCGCGCATGCCGCCGTACCACGGATCAACGAGATCAATCTCGCCTTCGCGGCCCGGTTGCGGATCGGGCAGCGCCGGGTCGAAGCTACGGTACATGTGTACGTCGCTGCGCTTGCTCAGCGGCAGCATGTGCATCAGCGCATTCATATGGGAAGCGGTCATCGGCAGAAACAGGTCAGTGTCGTCAATCTCCTGCCGCGTGATACGATGCGCGAAATGCTGCGCCGGAATCTCGTAGCCGCGCTCCTTGAGCACCTTGACGGCGCGACGGTCGATCGGATTGCCGTACTCCTCGTCGCTGACGCCGCTCGATTCGACACGCACACGGTCGGACAGACCGCGCTTGGCGAACTCATAACGAAGGATGATCTCCCCCATCGGCGAACGGCAGATGTTGCCGGTGCACACGGTCATGACGGTGTATGGCTTCATCTCTGTCCTCTTCACGTTCCTATCCCTCACATCGGCCGCTTCGACGGCCGTTCATCTCATTCGGTTGGTGTTTCCTCGCTCGCACGCTGATTCTCAAGCGTCACGTAACGGTAGCCACGGATGCCGCCGTCGGCATGTTCCGGACGCATCCAATCGGTGCGTTCTATGATCTCCCAGTCACCGGAGCGCAACGCCTTGTCCAAGTCGGGAGCGTAGGTGTCCGCGTCCACCTCGGCGTCGATCTGCGTCAGATAGATCTTCGACGCGATCGGCAGCATCTGTTCGAAGAGCTGCGCGCCGCCAATGACCCAGATCTCGCTGCGGTCGAGGCCGTCGTCGGGGATTGCCTCCTGACGGGCCAGATCGAGCGCCTCCTCGACGTCGCACACGACGGTCGCACCCGGCGCCCGGAATCCGCGGTCATGCGTGAGCACGATGTTGTCGCGGTTTGGCAGCGGACGGAACTTCGGGTTGAGCGACTGCCAGGTCCTGCGCCCCATGATGACGGGATGCGAGACGGTGAGCGCCTTGAAGCGGCGAAGATCCTCGGGAAGATGCCAGGGCATCGTCCCCTTGTATCCGATGGCGCCTGAACGACCGTCCTTGTCGTTCGCCTGCGCCCAGATCAGATTGATCGAGAAGGTCTTGGCGTAGTCGTCACCCCAGTCATCCTCGAACTCATTTTCGGTAGGCCCGGCAAGACCGGGCACGGGTTCGTGATAGCCACTGCGGCTACTATCATGCTCCATTTCGTCTCCTTGAACGTAAGTAACCGGGTCACCAGTCTATGCAATCCCGACGACGCCCGGCCCCGCTGCGGCGGCGAGGCTCAGACGGCGATCGGCGCCTTGATCGTCGGATGGTATCGGTAGTCGACGATCGTGAAGTCGTCGTAGTCGTAGTCGAACAGCGAATCGGCCTTGCGGATCTCGAGACGCGGATACGGATACGGTTCGCGCGACAGCTGCTCGAGCACCTGATCGACATGGTTGTCGTAGATGTGACAGTCGCCGCCGGTCCAGACGAACTCGCCCGGCTCAAGCCCCGCCTGCTGCGCCATCATCATCGTCAGCAGCGAATAGCTCGCGATGTTGAACGGCACACCAAGGAACATGTCGCACGAACGCTGGTACAGCTGGCAGCTAAGACGGCCGTCGGCGACGTAGAACTGGAACAGCGCATGGCACGGCGGCAGCGCCATATGCTCGACCTCGGCCGGATTCCATGCGCTGACGACCATGCGACGCGAGTCGGGGTCGTTGCGGATCAGGTCAAGCACGTTCGAGATCTGGTCGATCGTGCGGTTCGGATCCTCGGGGGTCGGCGCGGGCCAGCTGCGCCACTGCACGCCGTAGACCGGGCCGAGGTCGCCATTCTCGTCGGCCCACTCGTCCCAGATGTGCACGTTGTGCTCCTGCAGCCAACGCACGTTGCTCGACCCCTTGAGGAACCACAGCAGCTCGTAGGCGATGCCTTTGAAGAACACGCGCTTCGTCGTCAGCAGGGGGAAGCCCTTCGCCAGATCGAAGCGCATCTGCTGGCCGAACAGCGAGATCGTGCCAGTGCCGGTGCGGTCGTTCTTGAGGTTGCCCTCCATCAGGATCCTGCGCAGCAGGTCCTCGTACGGCATCGGGATGTCGGTGTGCGGGCGCGACGGCACGTCCTGTTCACGGATTCGCTGAAGGTCTTGCTGAGTCAATGGCATGGTTGGCCATGATAACCGCAACTTCTGACCTTCCATTCCCGCGCGGCCGCGGCGCCGGAGCCGCCACGGCGACACGGCGGGGCATGGACGCACCTAGAATGTGCTTGACCAAGGCCAGCGGCAACCGCCGCGGAAAAGAGGTACATATGAGCAAGCGACTGTGGGTCGAGAAGAACAAGGACGGCTCGTGGGACGCGTTCAGCGACGACGGCGCCCACATCAAGTTCGGCCATGACCGCGGCCAGTTCACGCCGGGAGATCTAGTGAAGATCGCGCTCGCCGGCTGCGCGGCGCTGTCGAGCGAATTCGCGATCGAGCACGCGCTCGGCGAAGGCCACGGCGCGAAAATCGTCGTCGACGGCACCTACGACGCCGACAACGACTCCTACATCAACTTCAACGAGCAGGTCATGATCGACGCAACCGACGCCGACCTGAGCGAAGAGGACGTCGAGAAGCTCAAGAAGCGCGTCAAGGCGCACATCGAGAAGGGCTGCACCGTCATGCACACCTATGAGCAGGAGACGCCGGTGCGCATGGACATCGAAGTACGCCGCTGAGCGCGTCCGCATACGCATACGACGAACGAAAGGGCGGCCGCTGCACCTCGCGGGTGCGGCGGCCGCCCTTTCGTCGATCAGTCGATTAATCAATCAGTCGTTCTGCTTGTCGTCGTGGTAGTCGGCGGCCTTCGGATCGATCTTTATCTCGATCTGCCGCTCGACATCTTCGTCGGCGCGGTCGACCGGCACTTCGGTGACGAGTTCGTCGAGCGTGACGGTCGCCGTGGGCTCACCCTCCCGCTCGGCGCGCTGCTCCTCGGCTTCGACGAACTTGCGCGGCACGACGAGCACCGGCGAGACCGAATGCTGCAGCAGCCCCTGGCTCGTCGAGTTGAACAGCAGGCCGGTGAAGCCGCCGCGGCCGCACGAGCCGACGACGACGATGTCATGGTCGCGGCTCGCCTTCGTCAGCGTTTCGACGGCGTTGCCGGCGACGATGTTCTTGCGCACGTTGAGCTCCGGATACTTCGCGAGGATCGGCTTGAGTCGCGCGTCGAGCTCGTCCTCGAACTTGCCGCGCACTTCGTCGTCGGCGAGGTTCGTGCTCGACGGCACGACGGTGATCACGTCGAGCTGCGCGCCCCACGAATGCGCGAACTGTGCGGCGAGCTCGAGCGCGCGGATGCCCCACTTCGTGTCGTCGGAGCCGACCGCGACCTTCGTGATGACGTTGTTGAGATGCATCAGGTTGCCCTTGTCGTCGGTGTACGGCACGACGACGATCGGGCAGTACGCGTAGGCCGGCAGGCTCGAGCTCGTCGTGCCGAGCAGGCGTTCGGCGAGGCCGCCCTTGCCGCGGTTGCCGATGACGATGAGGTTGTAGTTACGCGACAGCTCGACGAAGACCGACGACGGATCACCGGTCACGATGAGCGTCTGCGCGTCGACGCCCTGCTCGTCGGCGATCGCCTTCGCCTTCGACAGAATCTCCTGCGCGTCGTTGTGTGCGGCGTTGTCGTCCCCCATCGCCGTGTACGTTGCGTCGAAGGAAACGGCGGCGTAGCTCGGCAGCGAATATGCGCACACAATCTGCAGGCTCAGCCCGACGTGCTTCGCATAGTTGGCGGCCCACCACGTCGCCTTGTAGCTCGCGTGCGACCCGTCGACGCCCACCAAAATCGTGTTGTCGTTCACCATCAGAGACCTCCTTGCCCAGCACAACCTTCTCTTCGGTTGGTTTCCACGTTCAAGAATACCGTGGTTTTCCATCGGCACCTACCTTATCAGCCGAAAAGCCACCCCTCGTTACGCGTGCTCCGCGCGCGAGACAGCTTCTCCCCTGCTTGGTGCGGGTCACTTCGTCGCCCCGATCGACAACCCGACCCACAAATCAGCCCTTCCGCGGGCAGCTCCCTCGAGCCGGCCGACAATCCGACCCGCAACAGACCGTTCCATCGACGCGGTCAACGATCCGACCCGCAAATCAGCCTCTCCGCGGGCAGCTCCCTCGAACCGATCGACAATCCGACCCGCGAACCAACACCCAACCCGCGGAAGAATCGCCCCACCAAACAAAAACGAGGGCGCACGGTTCCGGAGAACCGCGCACCCTCGAGAAAAGTGAAATGTGGGGATTGGGATTACAGCACGCGACGGATGGAGTAGCCGCCCGAGAAGACGGCGAGGCTCGTGATCTGCGTACCCTGGGCAGGATTGAGCGCGTTGACGACCATGCCGTTGCCGACATAGATCGCGGCGTGCATGCCGTTGGCGATGATGTCGCCCGGCTGTGCCTGCGCAAGGCTCGGCACGGCGGTGCCGACAGTGGCCTGAGCGCCCGACGTGCGCGGCAGCGAGATGCCGAACTGGCCGAACACCCACATGACGAAGCCGGAGCAGTCCCAGCCGGCGGGCGTTGTGCCACCCGCGACATACGGCGCTCCGACGTACTTCGATGCGAAGTCGGCGATGGCCTGTCCGTTCTTGCTCGTCGGCACGGGTACGCTCGGCGTTTCGGGCTGCGCGGCCGGCGCCTCTTCGACGACCGGTTCACGTTCCTGGCTGCGGCTCGCAGCGGCCTCGGCCTGTTCACGTGCGGCGGCTTCGGCCTGCTGACGCGCAGCCTCCGCTTCCGCCTGCTTGCGTGCTTCTTCCTCTTCCTTGGCCTTCTGTTCGGCCTCCTTCTCCGCGGTCGACTTGGTCTGAGGAACATTCATGCTCTCCAGGCCACCCCAGTTGGAGTCCTCGTCGACGTTCGTGGAGGTGGCTTCGGCGAAGAAGTTGGTCTTCGCCGTGTTTACTTTGGGGAATGAGCGTGTCGAGACGACGTAATTCGAACTCGACGCTGCATCATCTGCGACAGCCGCAGGCGCACCCACAAGCAGGGATGCGGCGAGTGCTGCAGCGGTAGTAATCGAAATAGCACGTTTCATCTTTTTCATCACCCTCTACGCTAGCACATGCTCGACGCGCCGTTCAGGGGACGACTTCTCGAAACTTATTGCCGTCACTTGCGACACGCCGAATGCAATCGTTATCTCAATCTTTGATGATATAGCGCGGTTTTTCGCTTCGTACGCCATGATCGACGCATATGCAACCGATGTCACCCCACTGCGACGACGCCGGAAGGGTGACGTCGGCGAGGCGTGGACGTCGGCGTCAGTAATGGATATAGGTGAAGGTCTTCGCCTGCTCGGCCGTGAATTCGCGCTGGGAGATGACGCCGAGACCCTCGACGTTCGATTCGGAGATGCGGATCGACCCGTCTGGATTGACGGCTTCGACGATTGCGACGTGGCCGTAGTAGCCATGCGCGCCTTCCTGACCGGGGGCGAACACGAGCACATCGCCGACGGCGCGCGCCTGATTGTCGACCCAGTAGCCGAGCGCCTGCGCCGAGGCACCCCAGCTGCGCGCGTCACCGAAGTGGGATCCGGTGCTCAGGCCGAGCTGATGGCGACGCTCGTACGACCACCACGTGCACTGTCCCCACGGGTAGGCGTTGCCGGTGTCGCCGGTCGCGTGATTCGCATCGAAGCCTGCCGGCAGCTGCTCCTCGTCCTTGTCGACGAGTTTCGAGACTTTGTCGTTGTACGCCTTCGCGGTCGTCAGCGATGCCGTGTCCTTGACGGCGTTCGTCTCGCCGAGGTTCCAGTTGCCGGTGACCGCCGTCGATTCCTGACCATCGATCGCTTCACGCACGTCCGAACGGGAGGCGCCGGCGTCGGTGACGCGCGCGATGTCGAGCGTCTGCGTCGTCTCGGTGCCTTCGGCGAGCGGCAGCATCTCGTCGTCCGTCTTCATGAAGGCCATCGACGTGGCCGCCGTGCCGACGAGCGCCGCGAGCGACGCGGACGCGAGGATCGTGTTGCGGCGCTGCGCGGCTCGCGCGGACTCACGGATCGAGCGACGCGTCAACGGCGCCACCTCATTGAGTTTGCGTGCAAGCGCCGGATCGAGGCCGTCCACTTCGCCGCCAGCGGCTTTGCTGGCGTAGACCGATTCGGCGGAATGCGCACCGTGCTTCGTGGTAAACAGGGACTTCGTCAGGGCTATAGCGCCTGCACCCTTGCGGGTCGCGTGGGCAGCATGCCTCATACGTAAATCACTCCTTATTCAACGTTGCTCAACTGCGTGCACGGCGTGCGTGCGTTCGACTCACAAAAATTCAGGGTACATCATCAAAATGCCAAACCGTGACGCTTCCGCGTTTCCACGGACACCGCCGACCGATGGCACGATTCGTCAAAACCGTGTCGGCAGTAAGCGATTCCGCCTTTCCCCTAAGCGAATATCAACCCATCAAATCTTCACATTTCAAAGTCGCTCCACCACATGTCCCACACATATCCCCGTCTACCGATGCACATCTCCCACACCTATGCCCGTACGCGTGCATACATGTACAGAGAACTGCCCATCCACCCCGTCACCTGTCTCATCCGTGTCCAGATCCGTCGGCGACGTCAACGAACCTACCCATAACGTCCCGATCCGTTGCCCCAGTCGACCAACCAACCCACAACCGACCCACAACATCCACGCCGATGTCCACCAAGCGCCCCGCACGCCGCTGTTTTCCTTTGCTATGGCTACGCTGGGAGCCATGGACACAATCACGATTCCGCAGTCAATGCTTCCCGAGGACGCCCGTTTCGGCTCCGGCCCGAGCAAGATCCGCCCAGAGCAGATCGAGGCCCTCGACCGTGCCGCACTCACCGTGCTCGGCACCTCCCACCGTCAGGCCCCCGTCAAGGACATCGTCGGCTCGATCCGTGAGGGCCTCGCGTCCTTCTTCTCGATTCCTGACGGCTACGAGGTCGTGCTCGGCAACGGCGGCGCGAGCGCGTTCTGGGACATCATCTGCGCATCGCTGATCACGCGTCAGGCCGCCTGCGGCGTCTACGGCTCGTTCAGCGGCAAGATGGCCGCGTCGGTCGAGTCGGCGCCGTTCCTCGAGCCGCCGATTCTGTTCGAAAGCGAACCGGGCACCTATTGCGTCCCCGAGCGCACCGAATACGTGGACACCTACTGCTGGGCGCAAAACGAGACGTCAACGGGCGTGCAGGCCCCCGTCTACCGCATCGACGGCTCGCGCGAGCAGGGTGCGCTCATCTGCATCGACGCGACGAGCGCGGCCGGCGCGATCCCGGTGGATGTCTCGCAGACCGACGCCTATTACTTCTCCCCGCAGAAGGCCTTCGGCTCCGAGGGCGGCCTGTGGGTGGCGCTCCTCTCTCCTGCCGCGATTGAACGCGCTGAGGGCGTGCGCCGCAGCGCGGGCCTCGAGGGTGCGCGCCGCTGGATTCCGCCGTTCCTGTCACTGACGTCGGCGATCGACAATTCGCGCAAGAACCAGACGCTCAACACGCCGGCGCTCGTGACGCTCGTGCTGCTCAACGAGCAGGTGCGTTGGCTCAACGAGAACGGCGGCCTGCCGTGGGCGTCGGCACGCTGCCGCCGTTCGTCGGACATCGTCTACCATTGGACCGAGCATTCCTCCTATGCGCGTCCCTTCGTCACCGACCCGGCCGCGCGTTCGCAGTCGGTCGTCACCGTCGATCTCGACGAGTCGGTGCCGGCGGCGAACGTCATCGCCGCGCTGCGCGACAACGGCATCGTCGATGTCTCCGGTTACCGCAAGCTCGGCCGCAACCAGCTGCGCATCGGCGTGTTCCCGTCCGTCGAGCCTTCGGACGTCGAGGCGCTCGTGCATTGCATCGATTACGTCGTCGAACGGCTCTAGTCGCACCCTGAAATCGCCGATGCCTCACGAAACGCCGGTGTTTCGTGAGGCATCGGCGATTTGTGGGTGGCTTAGAACGGCGTCGACGCCATCAGATACGAGCCCGATTCGCCGCCGACGCGCACCCAGCCGTCGGCGGCCGGGATGAACACGGCCTCCCCCTGACGCAGCGTGCGCGTGCCGGTCTCGGTCGTGCAGACGACCTCCCCCTGCGTGCACAGCAGCACGCGCGGTCCGGCGTGCGGCACGACGCCGCGGCCGCGCACCTGCTGCACGAGCGCGTCGTAGCGCACGGCGAGCCGGTCGACGATCGGCCACGGCTCACCGGCGCCGACGTGGCCGTAGGCGAGCACGTATTCGTTGACGCCGGGCTTGTAGAACACGACGTCGCGCATGAGCAGCGCGCCAAGCCGCGCATCGGAGGGGTTGACGGGCGTCGATGGCCGGCAGTCGACACATTGCAGCAGGTTGGGGATGTCCTTGTGCTTGACGGTCATACCGGCGCGCAACACGTTGTCCGAATTCGTCATGATCTCGGCGCCGGTACCGTATATATAGGCGTGCGGCACGCCGGTCGGCAGGAACACCGATTCGCCTTCGTCAAGCCGCACCGGGTTCATCATCAGCAGCGCGAGCACGCTCGTGTCGCCGGGGAACGCACGTGCGGCGCGCAGCGCGAAGTCGAAGGCCATCGCGTTGCGTGCATGCGGCGCCTGCGCGGCCGCCTGCATCAGATCGTCGATGAGTTCGTCCGGATCGCTCGCGTCGGCCGTGACCGCCGTGTGGAACGCACGGAAGATGCGTTTGCGTGATTCCGGCCAGACCGTCGCGGCGACCGGCATCATCGCGTCGGCCTGTGCGAAGACGGTGAGGGAGTCGTCGCCGCGCCGGCCCCCGGATGCGAAGGCCTGCGCCATGCGCTGCGCGACCGGCGAACGCAGCAGCTGCAGATTGCGCAGCGCGAAGCTGTGCGCTGCGAAGCCGACCGAGGCGAGGAATGGCTCGAGCGCGACGACCATCTCGCTTTTCGCGTTCATGTCCTTGAATGAGCGTTCCGGCGCGTCGAGGGCGATACCGTGCCGATTTTCCATGTTGAAGCCCGCGCGCGCCTGGAAATCGACCGGATGCACCTGCAGCGACAGCGGTTCGTCGGCGGCGATCGTCTTGAACAGGAACGGCAGTTCGGGGCCGAATTCGGCGACGCCGCGCGCGCCGACCATCGCATCGGGGTCGCCGGCGATCATGTCGGTGAGCGCCACCGGACGCGTCACGCCGTCGTCCGGCACGTCGATTATCGATGGCGACTGCGCATGTCCGCTGAACCACATTTCGGCGAGCGGTCCCTGCGCGTCGGCGCCATCCAGATGGAACATCCGCTGCAGGCTGTCGCGCGATCCCCACGCGTAGCGTTTGGGCACCGGGTGGATCGTGTACACGCGCGTTCCTTTCTGCCGTCCGTCCGAACGCCCCCATTGTACGCGATTGCCTTGGGCGCCGGCGCGCCCCACACCGCGCGAATCAGCCCTGAGAATGACTTCGCCGTGTCCCCACCTGTATTAAGGTTGAGGTTTATGAAGTTTGCCCCGATCATCGATCCGCATGCCCGGCGTCCCATGCCGAAACCGGTGCAGGTGGATCTTCGCAAGGCATTCATCTTCGGCATCATCCTGTGGACGCTTGCGCTCATCATATGCGCCTGCTGCTGGTATTTCGGCCATATCCGCTGGTTCCAGATGGCCATGTTCATCTGCGCGCTCGGTGTGCTCATCGGCGTCGCGCTGCTCATCTGGGAGCATTTCGACCGTTCCGACTACCGCCGTCTCGGCCAGTGAGGCGCCGTCCGACGCGCCCGCCTACTGTGCTTTCGCCATCGGCAGCACGAGGCTGAAGGTGCTGCCCTGCCCCGGCCGGCTCCACACCTGCACGCTGCCGTGGTGCGTCAGCGCGACGTGCTTGACGATCGCCAGTCCGAGACCTGCGCCGTCGCCCGTCCTGCCGTTCTGGTTGCGCCCGCGGTAGAACCGTTCGAAGATCCGCTGCTGTTCGTCCTCCCCGATGCCGCATCCTCTGTCGATGACGCGGATGACGGCGTCGCGTCCGTCGCGGCTCGCGCGCACGTCGACGCTGACGGTCGCCCCGCCTGGCGAGTATCGCAGCGCGTTGTCGAGCAGCTTGCCGATCGCGGCGCGGATCTGCGCGCTTTCGCCGTGCACGACGAGCGTGTCGTCGCCGCGCACGATGATGCGCTGCCCGTGTTCGGCGGCGAGCGGCCGCGCGACATCGACGGCCGCCTGTACTTCGGCGAGCACGTGCAACGTGTTGGCGGCGGTCGGCTCGATCTGCTCCTGCGCTTTGATGAGCAGCATAAGGTCGCCGATCATATGGTCGATGTAGCCGATCGTGCGGCGCACGTTGCGCGCGTCGCGCGCGATCTGCGCTTCGTCGAGGCCGCCCTTCTCGAGCGTCGCCGCCAAATGCTTGAGTTCGTCGCTCGGCTGCACGAGGCGTTCCGAGACGTTCGTGATGAAATCGTCACGCACCTGCGCGAAGCGCACGGCTTCGCTGACGTCGTCAAGCAGCACGACGACGAGTCCTTCCGAGATCCTGCCGACGGTGACGTTGAGCCAGTTCGGCCTGCTCACCGTGCTGATGCTCGGCCGACCGTCGTCGTCGGTGACGTCGGCGAAGCGGCGCGGCGTGCGCGTCATCAGCTCGAGCGTGCGCCGGCCGCCGTGTTCGCGCACGTCGCGGATCGCCTCGGCGATCGGCACCGACACGATCGCGTCGTCATCGACTACGCCGAGGCGGTAGGCGTCCGGGTTCGCGCGCACGACCTCGTCCGTCTCGTCGACGACGACCGCGGCGGCGGGGATCATCGTCAGCAGCGCCGCCGTCGAATCCTGCAGATCGTCGTCGGCGTCGTCGTCATCGTCGTCGGCGTCGCGCTTCCTTCTGCCCCCGCGCCACCGCGACCAAACGTCGCTGATGCGTTCCGACAGCGGCATGCCGTCACTCGCACGCGTGAACAGCGGCGTGAGCAGATCGACGAGCAGGATCCCCAATCCGATGAGCGCGCCGATGGCGAACAACGCGAAGGCCGCGGCGATGATGGCGGACGTTTCGATATGCATACCGCTATTGTGGCACACCATCGCGCCGGATGCGGGCTCACGGTTGGCTTCGGCCGGCGCGTCCCTTACACTGGTGACACGGCAGGCCGCCGCAGGAAGGCGCGGCCGATGAACGAAAGGCGGGAAGATGCGCGTTATCTTCAATGAGGGGCTCAAGGCCGTCGCGGACGACCTCGATCATATGGTGCGCAACGTGCGCGACGCGATCCACGGTGCGGGGGCGGCGCTGCTCAGCCAGGATCTCGACGCCGCGCAGAAGGTCATCGACGACGATGCCGCGACCGATGCGCTGTCCACGTCGATCGTCGACCAGTGCGTCGAGCTGCTGGCGCGGCAGAACCCGGTCGCTACCGATCTGCGTGTCGTCGTCTCGACGATGCGGCTCGCGATCACCTTCGAACGCATGGGCGATCTGGCGCGACACATCGCCGAGGCCGCGCGCCGCACCTATCCGGATTCGCCGCTGCCGGCGAACGCCATCGATCTGTTCGCGCAGATGCAGGACTTCCTCGATGTGACCGCCGACCGTCTCGTGACGATGCTCGCCGACCGCGACACGCACACGGCCGACGAGATCATCCATGACGACGACCAGCTCGACGAGCTGCATCGCAAGACGCTGATGCTCGCGCAGTCCGAGGATTTCCAGGGCACGAACCAGCAGCTCATCAACGTCGTGCTCATCGGACGCTTCATGGAGCGTCTCGGCGACCATTCGGTCTCCGCCGCGCGCCGCGTCGTGTTCATCGTCTCCGGCTTCGACCCGTCGAAGGAGCCGGCGCGTGACGAAGGCACCGATATCGACTGATTGACGTCGCTGCGCGCCGCCCACACCGTTGTGGACGGCGCGTGCAAGTTGTCCCCAGATCCGTTGTGGATACTGGGGACAACTTGTATTTGTGTTCGCCGATCAGCGATTGACGTCGACGACGAGCTTGCCGGTGACGCGATGCTCGGCGAGCGAACGCAGCCCCTCGACGAGGTCGGCGAACGGCAGCACGCCGGTGACGAGCGGATCGAGTTCGCCCTGCGAGACCATCGACAGCACGTCCGAAGCCATCGTACCCAGATCATGCTGCTCAATCGGATTGCCGGAGGCGTGCGCGCCGCCGAGGTTGACGACGTCGATGCTCAGGCCGCGCCCGAACATCTGCCCTGCCGAGATCTGCGGCACGTCGACGATCGTGACGAGCTGGCCGTTGTAGGCGAGCCGTTCGAGGTCGCGCTGCGCCTCCGCGGCGCTGACAGTGTCGACGATGAGGTCGGCGCCGAGGCCTCCGGTCAGTTCGCGGATGCGCGCATCGACGTCCTCGGTGCGGTAGTCGATGACCACGTCCGGCCGCACATGTTCGCGCACGAAGTCGACATTGCGCGTCGAACATGTCGTGAACACGGTGACACCGTGCATCTTCGCGAGCTGCGCGGCAATGCCTCCGACCGCTCCGGAGCCGCCGTGCACGAGCGCGGTGCGCACAAGATTGAGGTTCGGCTTGCGGTTGATCGTCTGGTAGGCGGTGAGCGCGCCGCACAGCAGCCCGGCGGCGGTCGTGTACGGCACGTCGTCCGGGATGAGCGCGAGTTCGTACTCCGGCGCGCTCACGTATTCGGCGAAGCAGCCGTTGCGGCGCAGGTCGCCGTGTCCGGCGACGCGCATGCCGACCTCCCACGTGTCCTCGACGCCTTCGCCGATCGCGACGATTTCGCCGGCGACGTCGAGGCCGAGGATATGCGGATACGTCCAGTCCGGTTCGCCGCCTTCGGCGAGCTTATAGTCGACCGGGTTGAGGCCGGCCGCGTGCACCTTGACGAGCACGTGGCCCGGTTCTGCGACCGGCTCAGGCACGTCGGCGAGCGTGATTGCGTCGATGCCGAGTCGGTCGGGACCGGAAATCACATACGCCTTCACTTCGTCGACTCCGGCGCCGTGAAGTGCTCCTCAGCCTCGGGCTTGTCGGAACCGGCAGGCTGCGGGTCGACGCTTTCCTCGGCCGGCGTGATCGCGGCCGTGGCCTCGACGGCGGCCTTGTCAGGGAAGGCGGCCTTCTCGGCGTCCTTTGCCTCCTTCATCAGACGCTCCTCGTCGGCCTGACTGAACGACATGTCGAAGCGCATGCCCGGCTTCATGTCCACCGGATGCTGCGGGTCGGCGATCGCGCCGAATGTCTTGAGCATCTCGTAGATGTAGGTGCCCTTCGTGCGGTTGAGCGCGACCTCGATCGCCTTGCGTTCGATGCCGTTGCGGCCGAAGGCCGTCAGCGGCTCGCCATCGCGCAGCTTGACGGCCGCGTTGAGCATGTCGCGCACGTCGTATTCGCTGTTCCACACCTCGGGCACGCCGCGATCGACGTCGCACAGCGTGTAGACGGCCTCCATGCCGGTGCGCATCGAATATTCGGTCGTGAAGATCGTGTCGCGCGGCTCCTCGGCGAACTGGCCGATGAACGCGAAGTTGACGGCGCCGTCGGGCACGACGTCCGGGCGGTCGCCGAGTTCGCGCGGCATGAAGAACGCGTCGACGTACGGCATCATGACCGGGATCGTGTTGCAGTGCTTCGAGGCGAGCTCGTGGATGCGGTCGGTCGGCACGCCCAGATGGTAGAGCCATTCCTCGCAGATCTCCTCGCCCGTGCAGTCCTGCATCTTCTTACGGATGTAGTTGCCCGGGTTGTCCGGCAGCAGCGCGTCGATCCAGACGCTGATCTGGTCAGCCGGCTGGTCGCGGAACTGCTGCTGGCGGTTAATCGTCCAGCTCATCAGCCAGTTGGAGTCCTCGACACTGACGATGCCGCCGGTCACCGTGTGGCCGCCGAAGGGCGAACGTCCGGTGATCTTCTCGATGTATGGGATGATCTCATCGTCGAGCGTCGTCGCGGTCGCGCTCATCCACTTCGTCAGGTTCGGGTCGTAGATGAACTTCTCCGGGTGGCCGAAGCTCGGGTCGACGGCGGCGATGCGGTTCCACGTGTCCCAGCCGTTGCCCGGCTTGAGCGACGGGTCGAAGCCGGCCGGCGTGTTCTGGTTGCCTTCGGTCGTCGATTCGACGAGGCCGCCGTTCGTGATGAAGACGAAATCGTCCTCGGTGAGTTCAATCGTCTTGCGTTCGTTGTTCTTCAGGTCGGTGATGACAAGCGTCTTGGCGACCTTCTTGTTCGGCGTCGAGTACGGATTGCGCGGGAAGGCGCCGTTCTCGGCCTGCGCGCGGGCGATCTCGTCCATCGCGACGTTCGTGAACTCGCGCTTGGGTCCCATCTCGGTCTCGCTGACCTCGAAGGTCACGTCGTCGACCGAGGTCTGCATATGGAACTGCACGCCGTGCGCCTTCAGATAGTTCATCAGCGGCAGGATCATCGACTCGTACTGGTTGTAGCGGGTGAAACGCAGCGCCGAGAAGTCCGGCAGACCGCCGATGTGGTGGATGAAGCGGTGGATGTAGCGGTGCATCTCGAGCGCCGACTGCCAGTTCTCGAACGCGAACATCGTGCGCCAGTACAGCCAGAAGTTCGAGTTGAGCACCTCGTCGTCGAAGTAGTCGGTGATCTTCTTGTTCGCCAGCTCGTCCTCGGTGGCCAGATACAGCTTGAGGATCTCCATGACGGCCTTGTCGGACAGGCCGAACTTGCGGTCGGTGCGCGCGTCCTGGCCGCGGCCCTTTGTGGCGCGGCACTTCGAGAAGTTCGGGTCCTCCTTGTTGAGCCAATAGTAGTAGTCAAGCATCGAGACATGCTCATCCTCGATGCTCGGCACGTCGCGGTAGACGTCCCACATGACCTCGAAGTGGTTGTCCATCTCGCGGCCGCCGCGCATCACATAGCCTTCGCCCTTGATGAACGCACCGTCGAGCGCGCCGCCCGGCAGCACGTCCTTGTCGAAGACGTGGATGTTCTTGCCCGGCATCTGCGCGTCGCGCACGAGATAGAACGCGGACGTCAGCGCCGCCAGTCCGGTGCCGATGATGTAGGCGCTCTTGTGCTCGACGCCCTCGGGCTTCCTTGGATGGGCGAACGCCTCGAAATTGCCTGCCGAATAGTACATGGTTCCTCCTTCGCGCGGTTCGTTCCACGACGGTTGCTGATTCACGCGTCATCTTGCCGACGCTCCGTCTCCTATTGTCCGTCTATTCCCTCTCGCCGTGTGGAATCTATGCTGTTAGCAAGGTTGCCGGCCTTTTCTCGCCAAAGTGCAGCATGCACGACCGCACTCGCGCGCCGCTCCCCCTCATCCTTCACCCCTCTTCTTCCTCCTCTCTTCACCTCCCTTCCCTCCTGCCCATCTTCGCACAACTCGGTATTTCGTCCGTATTCTTGAGTTGTGCTTTTTCGATTCACGCACAACTC
Source organism: Bifidobacterium sp. AGR2158 (assembly GCF_000424225.1). Lineage (NCBI taxonomy): Bacteria > Bacillati > Actinomycetota > Actinomycetes > Bifidobacteriales > Bifidobacteriaceae > Bifidobacterium > Bifidobacterium sp. AGR2158. The sequence goes on from NZ_AUJM01000011.1 coordinate 399,520, forward strand.
AAGAGAACATGCAGATTCCTCGAGTTGTGCGAACAAAACCAGCGGATGCTCAATCAACAAGCACGCACAACTCGAGAATACGGTCGAAATATCGAGTTGTGCACGACCACACACCCGCGCACGGGAGGCTGCGGGTAGGCTGGATACAGTCAATCAACCAGTCGAGGAGTCAGCAATGGAATTCAGGAACATCATCGCGCGCACGGATGCGGGATTCGCATATTTCGAGCGACTCGCGAGCGCCACGCAGGCGGATGCGGACGTGTGGGCGCGCGCAGTCGGCGGCGCGTCGGTGTTCCTCACCGACGATCTGCTCAACCTCGGTGTGGACGTGCGCGATGTGCTCACGGTCGTGTCCAACGAACCGCTGCGCATCTCAATCGAAGGCCAGCCGATGCAGAACGCCGCCGACCCGCTCCACGCCGACGCGGAACAGCTGTATGCGCAGACGTTCCGACGTTGGCATCAGAGCGCCTCACTCGCGCACACGATGGAGCGCGTGTGGTACGCTGCACGCACGCCGGCGGACATGGATGCATTGCCGAGCGCTGATGCGCTCCGTCTGCTCACTTGGCAGCTGCGCGATGCGCACGACGAGCTCGACTGGCTCGCGCGCGAAGTCGGCGAGGAGACCGCCGCGCGCATCCGCGAGTCGGTCACCGGACCGCAGCCGCCGCGCACGCCGTACACGAAGCAGCCGATGCCACGGTTCAAGCCGTGGGAGATGCGCAAGCCATGGCTGATCTACGAGGAGATCGCCGAACTGCAGAACCGCGACGTGCAGGATGTGCGCACCGCCGTCGAACACCGCGTGAGCGACGGCATGACGCTCGAGGAGTCGCTCGTCACCGAGTACGGCGCGCACCCGACCGCCGGCGTGCTCGTCGGAATCGATCTGGAGACGACGGGACTCTCGCCGGCGTCCGACTACATCGTGGACGCCGGCTGGGAGCGGTTCGACATGACCGGCGGCCGCGGATTCGACGCGCACCGCGAGCAGTACGGCGTGAGTATAGAGCGCGCGGCTCTCGGACTGCGTGAGGCCACCGTCGAACTCAACGGCATCACCGCGGAGTCGCTCGCCGGACTCGTGCCGTTCCAGGAGGACCTCGCTGCGCAGCGCGAGGTGATGGACGCGCTTTCCGGCGCGGTCATGGTGGCGCACAACGCGAATTTCGAGAAGAAGTTCCTCACCGGCAACTGCGCGGGGTTCGCGGAGGCAGTGCGCGCGGGAGACATCCGGATTCTCGACTCGCGCAAGGTGGGCGTGCACAGCGACGACTACCGGTTCCGCGGATTCCGGCTCGACGACTACGCGCGCAGATACGGCGCGCTGGGTGATGACCGCGAGCGCGCGGTGGCCGACGCGGACGGCGAACCGCTCGCGCTCGACCAGGGCGCGAGCGAGCGGCACCTCGGGCTCGAGGACGCGCACATCATGATGCGCGCGATGTTCAACCAGCAGAAGGCTCTTCATGACCGGTATCTCGCCGGCGAGCCGGTCATGAAGGACGACGTGAGCGAGGAGTGACTACTTCGTCTTCGTTGACGTCTTCGTTGACTTGGGCGGCCGCACTGATCCGCGCTTGATTGTGAGCGGCAGTTCCTTGAGGTCGTCGTACGCGAGCGTCATCGCCGCGGTGACTCTGTCTTTGTCGAGTCCGCGTTCGCTGATGACCTCGTCGAGCGCACCCGCGTAGTCCCGCTTGAATCGGTCGTTGATTGACTTCCAGTCGACGTCCCTGAACTGTTCAGAGAGCGAGCCGTCGAGCGGAAGCCGACCCCGCAGCATGAGCACGGCGATGATCGGGTAGCCGGCGTAACCCTGCCAGTAGGTGGCGTTGTCGTTGGACGTGTACGTGTCGCCGTCGAACGTGACGGTGTACGTCTTCGCCTCGTTGGAGGACTCGACGAGCGCGCGGCCAGCGTCGGGCTCGAGCCGGACATGGCCGTCCGCGATGGCCGTCCACGCTTCGGGAATCTTCTCGATCGGTGGCAGTTTGGTCATGGTCGTCACCGCTCACTTGACCATGCGGAAGCCGCCGTCGAAGCCGATCTGCTTCGCGAACATCATGCGCAGCTGCAGGCGGCCGAGCGCCTCCATGTCGCGCGCCTCAGCGATGTCGCCGGCGTCGATGACCTCGAGCGGGCTGCCGTCGAGCGCCTTGGCGAGCGACTTCTTGGCGGCGTCGCTGTCACCGGCCATGAGCACCTGCGCGGGCTTGCCGTCGGCCATCGTGCCCGCGTTCAGGCTGACCGCGGTCGTCGTGTTGAACGCCTTGATGATGTCCGCGTCCGGAATCCTCATCTTGAGCTGGAGTGACGCAGACATGTCCGCGGGAAGGAGCAGCTTGAAGGTCTCGAAGTCGATCGGGTTGGTCGCGTCGACGATGATCCGCGAGTTCAGCTGGTCGCGGTAGCGGTCGGTGATGTCGTCGAACGCCTGGTACGGGACGCCGAGCACGACGATGTCGCCAAGCGTTACACCTTCTCGTGGGTGATGTACTGCACGGTGTTGCCGGCGAGCTCGAAGTTCTTGCCGACTGCGGTGGCGAGATTGCCGTGGCCGAAGATCGTGATGTTCATGGGCGCCTCCTTGGGTGCGCTGTGCGCTGATGTTCTGGCTGACTGAGGCACAATATAGGTCATGTGCGCGGGAGTGGGTGGCGGAATGCTCTGTGGGCTGCAAGGAATGAATCGTAGTATGGCATGTTCTGGCGGCTGATTGATCGGCAGATGTCGCGCACAACGGCGAATTACGGGCGTATTTCGCCGTTGTGCATTCTGCAGTCCTCGGAGGGGCGTCAATCTGCGCTGTTTTTGCGCGGTTCTGATTTATTTTGTTTGATTCTAATTCTATTTCTGACTGACATGTTCGCATTTGTGTGATATTCTCAATCCATCTCGGAAGCCCGCGCGCACAACGGCGAAATACGCTCGTATTTCGCCGTTGTGCGTGATCCTCGTCATGCGCAGGATGTCGACTCGGCGCCGGAATCAGCAATGGGCGTTATCCTCGCGAATCGCAATATGACACGTCGTCTCGAACGCAACGGCCCCGATGACACGGCGCCACATGCAAAATTAGAAAATTGCACTAATATGTATGGTTAACCGACAACACAAAGGAGTAGGGAAATGACTACAGCTGAAGTTACAACCGGCATGGATACGCTCGAAGACCGCTATCGCAAGCTTCGCTTGGCACTTGTGGTGTTCAAGGAATATGCCCATCTGGAAGCACAAAGGAAGGCACACGGCGAGAGCCTCGCACCGCAGCAGAACTACTCCGACAGCCACGGCGAGCGTTTCGAAAACACCGCTTTCATCGAAGCCGTCAAGGAGAATTGCGGCATCGATCTTCAACTGGGGTGGGAGCAACTCACCCCTGACGTCACACTCAACATGCACTTCGTGGGGCAGTTCACCGCGATCAACACCACCCGAAGCACCTACATCAACGTCAATGCCACATGGATCAACATCCTTGCCAGTTTCAATGATGACAAGACGGAAGTCACCGGATTCCAGGCATGTGCCGCACCCAAAGAAGATGCCGACAACTATGCGGACTACGTCTCAACCATCAAGCTTTATCCCCTCAACGATAAAGATTACGCATCAATCAAGGATCTTGGAATCGACAAGGACGAACTGGATAATCCAGACACTATGCCTGCACTGCAAAACCTTTACCATCGCCTGATCGATATCTACAACTTTTTTCAAGCGGGAGAGCAGCATGACGGTCTCAATTAAAGAGAACATCGAGAAAGCTGACCTCAACCACACTAATCTCATCTTCCACGGAGCGCCCGGCACCGGCAAGACTTTTGGCGTGCTCAAGGCTGTCACGGAACTCATCGACGGCAAGGAATATGGTGCTGACTTCACTCAGGAAATGATGGTCGAACGACTACGAGCGGCACAATCAGATGATCGTTCTCGCTTCCGCTTCGTGCAGTTCCATCCGAGCTATGACTACACGGACTTCGTGGAAGGGCTTCGTCCAAATCCGAAAGGCAACGGCTTCTCTCTGCAGGCAGGAACCTTTATGGAGTTCTGTGCGAATGCACGCAATGATCAGAATAATCGTTACTACTTCATCATCGACGAAATCAACCGCGGCGATGTCTCGAACATCTTCGGCGAGCTGTTCTTCCTTCTGGATGGCGGATACCGGGAAGTTGGCATCGACACGCAGTACGCCAATATGCATCAAGTCGAGTTGGCGGATGGAGAGACCTTCGCCCAGCGCTATCTTGATGGTGGAAAGTTCACCATTCCGGAGAACGTAACGATTATCGGCACGATGAACGATATCGATCGAAGCGTCGACTCATTCGACTTCGCTATGCGCCGTCGCTTCAACTTCATCAACATCAGTGCTGAAAACAGCCGTGAGATGCGTGAGGATTTCGACATCACGACGAACAGCTACCAGAAAATGGCAAAGCTCATGGATGCCATCAACAAGGAGATTCGTGAGACCGATGGTCTCGGTGAATCCTATGAACTCGGTGCATCCTACTTCCAGGATCTCGCCAAAGCAGCTAACAATGACCCTGAAGAATATAACAAGGCAAAAGCCGAGACATGGGAAAACCGCGTTAAACCGCTGCTCACCGAGTACCTTCGCGGTTCGACCGATGATAACGCTCTTGGTAGATTCAGTGATATCTGGCACAAGTCCGGGATTTCTGAATCGGATGATCAGGAATAGGCATGATGACTCAGCCAAACGAGTGGGAACCCTGGATTTCCCATAGTGGTGATCTCTCCTATCTCGCTGCGGACAACTCTGTTCTGGATCTCTCTTCAAAAGAAGAGAGATCCAGAACAGATATCTCAAACGGGGTCATCTCCCTCGAGGAAGCATTCAGGCAGGGCCCAATCACATCTGCGGATGCGCAAGATGAACCTGTTGAATCCCCACAAGAGAGCACAGCGGCTCCGGGACTTACCCAATCGCAGATTGATTTCGTCCAGCACCAGCTCATCGACACCAAGGTGCGGGAGAACAGGCATTGGTTCTACTTCAGCGATGAGAAGCATAACGCCGATCTCAGAGACAAGTACGTTCTGGGTTACGGCCCGTGGGTCAACAGTCCGAAGCTGCATCTTTATACGCAGAACATCGCGGGACTAATCCGAAATAACGACGGCACCTTCCAGATGTCCATCTCCTCGCGTTTCTCACGTGATGAGAACGGCCGGCCGGTTCACATCGGCAAGGACTGGTTCTTCAACTACATGATGGAGCGCGTGCTGCACTTCAATCTGCTCAATCTCGATTTCGATGCGAATCCGAAATCGGCATGGACGATGCTGCTGCGACTCATGTTCCCGTCATTCCTCAAGAACGCCGTCTCGAAGGGCATCTTCCGCCAGTACGTCCGCCGATACTATAACGATCCAAGACCGCGCGGAAGAATCGATGTGGCACGTCATATCCGCAAGAACACGCCGTTTCTCGGATCGGTCGCTTATAGCACACGCGAATTCGACGCCGACAATCCGGTGACGGAGCTCATCCGGCACACCATCGAATTCCTTGATTCTCAGGATTCCGACACTCGCAGGATTCTGCATCAGGATCAGAAGACACGAAAGGCTGTGGAGCAGATCCGTCAGGCGACGCCGCATTATGAGTCGGACGAGCGGCGAAAAATCATCAGCGAGAACATACGCAAGCCGGTACTCCACCCGTTTTATCAGGATTACCGCACGCTGCAGCGACTGTGCATCGAAATCCTGACGAATCGCGGCGTTGAGTTCACGGAATCATCGAGCGAGTACACACCGAACGGCATTCTCTTCAACTGCTCGTGGATGTGGGAGTCCTACCTCAACGTGCTGCTGCACGATCATCTGCCGCAGATAATTGCAGTCGAGCACCCGGACAATGCAAGCAGCGAGCATGGGTACCACACTTATGTTGGAGAGGGCGGGAAGAAAACCATGTACCCGGATTTCCTTCTCGACTATCGCAATGGGACAGACAATATTGTTGTTGCGGATGCCAAGTACAAGATGAGCGACACACCGGAACGCGATGATCGACTGCAGCTGCTTGCCTATATGCTTCGCTTCGACGCCAATCTCGCCTTCCAGCTTAACCCGATCTCCGATTTGAAAGTGGCCGAAGCATACTCGGATAGGCAGCTGGATGTGCTTACCGGCTGTGATCTTCTACACGGCGGATCAGCGAAACGACCGGAGGATGCACCCAAGCGTGTCGCCGTGTATCGACTCAATGTCGGGCAGGCGGGGATCGAATCATACGATGACTACCGTGAGAGGATGCAGACTCGCGAGCAACAGTATGTTGAGGCGATGGTGAGGGAAATCGAGAGGGTCTCATCACCCGACAGCGCCCGATAGCATCTTGACCATCGTGTACATGGGCAGCGGAGTTGACTGCTCCGACGGCTCATGACCAGACGGTGGGAGCCGTCATACGCCGTCGGTCCCATCCGTATCATGGACGTTGCGGTATCCCTGCCCTTCATCTCGGAGACCGATTGATCCACTGCATGGGTCGAATCGTACCGGGAGAGGATGAAGGAATCCGGAGCCGCCCATGGCATGGGCGGCTCCGTACCCAAATCAGATGCCGAGCACACGGAATCATCCAGAACATGGACGAAACCGCGTTCGGAAAAGTCACAGCGATACGGCTTTATCCCTGATATGGGCGGAAACGTACCTATAGATAAGCGCATGCAACCTAGCCCGCCCAAGACACGGATGGAAGCGTGCTCGGAGAAGGTCCACGGATACACAATCACCCGAACTGCGGATGATTTCGTGCCTGAGGCAGGCATCAGGAATACCAAACTGCCCGGGACGCGGATGAGAAAGTACCCGGAGCGAGGGCAGCGATACGGCCCCATCCTTGGTACGGGCGGAAACGTGCCCGCGAACCCTCGTACGTCAACGAATCCACCCTGGATCCGGATGAGAACGGGCCCGTAGAGAAGGCACGCAGACGTATCCGCCCCAACCATGGATAACTCCGTACCCGAAATCTGCGCCGACGGAACCGAAGCCCTAGCCCAACGGGAATCAAAGGAAAACAAAGGAAACAGACAGTAAAAAGTCGCCCCGAAACGAAACGTATCGGGGCGACTCAATCGCCGAATCAGAGAATCAGCGGAAAGTCAGCGAGCAGTCAAAGACTCACTTCTGGCCCTGGGCCGCGACAGCGGCAGCACCGGCGGCAGCGGCCTCGGGATCGAGGTACTCGCCACCCTTCTTGATCGGCTTGAAGTTCTCATCGAGCTCATAGACGAGCGGGATCGCGGTCGGGATGTTGACCTTGGCGATCTCCTCTTCGGTCAGACCGTCGAGCATCTTGACAATCGCGCGCAGCGAGTTGCCGTGGGCGGCGATCAGGACGGTCTTGCCGCTCTTGAGCTCCGGGATGATCTCGGCATCCCAGTACGGCTCGACGCGGGCCACGACGTCGGCGAGGCACTCGGCTTCCGGAACCGGATCGCCGGCGTAGCGCGGATCGTTGTTCTGCGCGTACTTGTCGTTCGGATCGATCTCGGGCGGCGGGGTGCCGTAGGAGCGGCGCCACAGCATGAACTTCTCGTCGCCGTACTCCTCGCGGATCTCGGTCTTGTTCTTGCCCTGCAGCGCGCCGTAGTGGCGCTCGTTGAGACGCCAGTCACGCTTGACCGGAATCCACAGACGATCGGCCTCGTCGAGCGCGATGTTCGCCGTGTTGATTGCGCGGCGCAGCAGCGACGTGAAGACGATGTCCGGCAGGACACCCTTTTCCTTCATAAGCTCGCCGCCGTGCTTGGCTTCCTCGCGACCCTTTTCGGTCAGCGGGACGTCAACCCAGCCGGTGAACTGATTTGTCTTGTTCCATTCGCTCTGACCATGTCGGAGCAGTACCAGTTTGTATGTCATACGCTTCAGTCTAGCGTTGCGTGCTGCCAAATCGGCGCGTCGAACAGCCACACGTTTCACATGACGTTTCACGCACGCCGCGACGTTCGGATCATCAATCAGATCATCAATGCGAATCCGTTGAACGTCAGCGCCGTCGCGAGCGCGAGCAGCCCGAGCGAGCGCATCGCGCGCATATAGTTGCGCTTGGCGATGTCGAGCGCGGCGAACCATCCAGTGAGCAGCGCGCACACGGCGCCGAGGATGCCGAGGAACGCGGTGAGTACGGACAGATGCGCGAGCCGCTCCCCCTGTACGCTCGTCGCCGCCCACGCGACGGCCGCGCCGAGCGAGACGATCGCGATGAGCGCGATCGTGCACACGGTGCCCCAAGTGCGGCCCATGCGCACGGCCCACGTGCGCTTGCCGGCCGCGCGATCGGTGTCGATGTCGCGCAGATTGTTGACGCACAGCACGGCGACGGCGACGACGCCGATGGCGGCCGCGCCGACCCATGCGGCCGCGTCGAGTGCGCCGGCGATCGCGTAGGTCGTGCCGAGCGTGGCCACGAGTCCAAAGAAGACGAACACGGCGACCTCGCCGAATCCCATATATCCATAAGGACGACGGCCGCCGACGTAATACCAGCCGGCGGCAAGGCATAGCGCCCCGACGACGATGAGCCACCAGTATCCGGTGATGACGACGACGGCGAGCCCGCATGTACAGGCGAGCGCCGCGTTGACGACGGCCGCCGCGAGCACGTGCCGCGGGGGCACGCCGGATGCGACGAGGCGTGCGGGCGGCACCTCCATGCGGTCGGCCGGCGTGTCGAGATCGTCATCGAGCCGCGCGGCGATCGCACCGGCCGCGCGGTGCGCGTCGGTGCCGCGGATGCCGTCGGAGTAGTCGTTGACGAAATTCGCGGCGATCTGCAGCAGCATCGCGACGAGCAGACACAGCACGGCGACGGCGGCGATGCGCGCGGTGTCCGGCACGCACGACGCGCCGCCGGTGAGGACCGTGCATCGCGACGACGCGGCCGCGCGCTCGCGCACGATGCCGACGCCTGCGGCGGTGCCGATCCACACAGGGGCGACGCTCAGCGCGAGCGTGCGCACGCGCATGCCGCTGATGTACTGGTCGATGGTCACTGTGTCCTGCCTTTCCACATCCGCCATGAGTCGTCGGCGTTCCACACTACGCGCGTCGCGGCGTTTGGCAAACGTCGGCACGCCGATGAGCCACGAAGACCTCCACATTCCGTGGAGGTCTTCGTGGCTCATCGATATCGATATGACCGCCGCGGCGCAGCGGTCGTTCATCATCGATTCAGCTGTGCATATGCAGCATATTCAGCTGTGCAGCACGCTCAGGCGTTGGCGCCCGGCATCGTCGGCGGCATCGTCGGCGCGGACGGCGCCGTAGGGGCGGCCGGGGCCGTCGGGAACTGGCCGGTCGGCACTGCCGCAGCGGCGGGCGCGGCCGGAGCCTGCGGCTGGTTCGGCACACCGAACTGCCAGTTGCTGTTGTCGGTCGTGCCGACCGGCTGCGTCGGCGGGACACCGGACTGCCAGCCGTTGTTCACATAGGCGTTCGTCGGTGCCGGATAGGAGGTCGGGATCGGCGCGGTCGGGCGGGCGGTGCCGTTGGTCAGCTTTGTCTGCTGCGATTCGAGCCACATCGCGATGATCGTGCCGGCGAGCATGAAGATGACGGCGAAGAGCATCAGATAGAAGCCGATGTGGTAGTTCGCATAGCCATGCGTGTTGAACGAGCCCCAGGCGATCTGGTCGATGAAGAGCACGGTATAGACGATCGCGAGCGTCAGAGGAACGGCTTTGTTGTCGATGAACGCGAGTCCGGCGATCGTGACGGTGAGCACGAGGAACTGCCAGCCGAAGAAGACATAAGGCGAGCCCGAGGCGATGAGCGCCAGCGTCTCGCGTGAATACCCCTTCGAGGAGAAGAACGGCACGAACACGGCGATGACGCCGAGCAGCGCGCCGAAGAACGTGATGAAGTCGGCGTAGATGATGTGCAGCTTGCCGAGCTGGATGCGCGTGGCCAACGTGGCCTTGATGTCGGCGTTCTGCTGGCGCGGCGCGCTCTGCGGCGGCATGTACGGGGCGTTCTGCGCGTACTGCGGCTGCGGTGCGCCGAAGGGAGCCTGCGGCGCTGGACGCTGTGCCGCCGGCGCGCCCTGCGGGGGCATCGGTGCGCCCGGCTGCTGCTGATTCGGGTCCATGATTCCTCTTCTTCCTGTCGATTGACGATTACGATGTTCACTCTACATGCCGCGCCTCATTTTTCGCTGACCGCACCATCCCGCGGTCACCTCCCCCGCAACGAAAAACCGGCCCCGAAGGACCGGTTTCATATCATCGTCGTTTCATCGTCGTATCGATGTCACTGCTGCTGCGGCGACTGCGACGTCGGCGCCTGCGGATTCGGCACGTCGCCGTAGGCCGTCTGCTGTTCGACGACGACGTCATCGGCGCCGGTCGGCGAGGAGGGATCGGGCACCTGATAGACGTCGGTCTGCGACACTTCGGTGACTGAAGCCGCCGGCGGAACGGGCGCGGCATACGGCGGCAGCGACGCATCGGCCGCCGGCGCGGCCGGAGTCAGCACAGTCGACGCCGCAGCAGCCGGTGCCGCATACGACGGCGCGGGCGCCGCAGGGGCGACCGGCGCCTGCGGCGCAGCGGGAGCGGGCGGCGTGCCCATCGGATACGGCGCCACCGGCGCGGCCGGAGCGGCGCCCGGCGTCGACGCGGCCTGCGTCTTCTTGAGCTGCATCATGTTGTAGAACTCGATGCCCGTCGCGATGAGGATGACGAACACGGTGACGGCCCACAGCCAGTACCCCGCGCCGTAGCTCACCTTGACCTGCACGAGGTCGGAATACGACGACGCCTCGCCGGCGACATGCCCGGTGTTGACCGTCTCGAACAGCCACAGCAGGAAATTCAGCACGGCCACGACGAACGCCGCGAGCGCCTGACGGATGACGGCGAGCACGGCCACGGCGATAGCGAGGATGAGGACGATCCAACCGTCGCCCTGGATGAGGCTGACCGTCTGCGAGAAGAAGCCGCCGACCGAGACGGTCACGCACGGCAGGAACATCGCGATGATGGCGAGGACGGCGGCGACGACCGTCGTGACGGCGGCGACCGAAACGCCGAGATTGCCGACCTTGACCTTCGGATCGCTCAGTTCGCGCAGCGTACGCTGCATGTCGGGCGCAGGCTGCGGCGCCGACGGCATCGGCGGCACCTGCGACTGTTCGTTGAAACTCATGATCTTCCTCTTTCTCTTGTCTTTCTCTTGTCAAAAAGACGCATGCTCCCACCGGCGAACGCCGCCGGCACAAGTGCGACCACCGTATCAGGAAACGCGCGCGAGGCGCAAAACAGACATCGCCGATTCTGGACATCCCCGATTAGCCGCCCCCCGCATACGACGGCGCGTCTCACACGGCCGGTATGCGGATGCACCCGGACGCGCGAGACGCACCGAAGAGGAATCGAGGCTCAGCTGTTGAGCGGCTTGACGAGCGGGAACGTGATCGTTTCGCGGATCGTGGCTCCGGTGAGCGCGATGAGCAGACGGTCGATGCCCATGCCCATGCCGCCCGCCGGCGGCATGCCGACGCCGAGCGCCTCGAGGAAGTCCTCGTCGATGTCGCAGGCCTCCTCGTCGCCGGCGAGCGCGTCCTTGGCCTGCGCGACGAAGCGTTCGCGCTGCACGATCGGGTCGTTGAGCTCGGAGTATCCGGTCGCCAGTTCGAAGCCGCGCACGTAGAGGTCCCATTTCTCGACGACGCCCGGCTTGGAGCGGTGCGCCTTGACGAGCGGCGACGTCTCGACCGGGAAGTCGCGCACGAAGGTCGGTTCGTAGAGCTTGTCCTCGTAGAAGTGCTCCCACAGGTGTTCGACGAGCTTGCCGTGGTTCTCGACTTCGTCGCGTTCGACGCCAAGCTTGTCGGCGATCGCGCCGAGTTCGGCGACGCTCGTCTCCGGCGTGATCTCTTGGCCGAGTGCTTCGGAGAGCGAGTCGTACATGCTCATCTGCTTCCATTCGCCGCCGAAGTCGTATTCGGTGCCGTCGAGCAGCGTGACCTTCGTCGAGCCGAAGACGTCGATCGCGGTCTTCTGCACGAGCTCCTTGACGAGCTTGGCGATCGTGTCGTAGTTGCCGTAGGCCTCATATGCCTCGACCATCGTGAACTCCGGCGCGTGCGTCGCGTCGACGCCTTCGTTGCGGAAGTCGCGGTTGATCTCGAAGACGCGGTCAATGCCGCCGACGAGGCAGCGCTTGAGGAACAGTTCCGGCGCGATGCGCAGATAGAGGTCGAGGTCGAATGCGTTCATGTGCGTCGTGAACGGGCGCGCCGCCGCGCCGCCGTGGATCGTCTGGAGCATCGGCGTCTCGACTTCGAGGAAGTCGTGCTCCTCGAAGGTGTGGCGCAGCGAGGAGACGGCCTTCGAACGGTTGCGCACCATGTTGCGGATTTTCTCGTCGGCGATCATGCCGATGTACGGCTTGCGCGTGCGTGTGTCCTCGTTGAGCTCCTTGTGCAGCGTCGGCAGCGGCTGCAACGCCTTCGCGGCGATCGCCCATTCGTCGGCGAAGATCGACAGTTCGCCGGTCTTCGACGCGATGACGCGTCCCTTGACGAACAGATGGTCGCCGAGGTCGACGAGCTGCTTAAAGAGCTTGAGCGAATCGGCGCCGATCTGCTTCTTCGAAAGCATCGCCTGGATCGTCGTGCCGTCACCTGCCGCGAGCTGCACGAAGCACAAGCCGCCGGCGTTGCGGATGAACAGGACGCGGCCGGCGATGCCGACGATGTCGTCGGTCTCCTCGCCCGCCTCGAGCTTGCCGTCCCACTTGGCGCGCACCGCGTCGATCGTGCTCGTCACATCGAGCGAGACCGGATACGGGTTGAGGCCGTCCTTGAGCATCATCGCACGCTTGGCGACGCGCATCTGCACCTGTTCGGGGTGCGCGAGCGGCCCGAATTCCTTGTTCGACGGGTCGATGGCCTCGTCAAGCGTCGCGCCCTCGTCGATGCGGCGCGCGATCGCCTCATCCTGCTGGAGCAGCAGTTCGGCGCGTTCGACGGTGCTCATCGACGGCGCCGCGACCTCCTCGTCCTCGACGATGACGGTCTCGTCGGCCTGCGTCCCGGCAAGCGCTTCCTGTTCGTTATGCGTGTTCTGTTCGGTCATGTCCTCGTGTTCGTCCTTTTCGCGCGCATATGCGCACACATATGCGTCCTATGGATATGGGCTCGGTATAGCGCACCAGTGTAACCACCCGCCACTACACGCGTCGAGGCCTCTCCTCCTACTGCGCAACGGTCGCGACACGCCGAAGTTGCAATTCCTTCACAGATGCGTAAACTATCACCTGTTGCCGAAAAGCAACATCGGGCTGTGGCGCAGCTTGGTAGCGCGCTTCGTTCGGGACGAAGAGGCCGCGAGTTCAAATCTCGCCAGCCCGACCACTTCACAAGCCTCACCTTCGGGTGAGGCTTTTCGCGTATCTGCCCCAGTTCGCGGCTTCGTCCGGCCCCGCCGGCTCCGCCCCGCTCCCCTCCTCTGCGTCCCGTTCCATCACCCCCGTCCACGATTCGCCCCACAACCAGCCTGATTTCCGGGCCGACCCGTCGACCAGCTCGACAACTCGCCCCGAAGCGGGTCATCCCGTCGGCCGTGTCGACGAACCAACCCACAAACGGCCCACTTTCCGGGTCGACCCCTCGACCACGTCGACAAACCAACCCGGAGCGGGCCACTCCCTCGACCGTGTCGACAATCCGCCCCACAACCGGCCTAGTTTCCGGGTTGGTTCGTCGACTGCCCCGACGAACCGGCCCGCAGCGCAGACGCCGCCCTACCGCATCGAGGCGCGCTGCTCCTGCGCGGCGGCGCGCTGCGCGTCCTCGGGCTTTTCGTCGGGATGCACGTCCTTGCGCAGCTGCACGAAATCCTTGAAGCTGAGCTTCTTCGCCGGCTCCGGCACGAAGTAGCGGTCGTAGGAGATGAAGCAGCGCTTGTAGATCAGCGCGATGATGATCGAATCCGCGACGAGCGTCAGCGCCGCGACGGCCGCGAGGATGACGAACTGGTATTTCGCCGCGCTCACCGGGCTTTTGCCGGCGATGATCTGGCCGGACATCATGCCCGGAATCGTCACGATGCCGCTCGACGCGAGCATCGCGACCGATGGCAGCAGGCCGAGGCGGATCGACGAGATCATCGACGGTTTCGCCGCCTCCCATTTCGTGGCGCCGAGCGCGAGCATCGTGTTCACCTCCGCGTACCGTTCGCGCATCGATTCGAAGAAGCGGCTCAGGCCAAGCGCGAGCGCGCTGACGGTGTTGCCCAGCAGCATGCCGGTGAGTGGGATGATGAGCTGCGGCGCATACCACGGCTTAGGCCGCACGATGAGTTCCGCGACGATCGCGAGCATGAGCAGCATCGTCACGACGAGCGACAGCAGCACGATGCCGACAAGTCCCTTCGGCGCGCCCGTCGCGCGTCCCATCGTGATCTGCACGGCCGCGAGCAGCATGAGCGCGACGAGTCCGATGACGAGCCACACATTGTTCTGCCTGATCACGTATTCAAGGATGAAGCCCATCGCGAGCAGCTGCACGAGCGAACGCGCCGTCGCCCAGATCAGCGATTTGGCGACGCCCGTCTTCATCAGCGCCGAAATGCCGGCGGCGACGATCACCATGACGACGGCCGCGACAAGTCCCCATATATCAATGTCGAAATACGATTCCATCAGCTCACTCCCCGTTTCCATCCGTCGCGTTTCCGTCCGCCGAAGCGCCGTTGGCAGCAGAAGCCGTCCCGACGACATCCGCCCGCTGCGCTGCGGCGACCTGCGCGGCCGTCGGCAGCGGCACTTCACGCAGCACGCCGTCCTTGAGCACCATCATGCGCGTCGCGCGGCCGTCCGGCACGCGGTGCCGGATGCGTACGACGGCCGTGCCCTCCTGCGCTGCGAGCTTGAGCAGATCGGCGACTTTGTCCGCGTTCTCCTCGTCGAGTCCGGCGTCGACTTCGTCGGCGAGCAGCACGCGCGGTTTCGTCAGCAGCGTGCGCGCGAGGCTGACGCGCGCCGCCTGACCGCCGGACAGGTCGCGCGGCGGCCTATCGAGATCGATGTCCTGGCAGCCCATGCGGTCGAGCGTCGCACGGATATGCGCGTCGGAGAGCATGTCCTTCGGCTCGTTCGCGCGTTCGCTCTGCCTGATTTTGAACGTCCACGGCAGCCGGATCGCGTCGGCGACCGTTTCTCCGATGAGCGTCGACGTCTGCGGCAGATAGGCGACGTTGATGCGCCACTGCTGCGGCGTGAACGCGTCCGAATTCTTGCCGTCGAGCGCGAATGTGCCGCTCGTGTGCACGTTGAGCCGCGCGAAGGCGGTGAGCAGCGTCGATTTTCCCGATCCCGACGGCCCGGTCAGGTCGACGACCTCGCCGCCGTCGACGTGGAACGACAATCCCTGAAACACCGTGGTTTCGCCGCCGCCGTGCCTGGGCATGACCGCCGTCACGTCATGCGCCGTGAACAGATGCCCCGCCGCCGTTTGTGCACCTGTGGATGCGTGCGATGCATTTCCTGTCTCGCTCACGACCTCACCTTCCATCGTTCGTTCGCTGATTGTTGTCCGTCCGCTGATTATTGCCACTGTAGCGCGCAACGCCGCCCTCCGCTGTTTTCCGCGCATGGCGCGGTGACGGCGAGGGGCGGCGTTGGTGTGAGTCCGCCGCGGCGATGGGTAATGGGTAACTGGAAAAGCGAAGTGCCGCGGCGCCGTGTGTCGAGCGATGGGTCCCGATAGTCTCCTTTCGTCGGATGGTTTCGTGAGGGTTACGGATATGGTCGGCTCAGCGGTCGGTGCGGCGTTCGTCACGACGACGGCCGCGCACATGGGCGATGAGGCCCCAGACGATCGCGACGACGCTGAGCAGCACGCCGAGCCCCATGAGCGTCCAGTTGACGATGCCACGCCAGTCGATGTAGTCGAGCAGACCGCTGTTCATCGTCGCCCCGACGAGGATCGTCAGCGCACCGAAGATCGTGACGACGACGCCGAACGCGATTGTGCCGGCGCTCGCGCCGCTCGGACGCACGATCTTGGGTTCCTCGGCCGGCTGCGGCGCGCTGTACATCGGCACTGCGGACGGTGGCGTCGGCTCCGACGGTGGCGTCGCGGCAGCCGTCGTATCAGCGGCGCTTGTCGTTGCCTCAGCGGCGTCCTCGTCGACGACGGTCACGTCCAGCGTTTCCGTACCGAAGGTCGTCGTATCAAGAACCGTATCGTCAAGCGTCGCTGTATCGAGCGTCGCAGTATCGTCGTCCGTCGCAGTGATCGCGGGCGCAGCATCCGACGACCACGACCATCCGGCCGACCGCACGGTCGTCAGCGGCTGCGTCTTGTCGTCGGCGTCCTGCTGCGGCATGACGCACGTCGGTGCAAGATCGTCGCCGCCCGTCTGTTCGATGACGACGGTCGTCGCGTCGTCAATCCTCGACTGCGCTGGCATTTCGCGCGTATCGCCGTCGTCGGGCGTCGGCGCGGCGGCCGCGTCGACGTCGAAGTCGGCGAAGCGTTCGCTCAGCGGCATGTCCATCTCCGTCGTGACGTCCTCCGTCGTGACATCGCCCGCCGCGTCCTGCTGTGCGATGACCTCGGTGTCGTCATCATGCGTATTGTGGTCTGTGTTGTTCATGATCCGTTTCCTGTCCGCTCACCGCTGCGAGGCGTAGCGTACAGTGACGCCGCCCGAGATGAGCACGTTCGGTTCGATGATGAGTTCGGCTTCCTTCGGCGCCTTGTCCGCGCTCGCCGCGCACGGCCAGTAGCGGTCGGATTCGATGAGTTCTTTCATCTGCCCGTTCGCGTCCGCGGCGAGGTCGACCTTGCCGTCCTGCACGCTGACGCCGGTGCACAGGTCGGCCATCTTGCGTGATGTGAAGTACATGTCGTCGGTGTCGACCCAGGTCGTCGTGTCATCGCCGTCGCTCTCGTCGATGTCCTCATCCCTGTCGTCGGGATCGCCGACTTCGACCTCGATGCCGGGCATCCTCACATGGGTGTAGCCGACGATGTCGTCGTTGTCCCAGCCGACGATGTCGAACCGTCCGAGGGCGCTGCCGTTCGAGGAGAACGTGTACGGGCCGCCGACCGCATCGGTCGGGTATGCGCCCAGGATCTTCCACGAACATCCGTCGGGGATCGTCACGACGACGCGCGCGTTCGTCACCGTCATCGGGATGCGGCCCGTCGGGCACGTGCTCGTCCCGGGACGCCCATTGTTGAGCCATACCGTGTGCTTCTTCGTATTGGACAGGTTGACGCTCAGCTGGTTGTAGCGGTAGCTGTTGCCGGTGACGGCGATGCCGCGTTCGAGCTTCTTCCAATCGTCGGCCGACGACGTCAGCTCGACATTGCCGGCGGCGAGGCTGATTGGCGTGTAGTCGTGGTCGATGCTGTTCCTGTAGACGTTGACGGCGGTCCACGCGCCGCCGACCGCCATCGCGCACACGGCGAGGAACATCGCGGTCCAGGCGAAGGGATGCAGGCCGCCGGTGCGCCGTCCGGCGCATCCGAGCACGATGATGACGACGCCGAGCACGGCGCAGACGGCGCCCACATAGAGCACGCCCGGCTGCATCGCGCTGGCGAGCGACATGGTGTTGACGGCGAAGGAGCACACGGCCATCGAGATGATGATCAGCCCGAGCACAAGCAGGACGAGCATCGGGCCGGCCGGCTTGCGACGCATGGTCTTCACCGGCGCCGGTCGCGACGGCGGCGCGACATAGGTCGGCGGCACGGCGGACTGCGGTGCGGGGGCCGGCGGCACCGGCGTAGGCGGCACAGTGGACTGCTGCGCGGTCGCATAGTTCGGCGCAATGGGCTGCGGCATGGCGGGCGCGGCCTTGGTCGCGTCGGTCATGTCCACCGGCGCGCCGCCGCTCATATACATGTCGGGGCGAAAGGGACGGTCGTCCTGCCGCGCGGCGGCACCGGCGGCCGGCGCAGGCTGCTGCGGAGGCATCGCGCCACCGTACGGCATGTTCGCAGGCGGCATGTTCGCAGGCGGATTGCCCGGTCGGACGCCGTCATTCACGGCGAAGCGCCTGCGCCCGTTGTCTACGAGCAGGAAGAACGCGAGCGCGGCGAACAGGAAGGCACCGAAGTTGATGCTCCACGATCCCCACCACAGGAAGCCGAATCCGCTGAACCCGCCGATGAGGATGCACAGGATGACGCCGACGAAGGACCAGTCCCAGTGGCCGTCGATCGCCTCTTCGAGCAGGATCCGGTGGTCGAGCTCGTCCGGCAGCAGCAGCCAACAGATGCCGTAGAGCACGGCGCCGAAGCCGCCGAGGAAGAAGGCTACGACCATGAGGACGCGCACGAGCGTCACGTTCCAGCCGAGTTCACGGGCGATCGCGCCGCACACGCCGGCGATGACGCGGTTGTTCGTGCGTTCGACGCGGCTTTCGCGAATCCAGCGGAAGAAGCTCGATTCCGGCTTCTGCGCGGTCGGCTGGGCTTGGGCAGTGTATTGCTGTGGACCCTGCTGACCGGGCTGCCCCTGCGGCCGCGGGTCGTTCTGTGTGTTGCTCATGTCTCCATTACAGCAGTTCGAAGGCGCGCAAAGCCTCCGGGGACACCCTGAATCATCCCTGATTCTTGACGTCGGGGCTCGGTTTTCTCCCTGAACGGCGGCACAATGGAGGCATGCACGACAGCTTTTCGACATGGACAGGTACAGGCGGCGCCTCCGCGGCGCGTGCGGCGGCCGACCGTCCGCTGTATCCGGCGCGGCTGCCGCTGATGCGGCCGCGCAAGGGGCGTTGGATCGCCGGCGTCGCGCGCGGCGTCAGCATGCATCTGGGCGTGCCCGTCGTATGGGTGCGTCTCGCCTTTGTCGTCTTGTGTGCGTTGTACGGCGTGGGACTTGGCGCCTATGTGGCGCTGTGGCTGCTCATTCCGGCAGGCGACCCCGAAGCCGAGGCGCGGCGCATCGCGGCGGTCGCGCATGCCGCTGACGCGCCGCTCGCGAAAGGCAACGCGCGCCCGGGAGCCGCGGACGCGCGCGCCGGAATCGACGATGCAGGAGACTACGACGCGACCGACTACACGGGCCTGAATTCGGCGGCGCCGACGATCAGCGGCGAAAGCCTCAAGCAGCTGTTCGACGAGGCGTCGAAGCCGGCGCTGTTCGCGTCGCTCGGCGTGCTGCTCATCGCATGCACGATCGTCATCAACATGGCGGCGTCGCGCGCTGGCACCATCCTGCCGGCCGCGCTCGCCGTCATCGGTCTCGGCATCGCCTGGATGCGCTACAATGCGCCGCGCGGGCAGGTCATGACGACGGCGATCGGCGTCGCGCTCGAATTCGTCGCCTATGTCGTCTTTCTTGTACAGCCGCTGTTCGCGCATCGCGAGGTCACGCTCGCGCGCAGCCTCGTCAGCGGCCTGCTGCTTGTGTTCGCCGTCATCGGCACGCTCACGCCGTGGATCATGGCGCTGATGCGCGGGTTCACGAACGAGCGCGCGCTCAAGGAACGCGAGGAGGAGCGCGCCGACATGACGGCGCATCTGCACGACGGCGTCCTGCAGACGCTCGCGCTGATCCAGCTGCACGCGGCCGAGCCGCAGACGGTGTTCACGCTCGCGCGTTCGCAGGAACGTGAGCTGCGCAGCTGGCTGTATCAGGAACGCACCACCTCGGATCGGTCGGTCAAGGCGGGGCTCACGCAGATCGCCGCGCAGATCGAGGACAGCCACGGCAAGCCGATCGACGTCGTCACCGTCGGCGACGCACGGCCGAGCGCGCAGACGGACGCGCTGCTCGACGCCGCCGCGCAGGCGATGGTCAACGCGGTGACGCACGGCGGCGAGCCCGTCTCCGTGTACTGCGAGGCGTCGGACACGCTTGTGGAGGTGTTCGTGCGCGACCACGGCGACGGCTTTAGGATGGAGGACGTGCCGCCCGAACGGCTCGGCATCCGCGAGTCGATCATCGGGCGCATCAGACGGCGCGGTGGCAGCATGGAGATCGTCTCGAGGCTCGGATGGGGCACCGAGGTGCGCATGCACATGCCGATCGCCGCGCACAACGACGCTCGCGCGGCGCAGGACGACGCAAAGGAGACAGCATGAGCGAACAGGACGGGACACGGCGCGAGCCGGTGCGCATCGCCGTCGTCGACGACCATGAGATGTTCAGGGCGGGCGTCATCGCGACGCTCGCGCCGATCTTCGACGTCGTCGGGCAGGCGGCGGACGTCGAATCGTCGGTGATGATGATCGCCGACACGAAGCCGAACGTCGTGCTGCTCGACGTGCATGTGCCGGGCGGCGAGGGCGGAGGCGGCGCCGAGATCCTGACGAAATCGCGGCCACTGTCGCCCGATTCGGCGTTCCTCGCGCTGTCGGTCTCCGATTCGGCGCAGGACGTCGGCGCCGTCATCCGCGCCGGCGCGCGCGGCTATGTGACGAAGACCATCACCGGCAACGAGCTCGTCCATTCGATCGAGCAGGTCGCCGACGGCTACGCGGTCTTCTCCCCCAAGCTCGCCGGCTTCGTGCTCTCGGCGTTCCAGGGCGCGCCGCCGGCTGCCGACGACATGGCACGGCCGGTGCACGACAGCGAACTCGACCGGCTGTCGACGCGCGAGCAGGAGGTCATGCGCCTCATCGCACGCGGATACACGTATAAAGAGGTCGCCGCCGAACTGTTCATCTCAGTGAAGACGGTCGAGACGCATGTCAGTTCGGTGCTGCGCAAACTGCAGCTGTCGAACCGCAACGAACTGACGTTGTGGGCGGCCGATCGGCATATTGTGTGATTCGTTGACTGATTCATCGTCTGATTCGTCAGATTGATTGACGTTGATTGATGCACGCGGCGCACGATTCGAACATTTGTTCGCACAAGGCGATCAGAGCGACGGCGTGTGGCGCCGCCGATGCCCTACGATGGTGCTCAGCGAGACGGCGGCGCGGCGGCCCGCGCCCGGAGACACAGGCGAAAGGCGGACGCGATGGCGCATGACGAGGACGATCTGCTGGCGAAACTGACGCGCTTCAGCGAGGACGTTGCGCCGCCCACGACAGCGGACGACGACAACGCGACGGACGACAACGACGCTGCGGACGGCGGATTCGACGTCGACGCGTTCCTGCACGGTCTCGACGCCATCTTCGCGCGGCACGAGGCGGCCACGAAGGCCGAACCCTATCTGCTCGACGCGATGGAGCAGGCCGAGAACGCCGGTGACCTGCCCGGCCTGCTCACCGTGCTCAACGAGACGATGGGCTTCTACCGTTCGCAATCGCGCCACAAGGACAACCAGTGGATCATCCAGCGGGCGATCGAGCTCGCGCTGCGCCTCGGGCTCGAAGGCACCGAGGCGTGGGCGACGACGCTCATCAATGCGGCCACATCGCAGCGCGCCGCCGGCAACTACGAGCAGGCCGAGGACCTCTACCATCAGGCGCTCGACTGCGCGAGGCGCGTCTATGACGCCGACGACCGGCGGCTCGCGGCACTGCACAACAACCTGTCGATGCTCTACGGCGAAACAAATCGCCCCGCCGAAGCTGTCTGCGAACTGCGCGAGGCGCTCGCGATCCTCGAACACGGCAGCCCCAATCCGATGACCGACGTGGACATCGCCTCCACCTGCGCGAACCTCGTGCTCGCACTGCTCACGCAGGCCGCGGCAAACAATGAAGCAGCAGACGACAACAACAACGACAGTGTCGCGACGCTCGACGAGACCGCCGCATACGCACGACGGGCATTGGAGATCTACCGGGCCGCCGGGGCCGAAGGCAGCGCACACTATGCGTCGGCGCTCGCGGCGGCCGCGCAGGTGGCGTTCACACGCGGCGATCCGGCGAGCGCCGTCGACCAGTACGAGCGCGCGCTCGCGATCATCCGTACCTGCTACGGCGAGCACACCGATTACTATCGCGTCACCGAAGCCAATCTCAGCAAGGCGCGCGAAGCGCTGCGCGCCGCCGGAGGCATGATGGACGCGCATGCCGACAGCCCGCAGGAAGTCGACGCTGCGAATGCCAACAACAGTGCAGACGGCGGCACTACGAACGCCGAGACTATGCCCAACGGTTCTGCAACCGCCGCCGCGACGGCTTCTCCACGCCGCAGCGGCCTGCAGCTCGCCCGCGACTTCTGGCTCGTCTGCGGCAAGCCGATGCTCGAGGAACGCTATCCCGATTATGTCGGCCGCATCGCCGCCGGTCTGGTCGGTCCGGGTTCGGAATGCTTCGGCTTCGACGACGCGACCTCCGAGGACCATGACTTCGGCGCGCGGTTCTGCCTGTGGCTCACCGACGACGACTATGCGCGGATCGGCGAGCAGCTACAGCGCGACTACGAGGCGCTCCCCCGCGAATTCGACGGCGTCACACGTTCCACGACGACGCCAAGGGCGTCCGGCGACGACCGACGCGACGGCGTGTTCACGATCGGCGGTTTCTTCACGTCGATCACCGGATACGCGAGCGCGCCGGGCGCTGACAAGCCGCATCTGTGGATGACGCTCGATGAGGCCACGTTGGCGAACGCGACGAACGGGCGCGTCTTCGCCGATCCGCTCGGCGCGTTCTCGAAAGCGCGCCAATCGTTCAAGCTCATGCCTCAGGACGTGTGGCTCGCGTGGATCTCGCGCAGGCTCGGCATGATCGCACAAGCCGGCCAATACAATGTGCCGCGCATGCTCAAGCGTGGCGACGGCGCGGCCGCGTGGCTGTGCATCGACGAATTCACGATGGCCGTCTCCTCGCTCGTGTTCCTGCTCAACAAGCCGGTGACGGTCGGCTATGCGCCGTACTACAAGTGGCGGTTCGCCGCGCTGCGCGCGCTCAGCCGGCGCGCCGGCATGCGGCTGACCGAGGTGTGCGACGAACTCGAGACGCTGCTGCGTCGCTCGTCGGCCGCCTGCTTCGCCGGCGCCGGATTCGGCGAAGGCGGCGCCGGCGCCGCGCCGCACATCAAAGAGGTCGAGCGCATCATCGAGACGATCTGCGCGCAGATCGTCGACGAGCTGCGTCGGCAGGGACTGACCGATGCGGACGCCGACTTCCTCGAATGGCAGCGCCCCTATGTTGAGGCTC
The DNA here is from genome assembly GCF_000424225.1 of Bifidobacterium sp. AGR2158. Taxonomy (NCBI): domain Bacteria; kingdom Bacillati; phylum Actinomycetota; class Actinomycetes; order Bifidobacteriales; family Bifidobacteriaceae; genus Bifidobacterium; species Bifidobacterium sp. AGR2158. The sequence continues at coordinate 422,618 of NZ_AUJM01000011.1, forward strand.
ATATCCACGACCCCTCGCCATGCCTGCACAGCCTGTGATGGCGGAACCTGTGACAGCGGAACGAGCCACGACGGTGGAGGAAACGGAGTCATGATGACACGAGAACAAGATGCAGCACAGAATGGCAACGCAGCGCAGGACGGCGAGCGGGAGGCGCTCGTCGAGGAAATCGTGCGCCACGAATGGGACATGTTCCAACGCACGACGAACGAGGGCGGCCGCGCCGCCTGTCAGGGCAACTGGCCGATGTTCGCGCTGATGCGCACGAGCCAGTTCATGCCGTGGCCGGTCGCGCTCATCAGGTCGTATCTGCAGGACCTCAGGGACGCCGAGCGCGAAGGCCGCAACCTCGTCGAGGAGAAATACGCGCGCATGATGGCGTCGACGGAGCCCGAACGCTTCCGGCGCGACATCGCCCCGCATATCCCCGCATTGGACGGCGCACGGGTCGCCCGGCAGGAGCGGATCGTGGCACGGCAGCTCGACTGGGCACGCGATTTCGTCGCGCACTTCCCGCACATCGGCGCGAACATGCGCGTGCTGTCAAGCGATCAGGACACGCTTGAGCGCACGTCGTACGAGACGTATCTGCGCGGCGAACTGGGCACCTACTCGCCGCGCACACTCGCGCTGTACGAGGATTTCGTCGCACGAACGCAGGCGCATGGCGGCAACCTCACGCAGCAGACGGTGGCGTGGACGATGCGGATGGCGGGCGCCACTTCGCTCGAAGAGGCGGAGCGGACGCAGACGGAACAAGCACAGCACGAACGGACACAGCACGATGAGGCGTCATCCGGCGCGTTTTGAGCTTTGCGCCGAAGAATCGGCAACCCTGGCGATACAGTGAGGAACCGTGCAGCATTTCTGGAAGCAATTCGCATGGACGCTCGTCGTGTCGACGGTCACGCTCGCGTTGTTCCTCGGCGTGAGCGCGTTGATGATGCCGTCCTGGCGCATCGAACCGCTCAGCGCGCATCTGACCGTGTCGACGAGCGACACCGCGATCGCCGCACGCGGCATCACGACACCCCAGGAAGGCACCTACAAGGTCAAGGAGACGAAGATCCGGCTCCCGATCAGCGGCGGGAAGACCGTCAACGCGATCGTGCGCGAACCGGTCGGCGCGCCGCAGGGACGCCCTGCCTGCTCCTTCGTGCACGGCGCCGGCACCGGCAAGGCCTCCGAGGTCTACGCGGACATCGCGAACGCGATGGCGTCGGCCGGCATCACGACGCTCGTGCAGGACAAACGACTCGACAACTACACGCCGCTGTCGCGCGACTACATGTCGAACGCCGAGGATTACCTCGCCGGCCTCGATGCGCTGCGCGACTGGCCGGGCGTGGACCGCACGAAGGCCGGCATCTACGCGGAATCGGAGGGCACTTGGATCGCGACGCTGATGGCGGACAGGGACAAGGACATCGCGTTCGCGATCCTGACGTCGGCGCCGGTGTTCTCGCCGCGCCAGCAGATGGCGATGGCGGCGACGCAGTATCTCAACATCGTCGGCGCGCCGAGCGGCGTCATCAACATCATCCCCAAGCTCATCAGCCTCGACTTCGCACCCTTCGGCCTCGCCTACGCCGACTTCGACGCGGCCGCCTACCGGCACAACCTGACAATGCCGCTGCTCGTCAACTACGGCACGCGCGACCCGTCGATGCCCTGTGAGCAGGGCGCGCAGAAGCTCATCCACGAAGCCCATGACGTCGGCAACGAAAACGTGACGGTGCGCTACTATCCGACGAACCACCAGATGCGCACCGGCTCGTCGCTGTCGCTGCCGGGACTGCAACTGGAGCCGCACTACACGCACAATCTCGAGGACTGGGTGAACGCGGTCGCCGCCGGCGCGACGGACTCTGACTGGACGACGCCGCCGATCGCCGGCGCGCAACCCTTCCAGGAGTTCGCCGTTCCTGCCAACGTCAAGCCGGGCTGCGTTCATTCGTTGCTCGAGGTGCTCATCGTCGACGCGCTCGTCATCCTGCTGTGGCTCATCGTCGTCATCGGCTGCTGCGTCGCGTTCGCACGCAGACGACATTGCGACGCCGAATCGCCGGGACGCAAGGGACGCACGCTCGTGCACCGGTACACGGCACAGTCGAAGGCGCTTATCATCGGCAACATCATCCTCACGCCGGCACTCACCTGCGGTTTCCTCGCCTACTTCGCGTTCGTCGCACGCGCCACGCTCAGACTCGAGGACCATGCGGCGGCGCTCGAAGCCGGATGGACGGCGCTGCGCATCGGCTCGCTCATCGCGATCGTGATGCTGTGCTGGCTGTGGGTGCGCCTCTACTTCTTCTACGGTCCCGGCGAGCTCGATCCGCACGGCGTCGACGGGGACGCCCCGCGCAAGGAGTACCGTATGGCGCGCGGCCACAGCTGGATCATCGGAATGCTCTCCGCCTGCGTGCTGCTGGCGCTGCTGCTCGGCGACTTCTTCGGCCTGATCGGCTCGTAGCATTCACAGACACGGCGACGGCCGGGCCGCCCTCGACGTCGCTGCGTCGTGGTGCGGCCCGGCCGTCGCTGTGTCGATTCGATGGATGCGCCGTGCCCGAATCAGCTCTCCGCCGGCGCGGCCGAGCCGATGACGTCGCGGATCGCCTTGTCGAAGGCGTCGATGAACCAGTCGAAGTCCGCTTCGGTCGTCGTGATGTTCGGGTAGACGCGCAGGATCGTGTCGTCGTTCGTCGACGTCATCGTGTGCACGTAGTACTTCTGCGCCATGACGGCGGCCACGCGGTTCGCGTAGCCCACGCCGTCGGCGTCCACGCCGAACTTGAGGCCGATCATGAATCCGCGTCCGCGGATCTCCGCGATGACGTCCGGGTACTTCTGATGGATCTGTTCGAGCTTGGCGAAAATGTACTTGCTCTTCTCGCGCACCTGGCCGGCCACGTCGTGCTCAATCATGTACTGCAGCGAGCTGAGTGCGACGGCGGCGGAGATGTTGTTGTCCTGATAGGTGGCCGTGTGCATCATCGCGCTGTCGTAGGAGCCGTAAGCCTCCTGATACAGGCTGTCCTTGACCTGGATGCCGGAGACCGGCAGCACGCCGTCGCTCATACCCTTCGCGAAGGTGAACGCGTCGGGGACGAGACCCTCGTAGTACTGGTGCGCCCAGACGTAGCCGGTGCGGCACGAGCCGGCCTGCACCTCGTCCATGATCATGTAGACGCCGTATTCGTCGCACAGGCGTCGGATCGTCGGGAAATAGTCCTCCGGCGGCACGACGACGCCGCCTTCGCCCTGGATCGTCTCGGCGATGAACGCGATGACGTCGCCCTTCTTGAACTCCGCCTCCACGGCGTCAAGATCGCCGTAGGGTACGTAGGTGTGGTCGGCGATGACCGGCTGCCAGCGGCGCCACACGTCCTTGCCGCCGGCGCTGACGGCGCCGAGCGTCTTGCCATGGAAGGAGTTGAGCGTCGAGACGATGCGCTTGCGCTCGGGATGATGGCGTCCCGCCGCGATGCGCACGAGCTTGAGCACGGCCTCGACGGCCTCCGCGCCGCCGCCGCCGTTGACGATCGTGCGCGTCAGCTCGGGCGTGACGAGCGCCATGTTGTGCGCGAAGGCCGCCGTGATCGGCTTCAAGGCGAGCGGATCCATCGTCAGTGGCTTCGTAGCGAGGTATTTGCGCACGTTCTCGACGATGAACGGGTTGTTGTGGCCGAGCAGGTAGACGCCGACGCAGCCGATGAAATCGAGGCGCTTGTTGCCGTCCGCGTCCCAGATGTAGCAGCCTTCGGCGCGCTTGATGTCGAAGGTGAGGCCGCCTGCGAGGCCGAGCTTCGTGCGGTATTCGTTCATGTGCTTCAGCTGCATGTCCTTGACCTGCTCCTCGGTCAGGTCGAAGGCCTCGTCAAGGCTGATGAATCCCGGGTAGAGTTCCGATGCGGCAGTCATGATGACATCCTTCCGTTGTTTTTTGAGCGTATGCTCACTTTAAGGCAACGAGATTTTCTAACCGGTTTCCCATATGTTTCCAACGATGACGACAGATGTCAACTCTGTTACATGAGCAAACGCTCACCCTCATCAATACATCAATACGCACGCTGCCCCCGCGCGCGTCGTGTTCAGTGCAGCCGCACAATGGCGCGCGCGAGATCACGCGCCGCGAGCGCCGTATGCTCGTCCTCGGACATCGCGAACTCGACCTGCGCGTTGTCGACGATATCGACGACGGCGTCGGCGAGCACCTGCACCGGGCAGTCGTCGGCGACCTCGCCGAGTTCGCACGCCTGCTCGAGGAAATCGACGAGCTTGACGCGCCAGCAGTTGTGCGGCTCGACGTAGGAGCGCCGGTCGCGCACCTTCGCGGCCCAGTAGGCGACGACGATGCGCGCCTCCGCCTGCGACACGCTCGTCACCGGCATGAGTTCGTCGATGAGCGCATGGACGGCGTCAAGGCCGCGCCGACCTGCGATGCCGCGTTCGATGCGCGCGTTCGTACGCGCGACGACCTCGCGGTAGGCGCGTTCGACGATCGCGTCCATGTCGTCGAAGTACCGCCACAGCAGGCTGTTCGAGACGCCGAGCTGCGCTGCGAGTGCACGCGACGACGCGGCGTCGAGGCCGCGTCCGCGTTCGACGAGCGTCAGGAACGCGTCGATGATCTGCTGGCGCCGCTCTTCGTGATCGACGATCTTCGGCATCGTCCTCCTTATTTCGTTTCCGCTGCGATGTGCACGACTGCGACATGCACGATTTGCCATAGTACGCGAACGCGCGGTCGGCCCTTCCGACAATGTTCGGAAACGGTCGACCGCGCGGGATTCGCGGAGCTGCGCTCAGCCGGCGATCGCCGACTCGAGCGCACGGTAGGCGTCGTCGCTGCGCCTGCGCATGATGATTGTTTCGACGACGCCGACGGCGAAGGCGGCGCACGCGCATGCGACGAGCGTGCGGCACGTGACGCCGAAGCTCGCCTCGCCGACGAGGTCGGGGAAGTACATGACGGCGCACGCGAGGATCGCCACAAGCAGCAGCACGCCAACGCCGGGCGCGACAACCGATTTGAGGACGCCTTCGCCGGCGCGCAGGTCGGCGCGGCGCACGAACATCACAACGACGGACAGGCAGGCGAGCACGAGCAGCATGACGAAGCCGAGGACGGCGACGCCGGAGAACCATGAGAACGCCTGGGTGAAGGGGTCAAGGCCGGCGATGCCGACGCACAGGACGACGCCGACGGAAGCGGCGGTCGCGACGAGCGACGCGAAGGTCGGCGAGCCGTGACGCGCATGCAGACGGCCGAGCACGGACGGCAGCGCGCGGGCGTCAGCCATCGCGCGCATGTAGCGGGCGAGCACGTTATGGAAGGAGAGCACGGCCGCGAACAGGCTCGTGATGATGAGCACGCTGATGACGTTCGCGAACCAGCCGCCCACGTACTTCGCGCCGGTCGCCTGGAGCATATCGCCAGCGGTGAGCGCGTCCGCGTCGACGGCGCCGTCCGAGCACCACGCGACGACGATCGCGAAGGACGAGACGAGGTAGAGCAGCGTGACGAATACGACGGCCACGTAGGTCGCGCGCGGCACCGTCACGTCGGGGTCGCGCGCCTCGGCTCGGTAGATCGACGTCGATTCGAAGCCGACGAAGCTCGCGATCGCGAAGATGATCGCGACGCCGGGGGCGCCTTCGAGCGACGCGGACGGGCTGAACGTGGCCGCAAAGTCGACACCCGCGGGAAGATGGCGAGCGAAGATCGCGACGCACAGCACGACGGCGACGGCGATCTCGCCGGCGATGAGCACGTTGACGACGTTCGCGCTCATCGCGATGTTGCGGTAGCCGAGGACGCCGGCGAGCGCGGCGGCCGCGAGCGAACACACCCACCACGGCACCGTCAGCCCGGCGATCGAGGCGAGGCATGTACAGATCTGCATGCCGAGGAAGCAGACGATCGCCGACTGGATCATCAGATAAGTGAACAGCGCAAGCGTCGACGCGCCGAGGCCGAACATCGGGTGCAGGCCGCGGCCAATCGCGTTGAAAAAGCCGCCGGAGCCGGTCACGTGGCGGCTCATCGCGGAGAAGCCGATCGAGAAGAGCAGCAGGGCGACGCCGACGACGAGGAAGCTCACCGGGAACGCGGCGCCGTTGCCGGTGAGGATGCCGAGCGGCGTGCCGCCGCTGAGCACGGTGAGCGGCGCGGCCGCGGCGACGACCATCATCGTGATCGCCGGCGTGCCCAGACCAGCGCGCGACGTTGCCGCACGCTGGCCGGCCGTGGCGACCGGAGGAATGCCGGATTGTGGTGAGCATGTGCTCTGGTCCAGATGCGGTGCGGGTATGGATGGTGCGGTCATCGTCGCCTTCTTTCGGTCGGGAACGGAGCGGATATGCTCACGAATCGTTGTTATGCATTGCCTTCACTTGGGTTTCTCGTATCGTTGATCTCCGGCGCCGACTGCGTCCGGATATCGGCAAACATAAACGAGCACCTGCTCACTTACATAATCGCCATGTTTTTGGTTGGTTACGAAAACGCCCCGCTCCCCCTCCGCGGACACACGGCCGTAACATGCGCGCGGCCGGTGCGGCTCCCCACATGACCTCTATGTCTGACCTCCCTGACGGCCCGACGGCCGCCACAAGGCATGACAACGGCATGAAAAAAGGGCTTCCGGTCGAAACCGGAAGCCCTTAGTCGGCGGATAGGGCGAGATTCGAACTCGCGGACGCTTGCGCGTCAACGGTTTTCAAGACCGTCTCCTTAGACCGCTCGGACACCTATCCAATGTGCTTGGCGCACGAACGACCAGTATAGCATGTGCCTGCGTATCAGGCGCCGTATGCGTCGTCCGTGCGCAATGCCGGAAAGCGCGTATCACGCCTCCCACGTCGTCGGCTCGATGATCTCCTTGCCGCCCATGTACGGACGCATCGCCTTCGGCACGACGATCGAGCCGTCCTTGAGCTGATGGTTCTCCATGATCGCGACGAGCCAGCGCGTCGTGGCGAGCGTGCCGTTGAGCGTGGCGACCGGCTCGGTGCCGCCCTCGACGCGTTCGCGGATGTTGAGGCGGCGCGCCTGATACTGCGTGCAGTTCGACGTCGACGTGAGCTCGCGGTAGCGGCCCTGCGTCGGCACCCACGCCTCGCAGTCGAACTTGCGCGCGGCCGAGGATCCCAGATCGCCGGCGGCCGTGTCGATGACGCGGTACGGCACCTCGACCTTGCCGAGCATCTCCTCCTCCATCGCGAGCAGCTGCCGGTGCTGGTCGTAGGAGTCCTCCGGCTTGCAATAGACGAACATCTCGACCTTGTCGAACTGGTGGACGCGGATGATGCCCGACGTGTCCTTGCCGGCGGCGCCCGCCTCGCGGCGGTAGCATGAGCTCCAGCCGCAGTAACGCAGCGGGCCCTTGTCCAGATCGAGGATCTCGTCCTCGTGCATGCCGGCAAGTGCGACCTCGGAGGTGCCGACGAGGTAGTCCTCGTCGGGTTCGCGCAGACGGTAGATCTCATCGGCATGCGAGTTGAGGAAGCCGGTGCCGCGCATCACCTCGGGACGCACAAGCGTCGGCGTGATCGCGAGCACGAAGCCGTGCTCCTGCGCCTGGTCGACGGCCATCGTCAGCATCGCGATCTGCATGCGCGCGATGTCGCCGCGCAGGAAGTAGAAACGCGATCCGGAGACCTTGACGCCGCGCTTCATGTCGATGCCGGCGACGCCCTCCCCGAGCGTGAGATGGTCCTTCGGCTCGAAGCCCTCGGCTGCAAAGTCGCGGATCGTGCCTACCTTCTTGACGACGACGTAGTCGTCCTCGCCGCCTTCCGGCGCCTCCGGCTCGACGATGTTCGACAGCTGCCACATCGCCGTGGTGTACTGTTCGTTCGCCGTGTCCGCGTCCGCCTTGTATGCGGAGACCTGCTCGGAGAGCTCCTTCGTCTGCGCGATGAGCGCGGCCTTCTCGTCGGCGGCGGCCTTCGCGACCTGCTTGCCGATCTCCTTCTGCCTGGAGCGCGCCTCCTCGTACTTCTTGAGCGAGGTGCGGCGCACCTCGTCGCTGCGCAGCACCTCGTCGACGAGTTCGACCGACTCGCCGCGCTTGCGCTGGGATTCCTTGACGACTTCAGGGTGTTCACGGATGAATTGAATATCGAGCATGGCTTAAGCGTAATGCGCGAAGCCGACAGCTGACCGTTGTTTTCCCACTGTTTTCGCGACGCACGCAGCCGCCCGCGCTGCCACGCGCGCGTCGCTTGCTAAGATGGGAAACCGGTAGCTGGCGCGGGCGCCGTCATCGGTGCGGTCCGGCGTGCAGGCGAGGAGAAGCGAGGGCGAGCCATGAATCAACAGGCACTGATCATTCTCGCGGTGATGATCGCGCTCATCGCGATCATCACCGCGATCATCGCCGCCATCCGTATCACGATGCACCGTCGGCGCGTGCAGCGGCTCGAGCAGCGCCGCGACGACCAAGTGCACTACGCGTTCATCATCAACCCGTCCAAGCCGACCGCCGAGACGACGCGCGCGCGCATCAAGGCATACTGCGAACGCAAGGGGCTGACCGAGGTCATGTTCATCGACACGCAGCTCGACAAGGACGGCCGCGTCTGCGCGCAGGAGGCGCTCGCGCGCGGCGCGGACGTCGTCATCGCCGTCGGCGGCGACGGCACGGTGCGCACGGTCGCGTCCGCGCTCGGCGGCACCGGGCATGCGATGGGCATCGTGCCGATCGGCACCGGCAATCTGTTCGCGCGCAACATGGGCATTCCGATCGACGACGTCGAGGCCGCGCTGACGATCGCGGTCTCCCACGGCTCGCATCGCGTCGACGTCGGCCGTCTGCGGATCCTCGACGACCCGGACGAGGACCATGCGCACGCGTTCCTGATCATCGCCGGCGTCGGCTTCGACGCTGTGATGATCGACGACACCGACCCCAAGCTCAAGAAGAACATCAGCTGGCTCGCCTACTTCATTTCCGGCGCGAAGCATCTGTTCACGCCGAAATACCGCGCGTCGATCACGATCAAGGGTCCCGATGGCGAGACATACACGCAGCGCGACACCGAGTTCCGCACGTTCATGGCCGGCAACTGCGGCCAGATCCCGGTGTTCTCGCTGATGCCGGACGCGGCGTTCAATGACGGGCTGCTCGATTTCGAGATGATCGACACGAACGGCGGCATCATCGGCTGGGCGAACCTCTTCGGCGACGTCGTCCACCAGACGATCACCGGCAAGGCCGCGCAGAGCCCGCTGTCGACGCATTCGCACATCGACCAGATGCAGGGCGTGCAGGCCGAGGTCATGCTCGACAAGCCGGTGCCCGCGCAGGTCGACGGCGACATGCTGCCCGAGACACGGCATATCCTGTTCTCCGTCGACCGCGAGGCGCTCCTCGTGCGTGTGCCGCTCGACGACAACATCAGCGCGACGACGCAGATCCCGCCGATCAAGGCGCCGCTCGCCAAGGACTGAGCGCGCTCGCGACCGTCCATCGATTGCGAACGATGGGCGGCCGCGAGCGCCGCGACGCGCCTCTTCGCTCTTTTTTGCCGCCAGCCGCCGCCGATGCCACCTTTGCAATCGATGTCATCTCTGCGCCACAGGCTAAACTGGAACCGCGTCTGCACGGCGACCACGCCCTGCAGCATGGAGCAGTAACTGTTGTCCCATCAGAATGAAGGAAGTATGGTTGCACCTAACGCGGGCATGCCCGCCACTGAAGCAGATCTGATCAACGTCGACGAAGTCATCGGCAAGTACTATGACGTCGTCCCGGATCCGTCGGTCCCTGAAGAGCGTGTCATCTTCGGCACCTCCGGCCACCGCGGCTCCTCGCTGAAGACCTCGTTCAACGAGGCGCACATCGTCGCGATCACGCAGGCGATCGCCGAGTACCGCAAGGCGGCCGGCGTCGACGGCCCGCTCTACATCGGCCGCGACACGCATGCGCTGAGCCTTCCGGCATGGAAGACCGCGATCGAGGTGCTCGTCGCGAACGGCGTGCGCGTGCGCATCGATTCGCGCGACGACTTCACGCCGACGCCGGTCGTTTCCCAGGCGATCCTGACGCACAACCGTGCGGCCGACGGCACGCAGCGCTTCGAGGGCGCCGACCTCGCCGACGGCATCGTCGTGACGCCTTCGCACAACCCGCCGACCGACGGCGGCTTCAAGTACGATCCGGTCACCGGCGGTCCGGCGCCGTCCGACGTGACGAATGCGATCGCGAACCGCGCGAACGAACTGCTCGGCGATTTCAGGAACGTCAAGCGCGTGCCCTTCGAGCAGGCGATCAAGTCTGATCTCATCGAGCGTTTCGACTTCCGTGAACACTACGTCGACGATCTGAAGAACGTCATCGACTTCGACGTCATCCGCAACTCCGGCGTGCGCCTCGGCATCGACCCGCTCGGTGGCGCCTCGGTCAACTACTGGCCGCTCATCAACGAGAAGTACGGCCTGAACATCGGCGTCATCCGTCCCGAGGTCGACCCGACGTGGCGTTTCATGACAATCGACCATGACGGCAAGATCCGCATGGACCCGTCGTCGCAGTACGCGATGAAGGGCCTCGTCGACGAGCTCAACGCCGGCGCGTGGGACAAGTACGACCTCGTCGGCGGCACCGATCCGGACGCCGACCGCCACGGCATCGTCTGCCCGAACTGGGGCGTCATGAACCCGAACCACTACCTCGCGGTGTGCGTCGAGTACCTCTTTGGCGGCAACCGTCCCGACTGGCCGGCGGGCACCGGCGTCGGCAAGACGCTCGTCTCGTCGTCGCTCATCGACCGCGTCGCCGCGTCGATTAACGCGCGCGTCGTCGAGGTCCCGGTCGGCTTCAAGTGGTTCGTCGACCCGCTGTTCACCGGCGAGATCGCGTTCGGCGGCGAGGAGAGCTCCGGCATGAGCTTCCTGCGCTTCAACGGCCGCGTTTGGACGACCGACAAGGACGGCCTGATCCCCGATCTGCTCGCGGCCGAGATCACCGGCAAGACCGGCAAGAACCCGGCGCAGCTGCATCAGGAACAGGTCGAGCGCTTCGGCGAAAGCTGGTACAGCCGCATCGACACGCCGACGACGCTCGAGCAGAAGCAGAAGTTCGCCAAGCTCGACGCGAAGGACGTCACGGCCACGACGCTCGGCGGCGAGGACATCACGGCGATTCTGACGAAGGCACCGGGCAACGACGCGCCGATCGGCGGCATCAAGGTCGTCACCGAGGACAACTGGTTCGCAGCGCGCCCCTCCGGCACCGAGAACATCTACAAGGTGTACGCGGAGTCCTTCGTCTCCCCCGAGACGCTTGACGCCGTCCTCGATGAGGCCACGCAGGTCGTCGACAAGGCGCTCGGCGAGTGATTGTCTGTGTGCGTGCCACGTGACGCACACAGCGAACACTGCCTATAGCACGCGCATCCGCTGACGCATAGGGGAAGCCCCCACAACCCGGCCGGGTTGTGGGGGCTTCCCCTATGCGTCAGACCCAACGCCGCGACGGCGGCACTCACGCCTTGTTCGGGTTGACGAGCGTGCGCGGGCCGTTCGGGTCGCCGACGATGACCTCGTTGACCATGTCGAGGAACAGGCCGTCCTCGACGACGCCCACCATGTTGATGAGGTCCTCGTGCAGGGCCGCCGGGTCGTCGATGCGCTCGAGGTGCAGGTCGACGACGTAGTTGTTCTCATCGGTGCGCACCGGCTTGCCGTCGGCGTCGAGACGTAGCGTCGGCTTGTAGCCGCGTTCCTTCATGCGTTCGATGACGTGCATCGCGCCGAAGGGGATGACCTCGACCGGCAGCGGGAACTTGCCGATGACGTCGACGAGCTTCGAGGCGTCGACGATCCAGACGATGTAGTCCGAGTTGATCGCGACGATCTTCTCCCACAGCAGCGCCGCGCCGCCGCCTTTGATGCCGTTGAAGTTCTTGTCCACCTCGTCGGCGCCGTCAATGCACAGGTCGATATGGTCGACCTCGTCGATGTTGACGATCTTGATGCCGTAGCCTTCCGCCTGCTCCTGCGTGCGGCGCGACGTCGTCACGCCGGTGAACTCGAGGCCCTCCTCCTGCTTGCGGCGGCCGAGTTCGTCGACGAGGAAGCGAACCGTGGAGCCCGTGCCGAGTCCGACGATCATGCCGCTCTTGACGAGCTTCGCCGCTTCGATGCCAGCTTCCTTCTTCATTGCATCCTGCTGTGCCTTGTCCATGACGCTCCTTTTGTTGGTTTCGTCCTTCCGGGGTCGCGCCCCGGCTGCCTTTCAGTGTAGTGGATTCGAACGAACATCGTCATCGCGGACGGTGGATGAGGAACGGCGCGCCGTCAAGCGTGATCGTCCCGTCGCCGTCGACGGTGCCTTCGACTTCGATGTAGCCGCGTATCGCACGCGGACGCCCGTCGTAGTGGGGGCTCGACGACGGCGGCGGCGTGAACGTGACCGTCCCGTGCACATGCAGTCCGCTGTGCCGCAGCAGCGGCTCCGGGCTCGCCGCGTTCTGCCGGCTTGTCGATTTCTCGGTCGGCGCAACATCGTCGTGTGTGACGTCGTCGTGCGCGACAGCCGATTCCTCGTCCGCCGTGCGCGCGGCGGTCGTGTCGGTGTCGACGATGTCGTCCTGCACTGGCTGCGGGCCGTCGGGGTCGCCGACGCCGCCGATGCAGCGCGCGCGCCGGTAGTCGGCGGCCGACAGTTCGTCGTCAAGCAGCATGCGCGCGTCGAGCGGCACGTCGAGGCCGCGCGCATACGACGACGCGAGCAGCGACTGCCAGCCCTCCTTCGGCAGATAGCCGTCGCGCACCGACGAGCGGCAGTCGCCGGCGTAGGTGCGCGCCAGTTCGTCGACCTTCTCGTTGCCGGCGTTGCCGGCGTGCCCCTTGACCCACACGAAGCGCACGGGTCCTTCGCGTCGGCGGATCTCGTCGTCGATTGCGCGGATGAGCTCGGCGTTTTTCACCGGCTCCTTCTTCGAGTTCTTCCAGCCGTTCTTCTTCCAGCCGTGCACCCATTTCGTCGAACAGTTGATCGCGTACTGCGAATCGGTTTCGATGACGAGCTCCTCGTCGCCCGGATGCGTGCGCAGCGCCTCGAGCACGGCGCACAGTTCGCCTATCTGGTTCGTGCCGTTCGTCGCGCCGCCGGCGTCGCAGTCGCCGGTGTGGTCGTGCCCGCGCGTCTCGCGCGTCGGATGGTCCGCCCATGCCCAGCCCATCGGGCCGTTGGGATTGCCGAGCGCGGAGCCGTCTGTGGAAACTGTGATCGTCATGGGTTCCAATGTACGCGCACGCGCGGCCCGCCGGTAAAAGACGATCCCGCGGCCCGCACGAGGATCGTGCATGGCCGCGGGATCGCATGAACGCTGTATCGCGCGGTAAGACTACTTGCGCTGGTGGCGAGTCTTACGCAGCAGTTTGCGGTGCTTCTTCTTGCTCATCCGCTTGCGGCGCTTCTTGATGACCGAGCCCATCGTCAGCCTCCGTTCCTTACTTGAAAGTTTGCAACTTGCCTAACGTTACACTGTTCAGCCGACTTTCGCGAGTCGGCACGCGCTGCGCTCACAGCGGGAACAGCTTAAACACGGTCTCGACGGAGGCCTTCGGCCCGCTGATGCGCACGCATACGGTGTCGTTGCGCCACACCGCTACCGCCTTCGCGTCGTCGCCCTTGTCCGCGTTCACGACGTAGGCGCCGGTGTTCGCGCCGTTGACCTTGACGTTGCCCGCGGCTATCTCGTCGCCGTCGAGCACCTTCGTGAGCGCGTTGTACTGCGAGACCGCCTCCTGCTCGCTCGTCCACTGTCCGACGACGACCTGCACGTCCTTGGCTTCGTCGCCTGTCGAATAGGTGAGCCGATACTCCTCGAGCGGCGACGAGGCGTCCCATTCGTCGGTGGCTTGCGCGTCGGTGCGCGCGAAGTCGGAGACATGCTCGGGCATCGCCTTGAGCAGTTCGGACGCGTTCGCCGGCAGCGCCTTCGCGTCAATCGTCGGACTCGCCGAGGCGACCGCCGTCGGCACATCCATCGGCTGCGGCACATGGCGCACCGCCCATCCCGGCCATGCGAAGGCGCTGATGATCGCGAGCACGACGATGGCGGCCGCCGCGAACACGACGATGCGCGCCTTGCGCGCCGTCGACGAGGTCTGCGTCTGCTGTTTGCCGGATGTGACTGCCATGTGGCCAATCTTGGCACATCCTTCTGACCGTATCCGCCACACGCGCACCCGCATACGGCCTGCGCGGCATGATCGCATCATCAGGGCATCCGTCATGCGCATGCATGCCCCCGCATGGCTTCTCTGCCCTGCCTCCCGCATAACTCGATAGTTGGTCCGTATTGCTGAGCCATGAGAGGACGCCTCCTCATCCGGCCGCCGTCCACGTCATCAGGTTGTTTGATACTGTGCGATGCCGTGCGCCGATGATCGTCATCTCCCGGCGGATGTGCGCATCCGTGCGATTGCGACGCGCATGTCTATCCGTCTGCATGCATCGCTCGATGATCGACCCGAACTATAGAGTTATGCGCGGCGCCCGGGGTCGGCGTGCGCTTCTCACCGCCACGACCGCCACAGCCACCATAATCGCCGCACTCTTGCGCGCGCACGCGAAGGCCGCTAGGTTGCTGCATATGGCGAAAAGCACGACGAGTTACGTATGCACCGAATGCGGATGGACCGGCGCGAAATGGTTCGGTCGCTGTCCCGAATGCGGCCAATGGGGCACGATCGAGGAGTTCCACGAGGCGCGTCCCGCCGCCTCCGGACAGCGCACGGCCGCGCCCGGACGCACGTCGCGCACAGCGCCGACGGCAGTCGCGCTGAGCGCCGCGCAACCGATCACCGACGTCGACACGGCTTCGGTCACGCGCGTGCCCACCGGCTTCGGCGAATTCGACCGTGTGCTCGGCGGAGGCATCGTCCCCGGCTCGGTCGTGCTCATCGCCGGCGAACCCGGCATCGGCAAATCCACGCTGCTGCTGGAGACGGCCGGCAACATCGCGCGCGCCACGCCGTCCGGCAACGTCCTGTACATCTCCGGCGAGGAGTCGCAGGCACAGGTGCGGCTGCGCGCCTCGCGCATCGACGCCGTCGAGCCGAACCTGCTGCTCGCCTCGACGACCGACCTCGCCACCGCGCTCGGCCTCATCGAACAGCACCGTCCGGCGCTCGCGATCGTCGATTCGGCGCAGACGATCGTCTCGCAGGACGTCGATGGCATCTGTGGCGGCTCGACGCAGGTGCGCGAAGTCGCGAGCGCGCTGATCGACACGGCGAAATCGCTCGACGTGCCGGTGCTGCTCGTCGGCCACGTCACGAAGGACGGCTCGATCGCCGGTCCACGCACGCTCGAACATCTCGTCGACGTCGTCTGCCAGTTCGAAGGCGAACCGCAGACGGCGCTGCGTCTGCTGCGCGCCGTGAAGAACCGTTTCGGCCCGACCGATGAGGTCGGTTGCTTCGACATGAGCGGCGTCGGCATCGAGGAGGTCACCGACCCGGCCGGCCTGTTCCTGTCGTCGAACGAGACGCCCGTC
Source organism: Bifidobacterium sp. AGR2158 (assembly GCF_000424225.1). Lineage (NCBI taxonomy): Bacteria > Bacillati > Actinomycetota > Actinomycetes > Bifidobacteriales > Bifidobacteriaceae > Bifidobacterium > Bifidobacterium sp. AGR2158. Next base: position 438,143 of record NZ_AUJM01000011.1, read on the forward strand.
GACGGCACATGCGTCACGTTCACGCTCGACGGCCACCGTTCGCTGCCGGTGGAGGTGCAGGCGCTCGTCACCGACTCGGTGCTGCCGACGCCGCGGCGCGCCGTCAACGGCGTCGACTCGAACCGCATCGCGATGCTCGTCGCCGTGCTGTACCGCCACGGCGGCCTGTCGCTACTCAGCCGCGATCTGTATATTTCGACGATCGCCGGCGGCGTCGCGAAGGAGCCGAGCTGCGATCTGGCGATCGTCGCGGCGCTCGCGAGCGCGGCCACGTCCACGCCGATCGCGCGGTCGACGTGCGCGATCGGCGAGATCTCGCTGACCGGTCAGGTGCGTCCGGTGCCGCGTCTCGAATATCGGCTGCGCGAGGCGGCGCGCCTTGGGTTCACGACGGCGCTCGTGCCGCCGATGCGCACGCCGACGTCGATTCCGTGTCTGCGCATCGTCGAGGTGCGTTCGCTGCTCGACGCGCTCGACGCGCTCGCGCTGACGAAGCGGGGCAAGTGACGCTCGCAGTCGTCACTGCCCGACGATTGTGAGCGTCTCGTCGGCGTTGCGTTTGAGTTCGTCGACGAGCGCGTCCACCGAATCGAACTTGATCTGCGGGCGCAGGAAGCGCGCGAATTCAACGCGTACGCGATGTCCGTACAGTTCGAGCCAGTCGTCGGTGACGGCGTAGGCTTCGAGGACGCGCTCGTCGCGACCGGTGGTTTCGTTGAAGGTCGGCTTCGTGCCGATCGAGATCGCCGCCGGCCAACGGTACGGCGAATGCGGCGCGAGGCGGCTTTCGACGCCGCCGGAGGTGTACGGCTGCGTGATCGACGCGACGCCGCCCTCGTCGACGTCGCCGAAGGGGCGCTGCGAGGCCGCGTACGCCTCCTCGCTGCCCAGATCGATGAGCCAGCCCGCGTAGACGCCGTCGACCGGCAGGTAGCCGTCGATCGGCTCGACGAGATTCACCGTCGGGAATCCGATCGTGCGTCCGCGTTCCTCGCCGTGCGTCACCGTGCCTTCGACGCCATGCGCATGCCCGAGGATGCGGTTCGCGTCGACGATCCGCCCCTGGCTGAGCAGCCATCGCACGTTCGTCGAACTCAGTTCGCGCACTTCGCGTGCGTTGACGCGTTTGCTCCACGCGCGCCGTTCCGCCTTGCTCATGCCGGCGAGCGGGTCGCCGGGTTCGCCCGGCTGCTGCGGCGGCTGCGGCGTGAAGGTCGCCGGCACGCGTACATGACCGCCGTTGTCGTCGACGACGTCGAGTTCGAACACGCCGGTGCCTTCGGCGAGCGTCGCGATCTTCTTCACGTCGCCTTCGAGGCCGGCGCCCATGCGCGCGTCCTGCCCGAGCACGAGCGTGCGCATACCGACCCTGCCGACGAGCTGTCCGAGGAAGAATCGGAACGATTTCGCGGCGAATGCGAGATCGTAGTGGACGATGAGCACGTAGTCGACGCCGAGTTCGTCCATCATCCGCAGCCGTTCGTCGACGCCGCTGATCGCCTGCGCGTCGTGCACGTCGTCGGGGACGCCGATGCCGGCGTGCGTCTTCGCGTATTTGTGCACGAACGCTGGCCTCGGATCGAACATGACGACGACGGCGAAGCTGCCGGTCGCCTTCGCGCGTTCGACGGTGCGTCGGATGACGGCCTGATGTCCGCGGTGCACGCCGTCGAACACGCCGACGGTGACAACCGATTTTTTGGTGGTGCTCAGCGTCGGCCATGCGACGTTGCCGCCCTCGTCCGGTTCGAGCCGAATGATGTTCATCTGTGCTGTCCTCCTGTTGCCAAATCCGTGTGCCTGATCCGCATGTCACTGTGCCGTTGCATCTCACTGTGCCGCCGGGAACACGGCGGTCGGCTTGATGGCGTCCTTGTTCGCCTGTTCGACGATCGCGACGACGTCGCCGTCCTCGTCGACGATCGCCGCGCTTCTGCCGTCGACGTGTCCTGTGATCCATCGTCCATAGCGCAGGTCGCACGCCTCGTCACGGCTGACGGCGAGCGTCGGCATCGTCTCGCGTACCGCGTCGGCCATCGCGATGAGGTGCGTCGCGACGCCTTCGGGGCCGATGTCGAGCACGGCGCGGGCGCGCGTCACCCGTTCGCCGTCGCGGTTCGTGTATTCACGCATCTCAGTATGCGCGGCGATGACGTGCGGGTCGTCGACGTTGAAATCGCCGACGGCGAGCCTGCGCAGCCGCGTCAGATGCGCGCCGCAGCCGAAGGTCTCGCCCAGGTCGCGTGCGAGTGCGCGGATGTAGGTGCCGGCCGAGCACGTCACCGTCACGTCGACGTCGAGCACGGGCGTGCCGTCGTCGGCGACCGCCGCACGTGCCTCCCCCACGTCGAACCGTTCGATCGTCACGGGACGCGCCTCGAGTTCGACGTGTTCGCCGGCGCGCGCGAGGTCATAGGCACGCCGTCCGTGCACTTTGATCGCCGAGTAGGCGTTCGGCACCTGCTCGATCGTGCCGTGAAACTCACGTGAAACAACGTCGCGGATCATGTCGACGTCCGGCAACGCGGACGTACGTGCGGCGGCGATGGCTTCGCCGTCGGCGTCGTCAGTCGTCGTGCGCTGGCCGAATCGGATCGTCGCCGCATAGGTCTTCGTATGGTCGACGATGACGTTGAGCAGCCGCGTCGCGTTGCCGACGCCGACGACGAGCACACCGGTGGCCATCGGGTCGAGCGTGCCGGCGTGGCCGACGCGGCGCATGTGCACGGCCGCGCGCACGGCGCCGACGATGTCATGGCTCGTCACACCCTGCGGCTTGTCGACGATGAACAGTCCGTTGAGCGGCTGCACGCCGCCGTCCTTCGCCGCCACAGGCTCAGTCCTGGGTCTCGTCGACCGTCGTCTCCGGCTCCGTGCGCGCGGCCCTCTGGGCCGCGTCGGACGGCACGTCATCCGCGTCATCGTCGAAATCCTCGAGTTCCTCGACTTCGACGACGTCGCCGTCGTATTCGTTGTAGTCGTCCTTGTTCAGATGTTCGCGCTCGTCGAGTTCGCGTTCAATCTCGTCGTCGGACGCGCCGGCATGGTCGGCGAGGTCCTCCTGCTCGAAGTCGTCGTGGCGATACGGGTCGGCGTCGCCGGCGTACTGCGCGCTCGCGCGCATCTTCGCGAGCTCCTCGTCGCGTTTGCGCGCGGTGACGAGGATGTCCTCGATCTCATGCGCTTCGCCGGGCACTTCGTCGAAGATGAACTCCAGCTGCGGCGTGAGCCTCAGGCCAGCCTTCGCGCCGACGACCGAACGCAGGCGCCCCTTCGCCTGGTTGAGCGCCGTGCGTGCGCGCTTGCGCTCGCCGTCGTCGTTGCCGGTGTGCGACAGCGTCGTCCAGTAGACCTTCGCGATCTGTAGATCGTTGGTCACGTGGACGTCGGTGATCGTCACGTTCTTGAGCCGCTTGTCGTGCAGCGTCGACTCCATGTTCGATGCGATGACGCGCTGGATGAGCGCCGCGATGCGTGCGGCGCGCGGATTGGTTGACTGCATGGTTCTTCTTTCCTTACTGCCGTGTCTGGTTTCGTCTCGCGCTAGAGTCCAGCGTACCCGAATGTCGCGCGCAATGGGAAACGCCCATAGCCGAAGGGCCATGGGCGTTTCGCTCAGCGTTTGCCGACTGGTTGCCGACTGATCGGCGCAGCTTACTTGCGTTCGATCTCGCGCATCTCGAAGGTCTCGATGATGTCGCCGATCTCGATGTCGTTGAACGAGCCGAGGTTGATGCCCGCCTCGTAGCCTTCGGTGACCGACTTGACGTCGTCCTTGAAGCGGCGCAGCGAGCTGATCTCGAGGTCGTTGACGGTCGCGACGCCGTCGCGCAGGATGCGCGCCTTCGTGCCGCGCTTGACTTCGCCGTCGAGGACCATGACGCCGGCGATGTTGCCGAACTTCGACGAGCGGAAGATCTCGCGGATCTCCGAATGCGAGGTCGTGACTTCCTCGTACTCCGGCTTGAGCATGCCCTTGAGCGACGCCTCGATGTCCTCGATCGCCTTGTAGATGACCGAGTAGTACTTGATCTCGACGCCTTCGCGCTCGGCGAGGTCCGCGACCTGACGGTTCGGACGCACGTTGAAGCCGATGATGACGGCCTTGTCGACGCTCGCGAGGTTGACGTCGTTCTGCGTGATTGCGCCAACGCCGCGGTGGATCACCTGGATGCCGACCTCGTCGGAGACCTCGATCTTCATCAGCGAGTCCTCAAGCGCCTCAACCGAGCCGGACGAGTCGCCCTTGATGACGATGTTGAGCATATCGATCTCGGATTCGGCGAGCTTCTTCTTGAAGTCCTCGAGCGAGACGACCTTGCGGCGCTTCGCGAGCTGCGCGGCGCGTTCGGTGGCCTGGCGCTTCTCGGCGATCTGGCGTGCAGCGCGGTCGTCCGGAGCGACGAGGAACAGGTCGCCCGCGGTCGGCACCGACGTCAGGCCCAGCACCTGGACCGGCGTCGACGGGCCTGCGGCCTCCATGTTCTTGCCGTTCTCGTCGAGCATCGCGCGGACGCGTCCGTAGGACGTGCCGGCCACGATCGAGTCGCCGATGTGCAGCGTGCCGGACTGCACGAGCACGGTCGCGACGGCGCCGCGGCCCTTGTCGAGCCTCGCTTCGACGGTCGCGCCGCGCGCGTCCATGTCCGGATTGGCGCGCAGATCGAGTTCCGCGTCGGCCGTGAGCAGCACGGCTTCGAGCAGCTTGTCGACGTTCGTGCCCTGCTTCGCGGAGATGTCGACGAACATCGTGTTGCCGCCGTATTCCTCCGGGATCAGGCCGAACTCGGTGAGCTGGCCGCGCACCTTCTCCGGGTTGGCGCCTTCGACGTCGATCTTGTTGACGGCGACGACGATCGGCACATGCGCCGACTGCGCGTGGTTGATCGCCTCGACGGTCTGCGGCATGACGCCGTCATCGGCCGCGACGACGAGGATCGCCACATCGGTGAGCTCGGCGCCACGGGCGCGCATCGCTGTGAAAGCCTCGTGGCCCGGGGTGTCGAGGAACGTGATCTTGCGTTCCTCGCCCTCGAGATCGACGGTCACCTGATAGGCGCCGATGCGCTGCGTGATGCCGCCGGCCTCGCGCGAGATGACGTTCGTGCGGCGAATCGTGTCGAGCAGGCGCGTCTTGCCGTGGTCGACGTGGCCCATGACGGTGACGACCGGCGGACGCGGCTTGAGATCCTCGTCTTCCTGCAGTTCCTCCGATTCGAGGTCGATGTCGAACTGCTGGAGCAGCTCCTTGTCCTCCTCCTCGGCGGAGACGATCTTGATGTTCCAGCCAATCTCCTCGCCGAGGATCTGGAACGTCGCCTCGTCGAGCGACTGCGTCGCCGTGGCCATCTCGCCGAGATGGAACAGCACGGTGACGAGCGCCGCCGGGTTGACGTTGATCTTCTCCGCAAGGTCGGCGAGCGAAGCGCCCTGGCGCAGACGGATCGTCTGTCCGTTGCCCTTCGGGATGCGCACGCCGCCGATGACCGGTGCTTTCAGCTCCTCGTACTCATGACGCTTCGCGAGACGGTTCTTGCGCGCCTTCGAGGACTTGCCGCCCTGACGGCCGAACGCGCCCGCGGCACCGCCGCGACCACGGCCGCCGCCACGGGACGGACCGTTGCTCGAAGCGCCGTTCTGGAAGCCGCCGCCGTTGCCGCCGAAGCGGTTGCCGCCCGGACGTGCGCCGTTGCCGGCGCCCTGACCCTGACGATGCTGGCCCCACTGGCCCGGACGCGCGCCGGTGCCCGGACCCGGACGTCCGCGGAATCCGCCACGCGGGCCGGGACGGCCGCCGCGGCGGTTCTCGTTGTTGTTGACGGTCGGACGCGCCATTGGATGCGGGCGCGGGATGTCGGCCGGCGTCGGCGTATGCATGCCCTGCTTGCGGCTGAACGGGTTGTTGCCCGGACGCGGCGCATGCTGCTGCGCGCCGCCCTTGCCGCCGTTCTGCTGACCCGGACGCGCGGCACGCGGCCCCGGTGTCGGAGCCGCCGGCTTCGCGGCGTGCTGGCCCATCTTTGCGTTCGTGCGCGACTGTGCGGCGCGCGGATTGCGCTGCTGCTCGCGTTCCTCGTTCTTGCGGGCGCTGTTGCGTGCGCCCGGCTTCGCGGCCGGACGCGCGGCACGCGGCCCCGGTGTCGGCGTCGGAGCCGCCGGCTTCGCGGCTTGTGCGGCAGCCGGCCTCGGCGCGGCCGCGGGCTTCGGGGCGGCCGGCTTCGGCGCGGTGTGCTTCTTCGCAGCCGGCTTCTTCGTGTTCGTGTTGGATTCCTGAGACGCCTCTCCCGGCTTCGGGAATGCGGCCTTGAGGCGGCGCACAACCGGCGCCTCCACGGTCGATGAGGCGGATTTGACGAATTCGCCCATGTCCTTGAGCTTTTCAAGGACGGTCTTGCTGTCTACGCCAAGTTCCTTGGCGAGCTCATATACGCGTGCTTTCGGCACTCAATTTCTCCTATTCCTCAGCCGCGCGTATGCGAGCGCAGCTGTTATCTTCTCACGGCGAGCTTTCGGTTTCTCATCGTGCAACCATGGTTGTTCACCCTCGTTCTAGTCCTGAGCGCCGCGCGTGCGCGCGCCGGTCAGTTTGCGGCCTAGCTTACTCCCGCCATTGGATACGCGCGACGGGAATAAGCGGGCGACGAACGACTCAGCCTCGGGCCTCGTCGCCATCCGTTCCGGTGCCCTTGCGCCCGTCGCGTGCGCGCACGAGCTGCTCGGCCTTCTTCCTCGCGTAGGCTTCCTCGGATTCGATGCCGATCTTCCATCCGGTGAGCTTGGCGGCGAGGCGCGCGTTCTGCCCTTCCTTGCCGATTGCGAGCGAGAGCTGGTCCTCTGGGATGAAGGCGACGGCCGTCTGGTTCTTCTCACTGACGACGTGCACATCGGTGACGTTCGCCGGAGACAGCGCGGCGGCGATGAACTTCGCCGGCTCGTTCGACCAGTCGACGATGTCGATCTTCTCCTGACCGAGGTTCTCGATGACGGCGCGCACGCGCGAGCCGCCCGGTCCGATGAGCGCGCCCTTCGGGTTGACGCCCTGCGTGTTCGCGCGCACGGCGACCTTCGTGCGGGCGCCCGCCTCGCGCGCGATCGCCATGATGGACACGGCGCCGGAGACAAGCTCTGGGACCTCGCGTTCGAAGAGCTTGCGCACGAGCTCCGGATGGGAACGCGAGACGATGATCTCGGGTCCCTTGAGGCCGCGCGACACGTTGACAACGTAGACGCGGATGCGCTCGCCGTGACGGTAGCGCTCACCCGGCACCTGCTCGCGGCGCGGCAGCAGCGCCTCGACGTCGCCGACGGCCACATGCACGTTGGCGGTGTCCTTCGCGTCCTGCTGGACGACGCCGGTGATGAGCTTGCCCTTCTGTCCGGAGAAAGCGCCGAAGATCTTGTCGTCCTCCGCCTTGCGGAACAGCTGGGAGATGACCTGGCGCGCCGTGGACGCGGCGAGACGACCGAAGTCCTTCGGCGTATCGTCGTATTCCTCGCCGAGCGTGGGTGCCGGGTGCGGATTGTCTTCGGTGGGTTCCTGGGCGATTTCGTCACGTGCCCAGATCGTGAAGCTGCCTGCGCGCGGGTCAAGTTCGACTCGTGCGTGCTTGGCGGCGTGCGGGGTCTTGAGATAGGCGAGGCGCAACGCCTCGGAGAGCGCCTCATCAACGGTTTCCGCATCGATGTCCTGCTCGCGCGCGAGCTGGTGGATTCCGTTCAGGTCCAGTTCCATGTGCAGACCTCCTCTGAAGTTATGTACGAGCCTGTGCCCTATGGTCACAGTCCCTCATTACTGTAATGTCTCATGCAGACACCTTCCACCCCGTCGACCGCCCGCCCATCGCGCACGCTGCGCACGCGACTTGCAGCGGCGGCCGTCTCATGCGTCCTCGTTCTGTCTGCGGCGTCCTGCGCGGCGCCGCGAGTCGCGGGCCGCGCCGAATCCGAGCGCAGCGTCGACGTCTGCGAGACGCTGCTCACCGAAGCCGATGTGTCGTCGACGCGCGGCGCCGAGGAGGGCGCGCCGAAAATCGCGCGATACACGGCCTTCGAGGACGCGACGCACCGTTGGCTCGACGTCGCCATCCAATGCCCCGCACGTTTCGCCGAGGGCACACTGCGCAGCGCACAGGCGCAGGCCGCCGCGCATGCGCTCGCCCGCACGTCCGGATTCTCCTACGAGCCGCTCACCGTCACACGTCTCGACGACGTCGACGAACTCGGCATCGGCGGCGACGCGCTCGCAAAACTCGCACTCGCCGAGGATCGTGCCGGATTCGCCACCGAAGTGCTCGCCGGCCGTTTCGCCGACGGCGTCGCCTCCGACGCGTCGACGGCCGCGCTCGTCAAGGACGGCGGCCTGCTCGCGATGAGCGACGATCACAAGGAAACGGCGTCGCGGCTCATGTATCTGTCCGACGGTGCGAAGGACCTGCGCCGCAAAGTGTATGCGACGCAGGAGCTCACGGCGCACAGCGCGGACGTCGTCGACCCGGCGACCGGCCTACGCGCGAACACCGTCGCCGTCCTGGAGATCGACTGCGCACGCGAAGAGCTCGCGGCCTTCGACTCCTCCGCGCATGTCGATTACACGACGATGACGCAGCAGCAGCGCACGAAGACGCGCGCCGCCCTCGCGCAGCTGTCGATGCTCATCGCAACACACGCCTACACCGCCTTCACCCTCGGCTATCCCTCCACCGACCCCGCCCTCTTCGCCTGATCCCCCGATTCACCTGATCGATTTCAGCTGATTCGATCGATCATGCTCAGCCTTACGTTTGACTGTGCATCCGCCTCTCTGTTGTTCCTCTGTCACTCTCCGCCCTCTGCCGCCCTGTCCTTCTGACTGCACACCCACGACATCCGGTCGCCGGCCTCCCTTTAACCGTTCGGCGGCATGTCCACAACACCCGATTCTGTGTGCGACATGCCGATGATTTGACGTGCCCACAGCCTGTGGCATAATGAACAAGTTGCTTGATTGCGACGAATGGATGAGTGTCCGAGCGGTCTAAGGAGCACGCCTCGAAAGCGTGTGAGGGCAACCCCCTCCGCGAGTTCGAATCTCGCCTCATCCGCCACTAGGGTTTCCGGCTTCGCCCGGAAGCCCTTTTTTCATGCTGTATCCCCAGTGGTTCCAAGGGTTTCGCGGTATCACCCCCAGTACACCGATTCCCCTCGATCGGCGTCATTCAGCAGCCCGAACGGGGTGAACAACGGGGCGAGGGGGGTGATTAGAGTGGTGGTCCCCGTACGCCGAACCGCACCACCCGCTCTCTCTTTCCCCGACAGCAGTCCGTGATTGACTTCAACCATCAACTGCCGCTGCAGCGCCGTCAAACGGCAGTATGCGATTGAACTCAACCGCCAACTGCCACCACAGCCGTCACACCGTACGCCGCCGGCACTCTCACTCGCCCGGCAGCGTACGACGCGCGCGGATTGCCTCGGCGCGGGCCGCCAGATCGCCGTCGGCCGGGTATGCGATATGTTCGAGCGTCAGTCCCTGCGGCGCGATCGGCCCGGTCGACCCTTCGCGCAACGGCACTGCCATCTTGCCTGAGAACCAGTCGACATCGCGTTTGCCCATACCCACCTGCACGCAGGCGCCGACGAGCGAGCGCACCATGTTGCGTGCGAAGGCGTCGGCGACGATTGTGAAGCACAGCAGCCCCGATTCAACGGCGGGCGTCCGGTAGCGCTCCCCCATGCCCGCGTCGAGCAGCGGCCGCGCCGGCACGCGCGCCCAATACGCGCTCTTCACGTCGCGAATCGTCGTCCCTCCCGGATTCGCGATGGCGAAGGAGCCGAAGTCGTGCAGCCCGAGCGTCAGCGCGGCGGCCTCGTTCATCCGCTCAACGTCAAGCTCGCGATCGGTGCGCCACACAAAGTCCTTGAGCCGCGGATCCCACGGCGCATGCGCGTCGGCGATGCGGTACACGTAGGTGCGTTCGAGCGCGGAGAAGCGCGCGTCGAAGCCGTCCGGCGCGACGGTGACGTCGTGGATCGCGATGTCGTCGGGCATCATGCGCGACAGCCTCGTCGCAAGCGCCTGCACCGGCGTGAGCCGCATATGCCCGACGCAGCGCGCGAGCGCGGCATCGTCGACATCGAGATGGCAGACCTGATGCGAGGCGTGCACGCCGGCGTCGGTGCGTCCGGCGACGGTCAGCCGAGCCACGCCTGTACCGTCATCCCCGCCGCGCAATCCGAGGATCCTGTCCAAGGCCTCTTCAATCGTCCCCTGCACGGTCCTGCCCTGCGGTTGCACCGCCCATCCGTGGAAGGCGGCGCCGTTGTATGCCAGATCGATTCGTAAGCGTGTCACAGGGCGAGCTTAGCAAATGCGCCGACCGCGCGCTCAGCGTCCGTGGCGCCTGCGCAGTCCGGAGAAGACGTACCAACCCGGAATGAGCGTCATGCCGGCGAGCAGCGCGGACAACGTGAACACGTTCCAGAAGCCGTCCGCTCCGGTGATCGGCATATGCGGTGCCGCCGTGGACAGCAGCTCGTAGCGTACGACGCTGCCGTTGTAGTCGTATCGCGCCGTCGTGTCCCATTGGGCGGTCCCGGCCGGATATCCACCTGGATACCGCGCGGTCGTGTCGCCTACGATCCGGATGGACTCCAGATTGTAGCCGGCGGGCACGAGGTCGCCCTCCTTGGCCTTGAGTTCGCTCAACGTCTGCGGGAAGTCGCTCTTCGTGAACACGTCCTGATTGTTCCTGTAATGTCTCGTCAGGTTCTCCAACGGCACGACGCGTTCGGTGCCGGAAGCGTCGACGTACGCCAGCTGCGCGGTGATCGTCGACTTGCCGGAGACCGTGATCGTGGGCGCTCTCTCGTCGCCTGCACGATAGATGAGCGGGGTCAGTTGCAGACCGGAGATGTACAGGCCGGATTCCACCGACTCGCTCTTGCCGGCGTCCACGGCGAGCGTGGGGTCGATACCGTGGAGGATGAAATGACCGGCCACCGTGTTGCTCGACAGCTGCGGCACCGTGATGAGTACCGAGCGGATCGCCGTCCAGTCGGTGACGTGTGCCGCGTCCACGTAGGAGGTCGTATCGGGCACCGCCCTCGCGCTCAATGTGGCCGGCGCCGTGGAATAGGTGACCGTCGTGCCGTCCGGGACAACCGATCGGTCCGTCGCCGTCGTGACGGGTCCCGTCAGGCGTATGCCGAACCCGTCGTCGCCGCCGTCAGGCAGGTTGACGAACTGCTGCAGATTGCGCTGCACGATCGACGAGCCGTTGTTGATGACGACTTCGATGTTTATCTCGCGCGCGTCGCGGAACGTGTTCGTCGCAGCGATGTCGTTCGATTCGCCGTTGCGGCTGAACATCACGTCGAGGTTGCCCTGCACTTGCGTCGTGTTCATCAGGATCCTCGCCGCGTTCACCGACCAGCTGCCGACGCCCACCTCGTAGAGGTCAGCCGTCCTGCCTTCGACCCATGTGGGGTTCCAGGAGGCGGCGCTCGTGTCGACCTTCCGGTTCGTCATCGGCGTCGTGGGACTATACACGTAGATCGAGTACGGGTAGACGCCGGTCGTCGCGTTGCCGAGGATCGACAGCCATGCCTGAGTGTTTGCGCCTTCATTGCAGTTGAACCAATATCCGGTGCCGCGGTAGCTGATCTTGACGACCTCGCGCCCGTCGCTCGCCTGGAATTCGCTGACCTTCGGCGAAGGGCTCTTGCCGTTATTGGAGTTGAGCGACGTCAGGCCCTTCTGGCGGTTGTATACGGTGCCGGTCGGCAGCACGTAGTAGAACTCCGGTTCATATATCGTCGGCGTCGTGCCGCCATAGCCCTGGTAGACCGAAAGGTACCCCGATTCGAGGTTCCCCGGCTCCTTGCCGTTCTGCCAGCCGAAGGGCTGCAGCGCCGCGCGCAGCTGGCTTGGCACGATTACCTGCTGCGTGACGGAAGCCTTCACCGAGAACTGGACGAAACGCCGGGAATCCGCGTCCCATTGGAACGCCTTCTCGGGATCGGTCAGCGAAATCGACGTGATCAGATCGTCGCCGCGCTTGACTGGTGCGCCGTCGTCGTACTTGGCGGCGAGCGTACCTTGCAGATACAGCATGACCCTGCCTGCGCAGTTCGCGTTGTCGTCGGCGAGCGGCGTACATGAGGACGCGTCGGCTGTATGCGCGCCGGCCGCCAGCAGGTTCGGATACAGCTTGGCGGTGCGGATCGGGGAATCCTTGACGCGTGTGATCGTGCCTCCCGCCGCCACGGTGCCGCTTTCCTGCGTGCCGTCGGCCAAGGTGAGTTCGTAGCGGTACGAAGTCAGTCCCTTGAGATCCGTGGCGCTCACTGGCGTGACGATTGCCGTGGCGTCGAAGCCGCTGGGCACGTCCATCGTGATCACGACGTCCTCGAGGTCCTCCGGGCTGTTGTTTGCGAACCCTCCGAAGACGAGCGTCGTCAGATGGCTCGGATCGGTGAGTAGGATGTCGTTGTCGGTGTTGTTGCCGGCGATCGTCACCTTGAGGCACTGCCCGTTGGCGACAGGGCACAGCCCCTTCTGGTCGCTCGAGCGCAGCTGTTCGCTCCAATCGTCCGGCAGTGTCTTGCGCAGGTGGCGCGTGACGCCTTGGGCGTCCACATAGGTCTGGTCGATGGTGATGTCGCCCGAGGCGGTGAAGGTCTGCGTGGCAGTCGTGTTCGCCGCGTTGATGCGGCCTACCAGATAGTATCCCGGCTTGCCTTGATATCCCTGCGCGCCGCTGCCCTTCGGCACAGTGATGATGATGTCGTGGCCTTCGCCGCCCGGCTGGCTGATCGTCGTGGCGTCGTCGAAGGCGTTCTTCGCCGCTGTGGCGTCCGTATTGAGGATGAAATGCGGCGGTGTCGGAATCGTGATCGTCGTGCCGTAGTTGACGGTCGAATTCACCTGCGCGGATGCGTATGACGTGTCGTCGTGCACGCCGTCGGCCTCGTTCACGTCGAAGCGGTACGTGTAGTCGGTTCTGCCGTTGACGGCGGGAACTGACCCTTGGTCCGGCGACGTGCGCACGGGCGCCTTCGGCGACATCGCCGGCTTCACATACTGCCTGATCGTCAGGGGCGGCATCTGCTCGGCCTGTGTCATCGTCTTCTTTCGGCAGGTCCATTTGATCGTCCGCGTCGATTCGCCGATGATCGTCATCGGCACGGACTGCGAAGTGTAGTTGTTGATCGCCGTCAGGTTCACGGACAGTTCGACGGATGCCGATGCGGTCTTGAAGTCGATCGAGAACACGACGGCGTCGGCCGTCTCCGTTCTGGTCACGGTGCCGATGTCGGCAGGCAGGTCGTCACCTGGACCGATGGTATAGGTGCCCGCATAAGAGGAGGATTTCGGGATGGTGACGGTATAGCTCGTGCCTGCCTCGCCCACCACGGCGAGCGTCAATGTGATGCCCGAAGGCGCGTCGGCCACGTTGCCGATCCGGTTCGCGCTCAGATACAGCTTCGCCTTGCCGTCCGCGCTGCTCGCGCTCAAGGCGTCGTCATCGCCGTCCCCGTCGCCGGTGTCCGTCCCATCGGCGGCGACAGCGGTGCGCGACTGCGATGGCTGCGCCACATCATGATCTGGTTGCACACCATATGCCGCGTAGGTGAAGAATCCCAGAATCGCCGTCATCACGACGGCCAGCAGGGCCGCGATGAGGCGACGGCCGCGCATTCCGGTCTGCTCCCTGTATCCGTTCATACTCGTTTCCAATCTGGACTCCCTAGGCAACATTGTCATGCGATGCATCGGGCATGCGGCATCGTTCGTCTATGGGGATAAGTCCGGACACGACGGCTCTGAGCGCCTAGGATAATCGGCGCACGGCATACAAGGCATATAAAAAGGGTCAGCACCTTCAAGGTGCTGACCCTCATATGGTCAGTGGACCGGACTCACTCGGCGTTCTCGGCTTCGTTCGTCGCGGTCTCGGCCGGAGCCTCAACCGGGGCCTCTTCCTTGGCGGCGACCTTCGTCGCAGCTTCGGCTTCCTTGACGACGGCCTTCTTCGGGCTCACCGGCTCGGTGACGAGCGCGATGATCGCGGCCGGAGCGGAATCGCCCTTGCGCGGCGCAATCTTGACGATGCGGGTGTAGCCGCCCTCACGCTGTTCCATCTGCTCAGCGATCTCGGTGAAGAGCTTGTGCACGACGGACTTGTTGCGGATGACGCGCATCACACGACGGCGCGAGTGCAGATCGCCACGCTTGGCGAAGGTGATCAGGCGCTCGGCGAGCGGACGAAGGCGCTTGGCCTTCGGCAGCGTCGTCGTGATGCGGCCGTGCTCGAACAGGCTCGTGGCCATGTTCGCGAGCATCAGGCGCTCGTGTGCCGGGCTGGAAGCCAGACGTGGGCCTTTCTTAGGTGTAGGCATTGTTTCTCCTTGAATGCCCCGCCGGACTCAGGTGGGCAACTGCCCGAGCATCCGAAACCGGCGAAGCGGTGGTTGTGTCGAAAGGGGTTCGGTCTCACTCGTCCTCAGGCGAGAAGAAGGTGCCACCTTCGAGGTTGCTGGTATCGAAGCCGAGCGGCGAGGCCTTGAGCGACAGTCCCAGAGACTGGAGCTTCTCCTTGACCTCATCGATGGACTTCATACCGAAATTACGGATGTCGAGCAGATCCTGCTCCGTGTGATTGACCAGTTCGCCGACCGTGTGGATGCCCTCGCGCTTGAGGCAGTTGTAGCTGCGCTGCGTGAGATTGAGATCCTCGATCGGGACGGCCATCTCCGGATCGGCCTCCTCCACGACGGGAGCGGGACCGACCTCGACGCCCTCGGCCTGCGTGTTGAGCTCACGGCACAGGCCGAAGAGCTCCACAAGCGTCGAGCCTGCGGAAGCGACGGCGTCGCGCGGGGAGATGGCCGGCTTGGTCTCCACATCCAGAATGAGCCGGTCGAAATCGGTGCGCTGTTCGACGCGCGTCGCCTCGACCTTGTAACTCACCTTGAGCACCGGCGAGTAGATGGAATCGACCGGGATGCGGCCGATCTCATCACCATCCTGCTTGTTCATCTGCGCCGGGACGTAACCGCGTCCGCGCTCGACGGTGAACTCGATCTCGAGTTCGCCATCGTCGGCGAGGGTTGCGATGTGCATCTCCGGATTGGCGATCGTGACGCCGGCCGGCGGGGTGATGTCCCCCGCGGTGGCCTCACCCTTGCCGCTCTTGCGCAGATACATGACAACGGGCTCGTCATATTCGCTCGTGAGCACGATGCCTTTGATGTTGAGCAGGATTTCAGTGACGTCTTCCTCAACTCCCGGCAGAGTGGTGAACTCGTGCAGGGCACCGGAAATACGCACCGACGTGACTGCCGCTCCCGGAATCGAGCTCAAGAGGGTACGGCGAAGCGAGTTGCCAAGCGTGTATCCGAAGCCCGGCTCGAGTGGCTCGATGATGAAACGGGAACGCTGAGGGTTGAGCGATTCCTCGGTAAGTGTCGGACGCTGTGCGATAAGCACTGTGTTATCCTTTCAGCTTCGGCCGATGGTGCACTCATCGGCCTCAAGCGGCTCTATGGATGGTTTGGTCTAGTGCTCAGACGTGGCGACGCTTCGGAGGACGCACGCCGTTGAAGGCCACCGGCGTCGCATCGGTGATCGAACCGACTTCGAGACCCGCGGACTGCAGGGAACGGATGGCGGTCTCACGACCGGAACCCGGGCCCTTGACGAAGACATCGACCTTCTTGACGCCGTGTTCCATGGCCTTGCGGGCCGCGGACTCGGCTGCCATGCCGGCGGCATACGGCGTGGACTTGCGGGAGCCCTTGAAACCGACGTCGCCACCGGACGCCCAGGACACAACCGCGCCGGACGGATCGGTGATGGAGATGATGGTGTTGTTGAACGTTGACTTGATGTGCGCCTGACCGACCGGGATCGACTTGCGATCGCGGCGACGAGTCTTGCGCGCAGCCTGCTTTTGAGCTGCCATTGACCCTCGTTTCCTTGTAACGAACTCTTGGTTGATGTGGCGCGGCGATGGTGTGAGCCGTGGCCGCGACCCGGGGCTCACCTATTACTTGGTGGCCTTCTTCTTTCCGGCGACCGTGCGCTTCGGTCCCTTGCGGGTACGCGCATTGGTCTTGGTACGCTGTCCGCGGACCGGGAGTCCCTTACGGTGACGCATGCCCTGGTAGCAGTTGATCTGAATCTTACGACGGATATCGGCGTCGATTTCACGACGCAGATCGCCTTCGATCTTGTAGTTGGACTCGAGGTAATCACGCAGCGTGATCAGCTGCTCATCCGTCAGATCCTTGACGCGGGTGTCCGGATTGATTCCGGTCGCGGCAAGGGTTTCCTTCGCACGAGTGCGGCCCACACCGAAGATGTAGGTCAGCGCAATCTCGATGCGCTTGTCATTGGGGATGTCGACTCCGGCAAGACGTGCCATTGCGATTCCTTCTGTTTCACGCAGGTCTTGCACCGAGTCTTCCGGTTTCCCGGCCCGGGCCTGCGCTCCCGGGGTTCAGTCCTCGCGGACTGTGACTTAGTGCCTGAATTGGTGTGCCGCTGGGTCTGCTCAGCCCTGACGCTGCTTGTGACGCGGGTTGGTGCAGATCACCATGACGCGGCCGTGACGACGGATCACACGGCAGTTCTCGCAGATCCTCTTCACACTTGGGCTAACCTTCATGGTTGTTCCTTACTTTAGCTGTACCTTACTTGTAGCGGTACGTAATCCGACCACGATTGAGATCGTATGGGCTCATCTCGAGCACGACGCGGTCCTGCGGCAGGATGCGGATGTAGTTCTTGCGCATCTTGCCCGAGATCGTCGCCAGCACGATATGCTTGTTCTCCAGCTCGACGCGGAACATCGCGTTCGGCAATGCCTCGACGACTCGTCCTTCGACTTCAATCACACCGTCTTTTGCCATAATCTCGATTCCATTCGATGATCGACTTACTGCTGTGTCCGAAGACACACCAAATTGCAAGAATACACGAAAAGTCCTGAGATACAAATACGGCGTGTCGTATCACGTCCTGTCCTGCACAACCGACGCCGTTCCCCCGATATTCCCCGTGCGTCGCACTCCCCTATCCTATATGTCCTATATGGCAACGTGATCTGTGCCGATATGCGACGACGTGCGGCCGCCTGCCCCCGAAGGGCGCGGCGGCCGCACGTCGGCTGTGTCATCGTATGCGTGTCATTGCGTGCACGCGTTCGGCGTTCAGCTCGCCTTGACGTTCGCGTCGAGCTTCTCGATGATCGTCTGTGAGATCGAGTCGACATCGCCGACGCCGTCGACGGTGATGAGCAGGCCGCGCTCCTTGTAGATGTCGAGCAGCGGAGCCGTCTCCTTCTCGTAGGTTTCGAGACGCTTGGCGATGACCTCCGGCGTGTCGTCGGAACGGCCTTGCTCCTTCGCGCGCTTGGCCATGCGCTCGAGCAGCACGTCGCGGCCCGCTTCGAGCGCTACGACGGCGTCGAGGCTCTGGCCGAGCTCGGCGAGCATCGTGTCGAGCGCCTCGACCTGGGAGGCGTTGCGCGGATAGCCGTCGAGGATCCAGCCGTTGACGGTGTCGTCCATCGCGAGGCGGTCCTTGACGATTGTGTTCGTCAGCGAGTCCGGTACGAGCTCGCCCTTGTCCGTGTAGGACAGCGCTTCGAGGCCGAGCGGCGTCTTGTGCTTGATGTTGTAGCGGAAGATGTCGCCGGTCGAGATGGCCGGAATGTCGTAGTGGGTGGCGAGCAGTGCAGCCTGCGTGCCCTTGCCGACGCCCTGGGGTCCCATGATGAGAAGACGCATGAGCGGTCCTTTCGTTGTCGCATTGCTGGATGAATCCACGTCAAGCATACTCGGACGCGCGAATGCATGAAGCCACCGCCCATGCGGACGGTGGCTTCAGTTCAGGTCGATCGCGGAGATGCCGGTCACTTGCCTTCGATATGTTCGTTGTTCTCGAACAGGAATCCAGCGTACTGGTACTGCTCAGTCTGGGCCTTTGCCTGACGCAGCGTGTCAAGTCCGACGCCGGCGATAATCAGGATCGTCGTACCGCCGAAGGGCAGCTGCGTGTTGAGGTTGAGCGCCATGATGAGCACGGTCGGCAGCAGCGCGACGAAGAGCAGGTAGACGGCACCGACGGTGTTGAGTCGGTTGATGACGTACTTGAGGTAACGCGCCGTCGCGTTGCCCGCGCGGATGCCCGGGATGAAGCCGCCGTACTGCTTCATGTTGTCTGCGGTCTCGTCCGGGTTGAACGTGATCTCGGTGTAGAAGAACGTGAAGAACACGATCATCAGCGCGTACAGCAGGATGTACCACAGCGTCGTCGAGTTCGCGAGGTTCGTGTTGATCCACTGCACCCAGCTCGCGTCGGACTTGCCGAACTGTGCGATGAGCGTCGGAATCGCGAGGATCGACGAAGCGAAGATTGGCGGGATGACGCCGCTCATGTTGATCTTGAGCGGCAGGTAGGTCGACGATCCGCCGTACATCTTGCGGCCGATCATGCGGCGCGTGTACTGCACCGGGATGCGGCGCTGCGAAAGCTCGACGTAGTTGACGAAGACCATGATGACGAGCAGGACGCCGGTGACGATCGCGAACTTGCCCCAGTTGCCGTCGGAGCCGTTCGTGCCGTAGCCGATCTGCCACAGCTGCGGCAGGAAGCCGGAGCAGATGGACAGGAAGATGAGGATCGACATGCCCTGGCCGATGCCCTTCTCGGTGATGAGTTCGGCCATCCACATGATCAGGCCGGTGCCGCCGGTCATGACGAGGACCATGACGACGAGCGTCCAGATCGAACCGTCCGGGATGATGTTCGGGCACTGGTAATTGAACAGCGCGCCGGACTTCGCGGTGACGACGATCGTTGTCGACTGCAGGATCGCCAGGCCGATCGTCAGGTAACGCGTGTACTGCGTGAGCTTCGCCTCACCCGACTGGCCTTCCTTGTGCAGCGTCTCGAAGCGCGGGATGACGACGCGCAGCAGCTGAATGACAATCGACGCGGTGATGTACGGCATGACGCCGAGTGCGAAGATGGACAGCTGGAGCATCGCGCCGCCGGAGAACAGGTTGACCAGTCCGATGAAGTTCTCGGAGCCGGTGCTCGCCGTACACGCACGCACGGCCTGCTCGCTGACGCCCGGGGCGGGGATGAACGCGCCGATGCGGTAAATGATGATCATGCCAAGGACGAAGAAGATCTTCTTCCTCAGCTCCTTGGTTCGGAAGGCCTGGATTAATGTCCTCACCTTGGGTTCCCTCCATGTCTCGTACGAACTCTCTCGCACACGGTCGAAAAACACACTCTAGGGGATGAGTTTAGCCCATCGTGTCTACCGGTTGCGTCGTCGCTTCCAAAATCTATAGAATTTCCGCACATTTCGTATACCGAAAACGTTCGCAGTCAGCCGCGATGCGGGCGTCGGCGCCCACAATACGCGCGGTCGGCGGTGCGGATCCGGCCGCATAACGGTTGCAAACACGGTTTGAATGATACGGGTCCGGATAATGATATGGTCCCCTCCCGCGATGCGTGGAGGGGACCATATCGACTAGTCGATCAGGTCGGGGCGCAAGCCCCGGCCGATCTCAATCAGTCTTCGCTGATCGAGCCACCGGCGGCTTCGATCTTCGCCTTGGCGGAAGCGGAGGCCTTGACACCCTTGATGGTGAAGGCCACCGTCGTCTCGCCCTCGCCGAGGACCTTGACCGGACGGTTGGCGCGCACGGCACCCTTGGCCACGAGATCAGCCACGGTGACGTCGCCACCCTGCGGGAAGAGTTCCGCGAGGGTGCTGATGTTGACGACCTGATACTCGGTCTTGAACGGGCTACGGAAGCCGCGGAGCTTCGGCAGGCGCATGTAGAGCGGCAGCTGGCCACCTTCGAAGCCAGGACGGACCTGGTAGCGCTTCTTGGTACCCTTGTCGCCACGACCCGAGGTCTTGCCCTTCGAGCCTTCACCACGACCGACGCGAATGCGATCCTTCTTGGCGCCCGGAGCCGGACGGAGGTCATGCATCTGCAGAATGTTGTTCTCTTCAGCCATGATCACTCAGCCTCCTCGACCTTGACCAGATGACGCACGACGTTGATGAGGCCGCGCGTCGTCGAATTGTCTTCACGGACGACGCTCTGACCGATCTTGCGAAGGGCCAGCGTCTGCACGGTCGCACGCTGCTTCGGGTTCGCACCGCAGACACCGTGCACGAGCGTGATCTTGAGATTAGCCATCACTCACCATCCTTTGCGGCAGCCTGGGCTTCCTCGCGGGCCTTGCGGGCCTCGGCGATGCCGGCCGCACGAGAGCGGAGCAGCGCATCCGGCGCGACTTCCTGCACGGACAGTCCACGACGGGCCGCGATCTCCTCGGGCTCTTCGAGCTGCTTGAGGGCGTCGACGGTCGCGCGAACCACGTTGACCGCGGTCGACGAACCCATCGACTTCGTCAGGACGTCGGTGATGCCTGCGCATTCCATGACGGCGCGCACCGCGGAGCCGGCGATAACGCCGGTACCCGGAGCGGCCGGACGAAGCATGACGACGCCGGCGTGGTCGCGACCGGTGACCGGGTGGGTCACGGTGCCGCGGACGCGCGGAACGTTGAACAGATGCTTCTTGGCGTCCAGCTGGCCCTTGGCGATGGCCGCCGGGACCTCACGGGACTTGCCGTAGCCGACGCCGACGGTGCCGTTGCCGTCACCGACGACGACGAGCGCGGCGAAGCTGAACGTACGGCCGCCCTTGTGGGTCTTGGACACGCGGTTGATCGTCACGACGCGATCGAGCATCTCGTCGCCGCGATTCTCCTCGCGACGGTTGCGACGCTCGCCACGACGGCCTTCGCCACGCTGTCCGCGACGGTTCCTGCGGTCGTCGTTGTTGGACTCAGCGGTTGCCTGAGTGTTCTGAGTTTCTTCAGCCACCTGGGTTTCCTTTTCGTTGTCGCTCACAGTGCCAGACCTCCCTCGCGGGCGCCATCAGCAACGGCTGCGACGCGACCATGGTACATGTTGCCGCCACGGTCGAAGACGACCGCGGTGATGCCTGCATCCTGAGCCTTCTTGGCGATCAGGAGGCCGACCTGCTTGGCCGCTTCGGTCTTCGTGCCCTCGAAGTCGGCGAAATCGCTCATCAGCGTGGATTCACTGACGATCGTCTTGCCGATCGTGTCATCGACGATCTGGGCGACCATGTGACGGTTGGAACGCGTGACCACCAGACGCGGGAGCTCGGCGGTGCCGCTGATGCGCTTGCGGATACGAGCGTGGCGACGCTTCAGAGCGACCTTCTTGCCTTTACCGTAGATCTTGACGCTCATATCACTTACCAGCCTTTCCAGCCTTGCGACGGATGCGCTCGTCCGAATACTTGATTCCCTTGCCCTTGTAGGGTTCCGGAGCACGAAGCTTGCGGATGTTCGCGGCAACCTGGCCAACGACCTGCTTGTCGGTGCCCTTGACGATCACCTGGTTCGGGTTCGGCAGTTCGAACTCGATGCCTTCCGGCGGCTCAACGGTGATGGTGTGGGAGTAACCGAGCGAGAACTCGATGCCCTTGCCCTTCATCTGAGCGCGGTAACCGGTGCCGACGATGTCGAGGCTCTTCGTGTAGCCGTCATGCACACCCTTGACCATCGAGGCCATGATGGAGCGAGCGAGGCCGTGCTTCGCACGGGTCGGGCGCAGATCGTCGTTGGCAGTGACGATGAGCTCGTTGCCTTCGACCTTGGCCGAGATGCCTTCAGGGATGGTGTAGGAGTCGGAGCCCTTCGGTCCCTTGACCGTGAACTCCTGACCGTTGATCGTGATTTCATCGCCCGCCGGAATGGTGATCGGGAGCTTGCCAATATGTGATGCCATTGTTCAGCTCTCCTTTCTCACCAAACGTAGGCGACGATCTCGCCGCCGATGCCCCGGTCGAGGCATTCCTTCTGGGTCATCAGTCCCGAGCTCGTCGAGATGATGGCGATTCCGAGACCACCGAGCGGCATCGGCAGCGCGTCGGACTTCGCGTAACGGCGAAGGCCCGGCTTCGAAATGCGCTTGATGCCCTGGATGGAGCGCTCGCCGTTCGGGCCGTACTTGAGCGTGAGCTCGAGCGTCTGGCCGACACGGGCCTCCTTGGCGGTGAAGTCCGCGATGTAGCCTTCACGCTTGAGGATCTCGGCGATGTTCTTCTTGAACTTGGAGTACGGCATATCCACGGTTTCGTGCTTGGCCGCGCTCGCATTACGCAGACGCGTAAGCATATCTGCGATCGGATCTGTCATTGTCATTTGGGCTAACGCCCTTTCTCGCCGTGGTTTCCGCCGCCCTTGGGACTGGGACCAGTCCTTCAGGGCCGCGGACCTTCAGCGTCGATATTTACCAACTGGACTTCGTGACGCCGGGCAGCTCGCCGCGGTGGGCCTTCTCGCGAAGGCAGATACGGCAGAGGCCGAACTTGCGGTAGACCGAATGAGGACGGCCGCAGACCATGCAACGGGTGTACGCACGCACCTTGAACTTCGGCTTGCGCAGCGCCTTGACCTTAAGACACGTTTTTGCCATTTCAGTTCTCCTTGAACGGGAAGCCGAGCGCCTTGAGCAGCGCATAGGCCTCATCGTCGCTCTTAGTGGTGGTCACCACGGTGATGTCCATGCCGCGCTGGTGATCGATCGAATCCGGATCGATCTCGTGGAACATGGACTGCTCGGTCAGACCGAAGTTGTAGTTGCCCTGACCGTCGAACTGGTGGCCGTTGATGCCGCGGAAATCGCGGATGCGCGGCAGCGCCAGCGTGAGAAGACGATCGAGGAACTCCCACATGCGGTCGCCGCGCAGCGTGACGTAGGCACCGATGGCCTGGCCTTCACGCAGATGGAACTGCGCGACGGACTTCTTGGCCTTCGTGATCTTCGGCTTCTGACCGGTGATCGCGGTGAGGTCACGCACGGCGCCTTCGATGAGCTTGGAGTCGCGAGCCGCGGCACCGACGCCCATCGAGACGACGACCTTCTCGATGCGAGGGATCTGCATCGGGTTGTCGTGCTTGAATTCCTTCTCGAGTTCAGGGACGATGACGTCCTTGTACTCCTGCTTCAGGCGCGGAGTAACAGGCGCTTCGATGGTGATCTCTTCAACCACTTCGCTCATGCCAGCTCCTTTCCTGACTTCTTCGCAACGCGGACGCGCACGGTCTTGACCTTGCCGTCGCGTGCTTCTTCCTTGACGATGACACCAACGCGCGTCGGCTGCTTGGTCTCGGGATCGATGACCATCACGTTGGAGCGATGGATCGGGGCCTCGACCTCGACGATGCCGGCCTGCTGACCCTGCTGGGTCGCGCGGACGTGCTTCTTGACGATCTGAACGCCTTCGACGATCAGACGGTCATCCTTGAGCACACGCTTGACGGTGCCTTCCTTGCCGCGATCCTTGCCGCGGATGACCTTGACCAGGTCGCCGCTCTTAATCTTGGCTACCATTTCAGATCACCTCCGGGGCGAGGGACACGATGCGCATGAAGCGCTTGTCGCGCAGTTCACGGCCAACCGGTCCGAAGATACGAGTGCCCTTCGGTTCACGGCCGGAGCCGAGAATGACGGCGGCGTTCTCGTCGAACTTGATGTAGGAGCCGTCGGCACGACGGCGTTCCTTGACGGTGCGGACGACGACGGCCTTGACGACGTCGCCCTTCTTGACGGAACCGTTAGGGATCGCGTCCTTAACGGAGGCGACGATGACGTCGCCGATTCCAGCATAGCGTCGCTTCGATCCGCCGAGCACTCGGATGCACAGGAGTTCCTTCGCACCCGTGTTGTCGGCGACATGAAGCCGCGTTTCCTGTTGAATCATTGATTCTCCTTAGCCGAGCTGGTTCTCCCTGATCACCCGGTCCATCCTAGCGTAAGGATGGACCGGGTGAATCAGCGAGCCTTGCCGAACTTTATTACTTAGCGCGCTCGATGATGCTATCGAGACGCCAACGCTTGGTCTTGCTCAGTGGACGAGTCTCCATGATACTCACGAGGTCGCCAACGTGAGCCTCATTGTGTTCGTCATGAGCCTTGACCGTGCGGGTTGAACGGACGACCTTGCCATACAGCGGGTGGGTCGTACGGAGTTCGAGTTCCACGGAAATGGTCTTGTCCATCTTATCGGACACGACATAACCGCGACGAACCTTGCGGGAGTTGCGCTCTTCAGCCATTACTTCTCCTCAGCTTTCGTTTCGGTCGCCTCGGGAGCCTGGCTGATGCCAAGCTCGCGTTCGCGCAGGACAGTGTACATCCTGGCGATGTCGCGCTTGACCGCCTTAAGGCGGGCGGTGTTCTCAAGCTGACCGGTCGCGTGCTGGAAGCGCAGGTTGAACAGCTCTTCCTTGGACTTCTTGAGGAAGCCCTCGATCTCCGCGTTGGTCTTCTCGTTGAGATTCTTCATCGTGTATTCTTCGGATCCGACTGCCATCAGATGTCACCGCCTTCACGAGCAATCACACGGCACTTCATGGGGAGCTTGTCGATTGCGCGGCGCAGGGCCTCGCGAGCGACATCCTCGGAAACGCCACCGATCTCGAACATAACGCGTCCGGGGTGGACGTTGGCGATCCAGAACTCCGGGGTACCCTTACCGGAACCCATTCGGGCGCCGAGCGGGTGCTTGGTGAGCGGACGATCCGGGAAGATCGTGATCCACACCTTGCCACCACGCTTGATGTAGCGGGTCATCGCGATACGAGCCGCTTCGATCTGGCGGTTGGTGACATAGGCCGGAGCCATTGCCTGGATGGCGAAATCGCCGAAGTTGATCTCGTTGCCGCCCTTGGACATGCCATGGCGGTCCGGACGGTGCTGCTTACGGTATTTGGTCCTCTTTGGGATAAGCATCTTCAGCTCACTCCTTAGTTTCCGATGCCGGTGCAGCGGTGGCGTCCTGCGCGACCGGGGCTTCGATCGGCTGATCCGGGCCGGTCTTCACCTGGTTCTGCTGGTTGCCGCGCTGACCATTGCGCTGGCCACGGCGCGGGCGGCGATCGCCGCGACGGCCGTTGCGGTTGTTGCCCTGCTGCGCCTGCTGCTCTTCGAACTCACGCTCGGTCATGTCGCCCTTGTAGATCCACACCTTGACACCGATGCGGCCGTAGGTGGTCTTGGCCTCGAAGAAGCCGTAATCAATGAGGGCGCGGAGCGTCTGCAGCGGGACGCGGCCTTCGCGGTAGAACTCCGAACGGCTCATTTCGGCGCCGCCGAGACGGCCCGAGAGCTTGATACGGATACCCTTGGCGCCGGCGCGCATGGCGTCCTGCTGAGCCTTGCGCATCGCGCGACGGAAGGTCACGCGGTTCGTCAGCTGCTCGGCGATGCCCTGAGCGACGAGCTGGGCGTCCAGCGCCGGGTTCTTCACTTCGAAGATGTTGAGCTGGACCTGCTTGCCGGTGAGCTTCTCGAGCTTGGCGCGAACGCGCTCCGCCTCGGCGCCGCGGCGGCCGATGACGATGCCCGGGCGGGCCGTGTGGATGTCCACACGCACGCGGTCACGGGTGCGCTCGATGATGATGCGGGACACGCCTGCACGCTCGAGATCCTTCGTCATCTCCTTGCGGATGGCGTCGTCTTCGAGCACGAAGTCACGGTAACGTTCGCCGGCCTTGTTGGAATCAGAGAACCACTTCGAACGATGGTCCTCAGTAATGCCCAGGCGATAGCCAAAGGGATTAATCTTCTGACCCATCTTTAGCGGGCTCCTTCCTTGGTGGCGACGACGACCGTGATGTGGCTCGTACGCTTGTTGATACGAGCCGCACGGCCCTGTGCACGAGCGCGGAAACGCTTGAGCGTCACGCCTTCGTCCACATAGGTCTCCTTGATGTACAGGTCGTTCTCGCGGAACGGCTCGCCGGCCTTGTCGGCCTTCACGCGAGCGTTGGCGATGGCGCTCTCAAGGACCTTGAGCACCGGGGTGCTCGCATCCTGCGGAGCGAACTTGAGGATGGTGATTGCATCTGCCGCCTTCTTGCCTCGGATGAGGTTGACCATACGGCGAGCCTTGCGCGGCGTCACGCGGACGTGACGGGCGATTGCTTTAGCTTCCATGTGTCCTTACTCTCCTACTTTCAGCGGCGCGACTTCTTGTCGTCCTTCACGTGACCCTTGAAGGTACGCGTCGGAGCGAACTCACCGAGCTTGTGACCGACCATGGCCTCGGTGACGAACACCGGGACGTGCTTGCGGCCATCGTGAACTGCGAAGGTGTGTCCGATGAAATCAGGGGTGATCATCGAACGGCGCGACCACGTCTTGATGACGTTGTGCGTGCCCTTCTCATTCTGCTCGTCGACTTTCTTCTGCAGGTGGGCGTCGACGAAGGGGCCCTTCTTGATGCTACGAGTCATCTGTTCGACACTCCCTTACTTGCGGTTCTTGCCATTAGGACGACGACGAACGATCATCTTGTTCGAAGCCTTCTTAGGACGGCGAGTACGAACCTCACCCTTGCCCCACGGGGAGACCGGCGGCTTGCCGCCACGGGTACGACCACCATGCGGGTGATCGACAGGGTTCATGGACTCACCACGGGTGATCGGACGCTTGCCCATCCAACGTGCACGACCTGCCTTACCAAGCTGGATGTTGGCGTGGTCGGAGTTGCCGACCTCACCAATCGTCGCGCGGCAGCGGGCGTCCACATTGCGAATCTCGCCGGACGGCATACGCAGCTGGGCGTAGGCGCCGTCCTTCGCGACGAGCTGCACGGCGGCGCCGGCGGAACGTGCGATCTTCGCGCCGCCGAGCGGGCGGAGCTCAATCGCGTGGACCACGGTACCGGTCGGGATGTTGCGCAGCGGGAGGTTGTTGCCCGGCTTGATGTCGGCCTTGGCACCGGTCTCGATGCGGTCGCCCTGCTTGACGCCTTCCGGAGCGATGATGTAGCGCTTCTCGCCGTCGGCGTAGTGCAGCAGCGCGATGCGGGCGGAACGGTTCGGATCGTACTCGATCTCGGCAACCGTCGCCGGCACGCCGTCCTTGTCCCAACGCTTGAAGTCGATGAGACGGTACTGACGCTTGTGGCCGCCGCCGCGATGGCGGGAGGTCATGCGGCCGTACGAGTTGCGGCCGCCAGTCTTGCTGTTCTTGCGTACGAGCGACTTCTCAGGCGTGCGGCGCGTGAGGTCGGAGAAGTCCGACACGGACGCGTTGCGACGGCCAGGAGTGGTCGGCTTATAAACGCGGATAGCCATAATCTAGTTCTTCCTTTAACTTTTGTCGGCTAACCTTCAGTTACCGAAGATGTCGATCGACTGACCCTCGGCGACGGTCACGATTGCGCGCTTCTCATTGACGCGACGGCCGTAGCCGGTGCGGGTGCGCGTGCGCTTGCCTGCACGGTTGAGGGTGTTGACGTTCGTCACCTTGACCTTGAAGATCTCCTCGATGGCCTGCTTGATCTGCACCTTGTTCGCGTCCGGGGCGACCACGAAGGTGTACTGACCCATATCGGACAGGGCGTAGCTCTTTTCGGAGACGACAGGCTTGAGGATGATATCGTGAGCTGGCTTGTGAACTGCGACCATGAAAATCAGGCCTCCTTTTCTGCCGGCTTCTTCGCCTCGAGGAACGCTTCGTAGCCTTCCTTCGAGAACACCACGTACTGGGCGGTCACCACGTCGTAGGTGTTGAGCTGATCGGCGAAGATCGGATGAACGGTCGGGATGTTGCGCACGGAGAGCCACTCGTTGATGTTGTCGCGGGACAGCACGACGGTCGTGAACCCATCGCCGACGATCGGCGTGAGCGCGGCGATCGCGGTCTTCGTCGACGGCTCGGTGATGCCGAAGTCGATGACGGCGACGCGGCCGTTGTTCGCACGGTCGGACAGCACGTACTTGAGCGCTGCGGCCTTCATCTTCTTCGGGGTGCGCTGGGAGTAGTCACGCGGAACCGGTCCGTGGACAACGCCGCCGTGGTACCACTGCGGAGCGCGGATCGAGCCCTGACGAGCGCGGCCGGTGCCCTTCTGCTTCCACGGCTTGCGGCCGCCACCGGAGACCTTGGCGCGGTTCTTGACCGCGTGGGTGCCCTGACGCGCGGCGGCGAGCTGCGCGATGACGACCTGATGGATCAGCGGGACGTGCTGCTGGACCTCTTCGGCGGTGAAGCCGAAGAAATCAGCGGGCGCCTCGATCGAGCCAGTGGCCTGGCCCTTGTTGTCGGTGACGTTCAGAGTAACGTTTGCCATGAGTCTCAGGCTCCCTTCACTGCAGAACGGACGAGCACGATGCCACCCTTCGGGCCCGGGATGGCGCCCTTGATGGCGATGACGCCATTCTCAACGTCCGAGGAGACCACGGTGAGGTTGAGAACGGTGTTCGTGGCGTGGCCCATGCGGCCAGCCATGCGCTTGCCCTTGAGGATACGGCTCGGAGTCGCGCATGCGCCGACCGAACCCGGACGGCGTTCGTTCTTGTGGGAACCGTGCGTACGGCGGTAGGACTTGAAGCCCCAGCGCTTGATGGTGCCGGCGAAGCCCTTGCCCTTGGTCGTGCCGGTCACGTCGACCTGCGCGCCCTCCGGGAAGAGTTCGGCGGTGAGTTCCTGACCCGGCTGGAAATCCTCGACGTTGTCGGTGCGGACCTCAGCGAGGTGACGGCGCGGCGTGACGCCGGCCTTCGCGAAGTGGCCGGCAAGCGGCTTGGTGACCTTGCGCGGGTCGACCTGGCCGTAGCCGAGCTGGACGGCCTTGTAGCCGTCAGTCTCTTCGTTCTTGACTGCGGTCACGACGTTCGTGGAGACGTCCACGAGGGTGACGGGGACGAAGAATCCGTTCTCGTCCCAAACCTGCGACATACCGAGCTTCTTGCCCAGCAGTGCGGTGCGCTTGGTGTTCGACATAGCGATTCCTCCTCCCTTTACAGCTTGATCTCGATGTTGACGTCCGCAGGCAGATCAATATGCATGAGGGAGTCCACAGCCTTGGGGGTGGGATCCACAATATCGATGAGACGCTTGTGAGTGCGCATCTCGAAATGCTCGCGGGAATCCTTGTACTTATGCGGAGAACGGATGACGCAGTACACGTTCTTCTCCGTCGGGAGCGGAACCGGGCCAACCACAGTTGCACCCGCGTTCGTCACCGTTTCGACGATCTTCTTCGCCGATTGGTCGATGACCTCATGGTCATAGGACTTAAGCCTGATGCGGATTTTCTGTCCCGCCATTGCCTTCCGCCCTTTCTAGCGATTCGTTGACTATTTACCACTAACCTGCTCAGGGCACCGGCGAAGAGCACCCGGAAGACACACGCCTCCCGGCTGATCCACATCAGTGCATGGCCACGAAGTCCGTCCCTTGCGGAATGACCCGCGCCACGCTCGCTTTTTTGAATTCCAATTATGCGAGCCCTTTTCAGGCAACTGTTATATTCAACCACCAGCCCCCTACATGATGTATCCCGGGCGTGTCGCGACCGAGATATGGGAAAACAGACGCTTCAGGGAAAATCACCGCCACCTTCTGGCGTGCCGAAGTCCGCCCACCTAGGCTGGTGGGCATGCTTCAGACACCTTCCTCCTCTTCAATGATGCCTGAAACGCATGCCGATGCCCGGCCGCGCAGGTCCAAGCGCCATTCGGTCCGCGACTGGGTCTCGACCGAGCCGGGTGCATGGTCGATCGCGCTGTTCCCGTCGCTCGCCGCATGGGCCGCGGCCGGTCCGACATGGGCATCGACATGGCTCATCGCGCTATGGGCGCTGTGTTACTGCGTGCAGTTCACGGCGGCTCGCTGGTGCAAGTCGCGCTTCCGCAGGCGCTATCTGACTCCGATGGTGACCTATGCGCTGATTCTGGCGGCCGCTGGCGTACCATTCCTCGTCCTGCATCCAGGCATCCTGTGGTGGGCGCCGATCTATGTCGCGCTGTGCGGCGTCTCGCTGCTCGCCTCATGGATGCGGCGCGAACGCAGCCTGTGGGCGAATCTGGTCGCCGTGCTCGCTGCGTCGGCGATGGCGACGGTCATCGCGCCCTTCGGCTCGCGTTGCGCCGCGCCGGCGGCGACCGACCATCTGCCGAGGTTCTACGATCCGACGCTCTTGCCGAGCCTCGGCGTCGAGATCGCCGTTGGCTTCGCGCTCGCATTGTTCGGTTCGGTGCTGTTCGTCAAGACGATGATTCGAGAACGCGGCCGCCGCTCCTATCTGCATGCGAGCTGGACCTACCATGCGATCCTCGTCGCGCTCGGGTTCCTGTGTGATGTGCTGTACGGGGTGCTCGCATTGGCGTTGCTCGCGCGCGCCGTCGCTTTGCCGCTCATCGCGCGGCGCAGAACCGTACCTGTCAAGGTCGTCGGCATCACCGAATCAATCATGAGTCTGCTGATGCTGATCCTGATCCCGCTCGGCGCATGAGGCGCAAACATATAGAACGGTGCAACCATATATATGGAGCGGTTCCCGCCCGATCACTCGGGCGGGAGCCGCTCCATATATATGCACAGTCATTTCATCCACAAGTCATCGGCCGCGGCGCGGCCATGACGATCAGATGCGCTGCGAGGCCTCCTCGGTCGCGTTGACGCCTTCGCGCTCGACGCGGATCTTGTGGCCTTCCTGCTGCGAAACGCCGTAATAGGCGGCGATCGCGATGTCCATCATGTCCTGGATCTGCGGGATGCGCGGGTTCGCCGGCGCGCACTGATCCTCATAGGCGCGCATGCCGATCTGCTCGAGGATGCTCCAGAAGTAGTCCTCGTCGACGCCGCAGTCCTGGAAGGACTTGTTCATGCCGAGCTTGTTGTCGCGGTAATCCTCGACGGCCTTCGCGAGGTTCTCGACGCCTTCGGCCGGGGTCTCGCCCGGATCGATGCCGAGGTTCTTCGCGATCTCCTGATAGCGTTCCGGCGCGATGTACTTGCTGTACTTCGGCCACGACGTCGGCTCCTCGGGAACCTGTCCGTTGTAGCGGATGACGTACGGCAGCAGGATCGAGTTCGTGCGGCCGTGCGCGATATGGCACAGCGCGCCGATCGTGTGCGCCATCGCGTGGCACATGCCGAGGAACGCGGAGCCGAAGGCCATGCCGGCCATCGTCGCGGCGTTGTGCATCTTCTCCTGCGCCTTCGTTTTCGCGACGCCCGGCTCGCTGTTGACGGACTCGGCGAGGTTGTCCCAGATCAGCTTGGCCGCGTGCAGCGCCATGCCGTCGGTGAAGTCGTTCGCATAGACGGAGACGTAGGCCTCCATCGAGTGCGTCAGCGCGTCGAAGCCCGCATCGGAGGCGAGACGGCGCGGCTGCGTGCGCGCGAGCACCGGGTCGACGATCGCGACGGACGGCGTGAGCGCGTAGTCGGTGATCGGATACTTGTAGCCGGTCTTGTGGTCGGTGATGACAGCGAACGGCGTGACCTCGGAGCCGGTGCCGGACGAGGTCGGGATGCACACGAGCTTCGCCTTCTTGCCCAGCGGCGGGATCTTGAACGCGCGCTTGCGGATGTCGAAGAACTTCTCGCGCACGTCGGAGAACGCGATCTCCGGGTGCTCGTAGAGCAGCCACATGATCTTCGCGGCGTCCATCGGAGAGCCGCCGCCGACGGCGATGATCGTGTCCGGCTCGAACTCGTCGCGCATCATCGCGGCGCCGCGCTCGACGGTCTCGACGCTCGGTTCCGGCTCGACGTAGTCGACGATGCGGAAAGTGACGCGGTTCGAACGCGCGCGCAGCTGGTCGATGACCTTATCGACGACGCCGAGCTGTTCCATGACCTTGTCGCAAACGATGACGGCGCGTTCGATGCCGTACATGTCGCGCAGGTACTTGATCGCATTCGGCTCGAAGTAGGTCTTCGACGGGATCTTGAACCACTGCATGTTGTTGTTCCTTCGGGCGATGCGCTTGATGTTGAGCAGATTGATGGCCTGGACGTTGCCCGAGACCGAGTTGCCGCCGTAGGAGCCGCATCCGAGCGTGAGCGACGGCGCGATCGAGTTGTAGATGTCGCCGATGCCGCCGAGCGAGCTCGGCTGGTTCCAGATGATGCGGCATGCGTGCATGCGCAGGCCATACTCACGCACGAGGTCGTCGTTGTTCGTGTGGATCGCCGCCGTGTGGCCGGCGCCGTGCTTGAGCATCTCCTCGCACATCTCGAAGCCCTGCTCCTGGTCGTCGAACTTGAGCACGGCGTGCACCGGGGCGAGCTTCTCCATCGTCAGCGGTTCCATTTCGCCGACTTCGGCGCATTCGGCGGCGATCATCGTCGCGTCCTCGGGGATTTCGAATCCGGCCTCGTGCGCAATGAACTGCGGCGACTTGCCAGGCACGACCGAGTTGAGCTTCGGCGTCTTGCCGGAGTAGGCGGTGCAGCCGAACATGTACTGCTCGAGCTTCGCCTTCTCCTCTTCGTTGACGAAGTAGGCCTTGCGGCGCTTGAGTTCCTTGACGAGCGGATCGTAGATGTCCTTGTGCGCGATGATTGCCTGCTCGGTCGCGCAGATCATGCCGTAGTCGAAGTGCTTGGACAGAATCAGGTCGTTCGCCACGCGCTGCACGTCGACGTTGTTGTCGATGTAGGCGGGCGCGTTGCCGGCGCCGACGCCGAGGGCCGGCTTGCCGGAGGAGTACGCGGCCTTGACCATGCCCGGGCCGCCGGTCGCGAGGATCGTCGCGATGCCGGGGTGCTTCATCAGCGCGCCGGTCGCCTCAATCGACGGGTGCTCGATCCACTGGATGCAGTTCTCCGGCGCGCCGGCCTCAATCGCCGCGTCGCGCACGATGCGCGCTGCCGCGACGGAGCTCTTCTGCGCGCCCGGATGGAAGCCGAAGACGATCGGGCAGCGGGTCTTGAGCGCGATGAGCGACTTGAAGATCGCCGTGGAGGTCGGGTTCGTGACCGGGGTCACGCCGGCGACGACGCCGACCGGCTCAGCCACTTCGTCGATGCCGAGCACGTCGTCCTCGCGGATGATGCCGACGGTCTTCTGTCCGGCCATGTAGTTCGTGACGTGCTCGCAGGCGAAGATGTTCTTCGTCGCCTTGTCCTCGACGAGACCGCGGCCGGTCTCGTCGACGGCCAGCTTGGCGAGCACGAGGTGCTTGTTGAGCGCGGCGACGGACGCCTTCGCGACGATGCGGTCCACCGTCTCCTGATCGAGCTTCTCGAATTCGTCGAGCGCCTGCTTCGCCTTCGCGACGAGCGCGTCGACCTCGGCCTGGGCGGCCGCTTCCTTGTCCACAACAGGCGTCGCGGCCGGTGCGCTCTTCGCGGCGTCCTTCACATCCTGTGCAGGGGCCTTCTGCGCATCGTCCTTGCGTGCTTCTGCCATGCGATCCTCCTAATAGAATCTGCTGTCGTGCGTTGCTCACAACGCATTGCCGTCCTCGTCCCGGGGCATGACCGCCACCGCGACGCGGTGATGTACACAATGTATCGAATATCCGTCGACTTGTCAGCATGTGTCGTGTCGCTGCAAACTTGTTCGATTCTGTTCTCTTTTTGTCCGTTATGCTTTCGATATTGACAGATTTCGCGCCGATTTCCCATCAAATGAAACATTTTGTGCGATTTTCCTCCCACGTGAACAACGTCGCCGATCGCCGTCGCGGAGAACTTTCACAAAATCTCTTTACAAATGTCCCGCGCAATCGAAAACTTCTGTAAAATCTATTTATCGAACTAGACGCACTGCACAAGCCATGCAAAGCACACCACGCAGCACGCAAGCAGACCCGAGCAAAGGACACCGATGCCCCACGACGACCACATCCCGACGCTGCCCGACGGCGCCGGCGAGATTCTCGCGCTGCTCTACCACGGCGAGCCACTCGCGAAACGCGGCATCGCGGACGCGCTGCACATCAGCGCGCCAACGCTCAACGCGCGCCTGCGGTTGCTCGAGGACGCCGGGCTGATCGTCGCCGCCGGACACCACGAATCGACGGGCGGCCGCCGCGCGCTCACCTACGCCTTCAACCACCGCCGACGCTGCGCGATTGGCGTCACGATCCGCTCGACCGAGATCGTCTGCATCGCCGTCGGCCTCGACGGCGTCACGATTGGCGAACGCCACACGACGATCGCCGCGCATGCCGACGCCGCCTTCTACGGCAGGGCGGCGCGCATCATCGACGACTTCGCCGAACAGGTCGGGACGGCGGGCACGCCGCCGCTCGGCGTCGGGCTCGCCGTCCCGCGGCACATCAACACGGCGAGCAGCCTCGACTACGCGGCGATCGCCGAACGCATCACATTGCCGGTGACGACGACCGAACGCTACTGCGCGTATGCCTTCGCCGAACTGCGCGCAAGGCCGGCGCTTCGCGACGCCGTCTGTCTGTTCCTCGGCAACCACATCGGCAGCGCCGTACTGCAGGACGGACGCCCCCACACCGGTGCGATCGAGCACATGCCGCTCGACCCGAACGGGCCGCGCTGCGAATGCGGCAACAACGGCTGCCTCAGCGTCTACTGCTCGTCGACGAAGCTCACCGAGGAAGGCGAAAGCCTGCCCGGATTCTTCGGCGTGCTCGAACAGGGCGAGATCCACCATCGCGAGCGCATGCGCGACTGGCTGCGTTCGCTCGCCCATGCGATCGCCGGCGTGCGCGCCGTCTTCGCCGCCGACGTGCTGCTGTGCGGGCCGATCGCCGGGTTCCTCGACGACGCCGAAATCGCCCAGCTCGACCGTCTCGTCGCCGCGCGTCCCTCCGCGTCGCGCACGGCCGCCGGCACCTACGGCGACGACGCGGCGCCGCGCATCGAACGTGGACTGTGCGATGTCTATCAGGACGCCGACGGCGCCGCCTACGCGATCGTGCGCGACCATCTGCGCGCGCTGTCGCTGCTGCGCTGAGCGCGCGGCAATCGCGGTGTCCATTCCCCGGCATCGGGCGGCGCACGCCGTATCTGGCCGCCTACAATGATGTCATGCAACTGCCCGAACTTCATCGTTACGCGACGCGTCCAGGCCTGTTCTTCACCGACGACGGCGGCGCTGACGTCGTCGCGCGTTCCGAAACCGCCGACCAGCTGTGGTTCTGCGTCCTCGAGCCGATCGACGAGCCGAGCCGCTTCTACAACGAGGCCGTGCGCATCAACGAGGAGCCGACGCTGCCGTTCATCGAACAGGTACGCCGCTTCCCGATCTGCACGCGCGTGCTCAAATCGCTCGGCGTGCGCGAGACGCTGTTCCGCATGGAAGGTCCGCACTACGGACTGTGGTATCTGCATCTGGACACGGCGTGGGACGGCATGCACTACGGCTACCGCGCCGACGGCGCATGGGATCCACGCCACGGACTGCGCTTCAACCCGTACAAGTTCCTGCTCGACCCCTACGCCAAAGGCGTCGAAGGGTCGATGACGCTCGACCCGGCCGTCTTCGCCTACGACTGCTCGCTGAAGAACGGTCTGATCAAAGGTTCGGCGTGGGGCGCGATGAACACGCTCGACTCGCTCGGCAAGGTTCCGATCTCGGTCGCGATCGACGACCGCGACGTGACGAAGCACGATGCCGATCCTTCGCACCCGCACGTGCCGTGGAGCCGCACCGTCATCTACGAACTGCACGTCAAGGGCTTCACGGCGAAGGCGCCGTGGCTTCCCGAGGAGCTGCGCGGCACCTATGCGGGGCTCGCGCATCCGACGACGCTCGCCTATCTGCAAGGCCTCGGCGTCACGTCGATCGAACTGCTGCCGATCATGGCGAAGCAGTCGGAGGTCTTCCTGCAGGAACGCGACCGTACGAACTACTGGGGGTATTCAACGCTCAGCTTCTTCTCCCCCGAACCGTCGTACGCGACGCGCGCTGCACAGCGCCGGCTTCGAAGTGATCATGGACGTCGTCTTCAACCACACCTGCGAAGGCGGCAACGCAGGGCCGTCGGTGTGCTGGCGAGGTCTCGACAACCTCACGTTCTACCGGCAGCGGCAGCACGGCGAACTCGAGGACACGACCGGATGCGGCAACACGATCGACTTCACCGACACGCACAACATCACCTTCGCCGTCGACGCGCTCAGCTACTGGGCTAAACGCATCGGCATCGACGGCTTCCGCTTCGACCTCGGCGTCAGCCTCGCGCGGCTCAACGGGTCATTCACGCCCTACCACCCGTTCCTGTACGCGCTGCGTTCGGAACCGTTGCTCGGCAACCTCAAACTGATCATGGAACCGTGGGATCTGGGCGAGCAGGGATGGCGCACCGGTCAGTTCCTCTCCCCCTTCGCAGAATGGAATGACCGTTTCCGCGACGCGACACGCAGGTTCTGGGTGCGCGAAGTCAACGACGGCGTACGCGAAGGCGTCGGCATGCAGGAGATGGCGACAAGGCTGTGCGGATCGGCGGACCTGTTCGCGACCGATCCGGGACGCGGCGCGACGTCGTCGATCAACTATGTGACGGCGCACGACGGCTTCACGCTCGCCGATCTCACGCAGTACTCGACGAAGCACAACGAGGCGAACGGCGAGCACAACAACGACGGCGCGAACATCAACAACTGCGC
Organism: Bifidobacterium sp. AGR2158; assembly: GCF_000424225.1. Lineage (NCBI taxonomy): Bacteria > Bacillati > Actinomycetota > Actinomycetes > Bifidobacteriales > Bifidobacteriaceae > Bifidobacterium > Bifidobacterium sp. AGR2158. The sequence goes on from NZ_AUJM01000011.1 coordinate 474,601, forward strand.
GAACTTCGGCGTCGAAGGCCCCAGCGACGAGCCGCATGTGACGCTGCTGCGCGAACGCGCGCGCATGAACGTGCTCGGCACGCTGATGCTCTCGCTCGGCACGCCGATGATGCTCGCCGGCGACGAATTCAACAACTCGCAGGGCGGCAACAACAACGCGTACTGCCAGGACAACGACATCACCTGGCTCGACTGGGATTGGATCCTGCCCGAGACGAAGACGCCCGAATACATGCGGATGGAGTCGATCTCGCGACTCATCGCGGTGCGCAAGTCGCTCGACATCTACAACCACGAGGACTTCTTCACACGGCTGAGCCAGCTGGGGCTGCTCAAACCGTCGAGCCGCATCCAATGGCTGCTGCCGGACGGCACGACGCCGATGGAGCGCGACTGGTTCGACACGTCAATCCGCTCGTTCACGATGCGCCTGCTGAGCAAGGACGAGCTCGACGTCGCGATCGTCGTCAACGGCGGCGACAAGCCGCTGCGTTTCCACATGCCCCCGGACGCGCATTGGAACGTGCTGTGGTCGTCGGCGGAGACGACCGGTGAGTGGCCGTGCCCAGGCATGCATGAGGAGCGGTTCACTGTCCCGCTCGAGAAGTCGTTCTGGGTCGACCGCGCGATGCGCCGGCAATGCGACGCCGACGAGACCTTCACGCAGATGATGGAGCATGCGCAACGCAACGCCGCCGAGCGGGACGGAGCCACCGTGGTGAGCGGCGCGGCCAGATCGGGTCAATATGTACCGAAATCGGCGCGCATAAGCGCCTCGAACTGGGTGATGCGCGCGACCAGCCGCGGGGACGCAGATCCGACGACGCTCGGACTGCCGAGGATCGGGCACGCGATTCGCAAGAACGTGGCCGATTCGGCGACGCCGTCGTCGCCGATCGGCCACGTCGATGCCGGCCGCCACGGCGCTCAGGCGGACGCCAACGGCGTCGGAACCCACATCTGGACCTTCCCCGCGCTGAGCATCAGCATCCTCATGCAGCAAAACCCTTTCGGCAACGAATAATGGCGATGCTTCACTGAGTGAAAATCTCAGGATACATCGGAACATGGTTCTGGGGGCCATCGACTATGATGCCGAGCGCTTCAGTCGACCATTTGATGGCATCGACTTGTCGTTGCTTGAGTTCTCTGGACATTGTATAGGATCTGATTATCCCAGCGATTTGGTTTCCTATAAAGGGTGATAAGGCTTCAGATTTCTGCTCATCATAGTATTGGTCTATATTGAAAGGCTCCGGTGCATCAAGGCGTCTCAGTTTCTCTTGAACTTCTTGCGGCTGTTCGGCAATCAGATCCTTGACATAGTTGACGCAATGACCAACCTGATCCATTTTTTGTGCATCATGAGATAATAGACTATATTCAATGCAGGAAATGCCGAGCAATATAATCCATGCACAACAGTAACCCAATATCACTACAACCATTTTCGAGATCAAGGTGCTTCGAGTTGTGCAAATCCGAGGGGTATCCTCATCTGTCTTCTCTACATGATGCTCGCTCAACACACACTCCTGTTATATAAAAATACGTCAAATGTTTATGTTCATCATGAAGGAGTTTGCAACACACATCAAACACATATACTACTATTTGACATATTAAATATACCGCAACATTACTTCGTTTCTAAATTATTCTTAATATCTCAACTGCAAACCATACCATTTTGCACCAGGAGCATCTTTAAGAGTATTTTGAAAATCCCAATCATGCCTATTCACTGATTTCTGGCAAATAATAGGGTATGCGTCTACCACCCTCCCGTTATCATCTCTTATGACTTTACTGCCCACAACAACCATTGCATGATCGATATGCCCGTCATTCTTCCCTTCTTCCTGCCAGTCGGCATATATTAACGAACCTGCACCAAGACGGTGATAGTTGTTCTCCGCATCAAAAATATTTGAATAATTCTTCATATAACGATAATTATTATCAGCGGCACCCCACGTAAAGGAAGTGAAATAATTATGAGGCTGCTTCTTAAATCCCCATCGGTCATCACTTTTGTAATTATGTATGTCTATATCGGTTGCAGGTAAGCCTCCTACATGCAAAACTTGAGAGACAAAATACGTGCATTGAGCACCAGTACAAAATGGTCCAGCAGGATCACTTGGATATTCAGGATTCGTACAATTGCTACCATTTTCTGTCCATTTTTCAGCGTACGTCACAGCTGTGAGATAATCAAACCCTGCCTTTGACTCCATTGCCGCAGAAGGTGCCGCGCTCTCCTCAGTCTGTAGGATAAAAGGAGCATTGTGTGAAACCATTTTAATATCTACCTGTGAGTCCGCAGCTCCAATGATTTCATCTGAAATAATCCGATAACCTGTTTGAACATTTACATCTTTTGCGAGTGTGAGCCTGTGCATATCAGTTGCAGAACTATCTAACACATCACGCTCTTCGTCACCAATAGTAATAGTAACGTTTTTGTTTGGCCTTTGATGTAGAATCGTAGTGATGTCAGCCACGACAGAGTACTCGCCATCATGATCTTCGGCTTTTAATATATTTGCCTTAACTTCCGCACTATCAATTGTCATTGTATCAGGTGTCGCAAACTTATTATAACCATTTTCTTCAGCGAGTTTTTGTTGCGTCGAAGACTCTGACCGAAGCCTTGACCGACTAAACGAATAGGTGCTCTGTATCTGACTGGTGTATAGGTTGACGGTTTGTTCTATTTTTTCTTCAGTATCAGCGAAGGCCTCAGCCGGAGTATAGATAGTGAACATAATTACACCTACGGCAAGACAGAATCTGAAAGCCTTTCTACTTGGCATCATACCCCTTCCCTTGTTTTATACGATAGCATGATTATACTATAGGATATATCCACTATAGATTATTCATATTCCATATACTGAGATAAGAACATAACTGTGTCCCTTGAATCAATATATAGCAATATCTTTCATACGATATACTTTTATTAGGGTTATACGCCAAAAGATGTGTCTTTAATCTGAGCTGATGCCTTTTGCCGATTGGCGTGTCGGGTGTTCATGATGTGTCCGGTCATTATGGCGCCCGGCCGTTTCGTGTGTCCGAAATGATTCCGGAGCTGTTCTCCCGCTTGGTGTCCGCGTCGGTTCATGATCGCGTTGGTCGACTGGTGCCATGCAACGACCGAAATGTTCGTCCCGCGGAAGGACGATGAAGAAGAACGGCAGGACCTCCGGCGGCAAGATCAGGTACCGGTGCGCGGGCTGCGGCGCGAGTACAAGCGCGAACCCGGACAACGAAGGCCAAGGACCCGTGCACCGCGCTGGACCGGCTCATGTCCAAGGACGCACTCGAGACGCATCATCTGCCGGCGCGTACGCCGCAACGCAAGTGCGAGCCGATGTGGAGCCTGATACCGCCCGTACCCAGAGACGGCGTCGTGCATGCCGCGCCGCACCTCGACGGCATCCATCCGGGTCGCGACGCGGTCGCGCCCATCGCCGTCGACGAGACCTCGCACGTGGCGGGACGGCATGTCGCGCGCAGCGAGACGTCCGCCGCATGGAAACGCCTCCTGCCGCGTCCGGCGCCGCCCGACACGGTCGTGTGCGACGGAGGCGGCGGACCGCTCAAGGCACTGCACGAGACATGGCCCGAGACGCCCGTGCAGCGCCGCCTGTTCCACATCTGCATGAACATCACCCGACCGGCCGGCAGGCATCCCCGCTACGAGCCGTCCAAGCAGCTGCGGAATCCGGCGATCGCACCATCGAAGGCGCACGACCGGGAAACGGTCGACGAGTGGGGCAGGAACCGGCCGAGATGGGAGGCCGCATGCAACACGTCCATCGACGAACACCGCCGCAACGCCGACGGGCGCGAACACGACGCACATGAGCGTCTCGCCAAAGCCAGGCGCATGCCGCGCAGGCTCGTCGTCAAGGACCAGATGCTCACCTTCCCAGGATCGGGGACATCCCCACGACCAACAACCGCATCGAAAGCATGAACTCACTGATCCGCGCCATGCCGCGCCGGCACGGAGGCCTGAGTCCGGAACGTCGGATCAGGGCCGTGTGCCGGTGGCGCCACCGGCACACCATCTGCCCCGAAAGCCGCGAATGGCTCGTCAAGCATGCCGTCACCGACGAACAGCTCGACCAGTGGTACGAGAACGCATGGCAGAACGATCCCCGGACCTTGCACGACCAGACCGGCATGCCGCAGCGATACGGCACAGGCATCGAACGGAACGACCTCCACAAGAACACACCGTGGCAGGACAACAACTAATCAAAGAGGACACACATTTTGGCGTTTAACTCTTTTATTATTTATAGACTGAAAGAGTTGATACTCTATATACTCACGATTATTCTCAATACTGTAGCTAAATGATGATGCGCCGGTAAGCTCCATGTGCCATGCTAGAAATCATTACCGCCAGATGTTTCGACGCGTTCCATATAGTTCTCGGTGCACGATTCCGCACTGTTGATTGCATACGCCTGCAGTTGTAGAACTATCCTCCAATGGCGCTGCATGCTCTCTGTGCCACTTGTATTGTAGAGGTTCTCTGACTCGTCCAGCAACAACCACCGCCGCTTCGCAAATCGGTACCCCGCATATACAGCAAGCAGGCCACCCGCTATGCGGATGGCCTGCAGGATTGCGAGCAATGGAACGCGCAAATTAACGCTTCGAGAACTGCGGTGCGCGGCGAGCCTTGTGCAGACCCGCCTTCTTGCGCTCGACGACGCGCGCGTCGCGCGTCAGGAAGCCGGCCTTCTTCAGGGCCGCACGGTTCGCGTCGCGGTCGATCGCGTTGAGCGCGCGGGCGACGCCGAGGCGGATCGCGCCGGCCTGGCCGGTGGTGCCGCCGCCGTCGACGAGGACGACGACGTCGAACTTGTTCTCAAGCTTGAGCAGGACGATCGGCGAGTTGACTTCACGCTGCTGCAGCTTCGACGGGAAGTACTCCTCGAGCGTACGGCCGTTGATCGTCCACTTGCCGGTGCCCGGAACCAGACGCACGCGGGCGACGGCTTCCTTGCGACGGCCGGTGCCGTAGCCCGGGGCGATCGCGGAGGTGCCGGTGCCGGCGCCGGAGTTGGTCTCGGTGGTGAAGGCGACGGTGTTCTCAGCCTCGGTTTCCTGAACCGGGGAGTTGTTGGTGTTTTCAGCCATGATATCTATCTCCTAACGGTTCACTTTGCCTGCTGCGAGACCTGATCGATCTCGAAGACCTGCGGCTGCTGGCCGGCGTACGGATGCTCCTCGCCAGCGAAGACGCGCAGACGGGTCAGCTGGACCTTGGCGAGCTTGTTCTTCGGCAGCATGCCCTTGACGGCGTGCATGATGATGCGCTCCGGCTTGTTCTTGAGCAGTTCGGCATAGCTGTCGCGACGCAGACCGCCGGGACGACCGGAGTGGGAGTAGAGTTCCTTGTCCATCTTGTCACCGGTCAGCGCGATCTTGTCGGCGTTGATGATGATGACGTAGTTGCCGGAATCGGCGTGCGGAGCGAAGGACGGCTTGTTCTTGCCGCGCAGCAGGTTCGCCGCGGCGACGGAGAGACGGCCAAGCACGACGTCGGAGGCGTCGATGATGTACCAGTCATGAGTCAGATCAGCTGGCTTCGGTGTGAAAGTTTTCACGATATACCTTTTCTTTGTATTGTGTTCCGGACTTCCTGGACATGCTTGGTTAGGGCGTCTCCGTTCGGTCTCATTACCGTGGGCTCCCTGAAAGTCCTTATGGCGAGTGGGAAAGCGCTTTGAAGGACCCCGTAGGGAAACACAACAATCCTCTAGTATATCGGCTGTCTTGACAATGCTGGGCCCGCGACGCGCGGGGGATGCGACGAAACACCGACAACAGGACAAAACCGCGATGTTGAGTGATCATGGATCTGAACCATGTTGGGGACATCGATCAATGGAGGTCGTCATGAACATAGTGGCGAAGAGCCGATCACTCGCAGAGACGCTGAGGATGGATAGCCGGGAGCATTACAGGATCCCGCCGTATCAGCGGCCGTACTCATGGAAGAACCAGCAGATCGATCAGCTGTTCCAAGACATCTGCGCAGAGGACAACGGTTATTACATCGGCAACATCCTGGTCACCACGCAGGAGAAGGAGAACGATCCATCCGGCGCGACCTACGAGGTCATCGACGGACAACAGCGTCTCACGACCCTGTCCCTGTTCCTGCTGGCGCTCTGGGAGATTTGCATCGAGTTCAGGGACGACGACGCTGTAGCCAAGGAGGATCGACGACGCGCGGAAAAGATGAGCACCCGTATCTCGTGCCGCCTGATCGTGGATGACAATGTGACAAACCCACGTCTGCAGCTGCTCCGCGATGACGCGGTGATCTATCAGGAACTCATCCGTTGCATCCATGCGCGCGATGAAGGCAAAGTGGAAAATCCCCGCGTCAAGAGGAACCGCGTGTTCATGAAGCGCTACCGCCACGTCTTCGACACATTGAAAGACAAGGACACCTTCCCGGATATGGAGGCGATCTCAGACTTCTACGACAAGCTCATGGATCTGATGATCCTGCAGATCGAAGCGCCGAACATCGGTGACGCCTTCAACATCTTCTCCTCGCTCAATTCGAAGGGGCTGCCGCTGACGCTCGTGGATCTGCTCAAGAGCGAGTTCCTGAGCATGGACAGCAACCAAAATGATACGCAGCGGGAATCTTCGCTCGAGACGCGCTGGGAGGAACTCGCTGGGATCTTCACGAATGCTGACGGCGATGTGGACTCAAAGGCGTTCACGCAGTTCTTCCTCAACAATTACGACGCCTTCGAAAGCAGCGCAAAGGGGTCGGTGACGAAAGGCAAGGCGTTGTACCGGTATCAGGATGTGCTCAAGCGCAAGCGATCCGCATCCCGACTGGGCGGCCGCACCTATATGCAGGCGATGATCGGCCGTGCACGTGCATATGCCACCATCATCCGCCTCTTCGACGAGTCCGGCGCATCCAGCGGCAACGCCCTGCTCGATGACCAAGAGATCCAGCAGCTGCTGCAGGACCTCAAGCAACTGGAATCGACGCAGGCTTATCCACTGCTGCTGTTCCTGTTCGTCAAGGCCGACGACCTGCAACTCGATAAGGATAAGCTGTCCGTGATCCTGCGCGCGTTCGTGACGTTCTACGTGCGGCGCAACATCGCGGAGTATCCGAAGTCGTCGAACATCCGCGCCAAGCTCATCGGCCTCATCCGCGCCATCGACGGCACGGACGACTCGCTGCGTGGCGAGGACATCGTACGCGCCATCGTGCATACACTGAAGGACATGAGCAGGAACGACGAAGATTTCGGCGAAGAGATCCTCAAGCGTCCGATCTACGATCAGAACGCGAAAACCACGCGTTTCGTACTCATCGATCTGGAACATGGACTGCAGCGGAGCAACCACGTCAGCCTGTCCACGAAGGCGCGCCCTCTCGATCTCGACGACAGACTCCCCAACGGCAAGCCGCGTTGGACGATCGAACACATCCTCCCCGAAGGTGATCTGCCCGAACACTGGAAGGAACGGATCTCCCCCGACGATCCGTCTATCGCGAATGATCTCAAAGACGAGTACACCCATCGTTTCGGCAATCTGACGCTCACCGCGTACAACGAGAACATGCAGCAAAAGCCCTTCTCCGTTTCCGAGCACCCGGTCTCCGAGAACGACACGCATTACGACCTCTCAAAGCGCGACTATAAGGACAACGGCGAATACGTCGGCCTGCGCAGCCCATTGCAGATCAACACGAGCATCCCGAAAGAAGGCGAATCCATCGAGGACAAGGAATCCTGGACGGTCCACGACGTCAAGCGGCGTTCTGAATGGTTCCGCGACGAGATGCTCAAGCGTTACCGCTTCCCCGACGCCCCAGAGGTCCCAGACGTCCCAGACGCCAACTGAGCATCGTCTAAATCATAACGACGCGACGCGTCCCGCCTACTCGGCAGGGCGCGTCGCTTCGTATCAGCGTTCTTCCAGCATGATCCCGATCCGATCGCAGCGGCGGCCGCTAAACTGACCGCGACGGACAACATATGGACGGGAACGAAAAAATATGTTCGGTAAACTCGACGAAATCGAATTCGGCGTCATCATCCGGCACATACTGCGCATCGCCCGCGGCGGCGAAAGCCGCACATGGTTCGTCGAGAAGGACGATTTCGCGTCGGGCGCGTTCAACGACGGCGACTGGGTGCAGCTGCTGCACGACGTGGCACGGATGGCCACGCGACATCATGTGGCGAATCTCGGTCATCTCATCGAGATTTCAGCACTCGACTGGCGCGACTCCCCGGACTATGCGGCCGCATTCTACGGCGATTTCGTGCTGCTGTTCGACCTACTGACGCCGATCGACCCGTTCAATGACGAGGACGGCGATGACTTGTCATGGGCACGGCGCGCGCGTCATCATCAGCTGGTCGTGCCGCAAACGGCGGTCACGCTGACGTATCAGCAGCGGAGGGAGCACTGAGACCGCCGTAAATCGAATCAACGACGAGACGGCGCTCCTCTACGGCAAGGGGCCCGGCGCTTGTATCAAGCGTCGGGCCCCTATGCACGCAATGGCGGAAATCAGGCGTTCATGATCTTCGTGATGCTCTGCAGCAGGTCGCCGCGGAACAGATCTTCGAGCATGACCGCATCGCCGGCCGCGTCAGCGAGCGGAACGCGCCAGTTCGGGTACTCGTTGTCGGTGCCCGGCTGGTTCTGTGCGCGCTTCTCGCCGACGGCGTCGACGATGGACGCGGCGAGCAGCTTGCACGGCGATCCCTTGAGGCCGCGGTACAGCGCCTCGACGATCTCGGTCTCGTGCGCGGTTTCGTCCTGCAGCACCGACGGATCTAGATACCCCTCGTCGGTGAGCATCTGCAGCATCGCGTTGTGCTCCGCGCGGGCGCTCGCCTCGAAGGCCTCGGCACCCTCCTCGAGCAGGCCGAGACGTTCGCGGATCTTGACGTGCTCGTACTCGAGGTAGCCGGCCGCCGGCGGCAGGTCGTGCGTGTTGACCGACGCGAGCGCGTACGGGCGCCAATGCTTTGGCGGCGTGAAAACGCCGTCCATCTGCTCGAACCATTCGACGGCGCAGCCGAGGACGCCGTGTTCGGACAGCGACTTCTGCACGTACGGAGGCACGACGCCGAGGTCCTCGCCGACGACGATGCCGCCGACGCGGCTCGCCTCGATCGCGAGGATGCCGAGCATCACGTTGTGGTCGTAGTAGACGTAGGTGCCGTCGACGGCCGCGTGGCCCTCCGGGATCCACCACAGGCGGAACAGGCCGAGGATGTGGTCGATGCGCACGGCGCCGGCGCAGTCGAACATGCCGCGCACCATCTCACGGTAGGAGCGGTAGCCGGTGTTCTTGAGCGCCAGCGGGCTGAGCGGAGGCTGGCTCCAGTTCTGGCCCTGCTGGTTGAACACGTCCGGCGGCGCACCAACGGTGGCGCCCTTCGCGAAGCGTTCCGGGTTCCACCACACTTCGGAGCTGAGCGGGTGCACGCCCACGGCCATGTCGGACATGATGCCGATCTTCATGCCGGCGGTGCGAGCCGCCTCCTGGGCCAGATGCAGCTGCTGCGTCGCCGTCCACTCGAGCCAACGGTAGAACTCGAGCGTGTCGGCATGCTGTTCGCGCAACGCGATGACCTCGGGCGACTGCTTGTCCATCTTGTGGATCCAGCTGTCCGCCTTGTCCTGCGGCGCGCCCCACATCTCGTAGCACAAGCACCAGGTGGCGTAGGCTTCGAGGTCCTCGCCGCAGCGCGCCTTGTATTCGTCGAACTCGCGCTGACGTTCCTGAGACAGGCCGGCGTCGAAGACCTCACGCAGCGCCGGCTTCTTCTCGAGCCACATCGCGTCGCGGTCGATGAGCTGCGCGTCGTTGTTGAGGCCTTCGACCTTCTGGTGTGCGGCCTTGACCTTCGCCTTCGCGTCGTCGTCGAGCGTGTTGTACTCCGGAATGTCCTCGGGACGGATGTACGTGAAGTTCACGAAGCGGCGCGACACCGGCAGGTACGGCGACGGCGTGAGCGGCACGACCGGCTCGGCGGCGTGCAGCGGGTTGACGAGCAGGAAATCGGCGTCCGTGTAGCGCTTGCCGTCGGTGAGCAGCGTGCGCAGATCGGTGTAGTCGCCGACGCCCCACGAATCAGCCGAACGAATCGAATACAGCTGGGCCATCCAACCCCACAGCGAGCCGTTCTTCATCGGATCGAGCATTTCGATGCGCTCCGGCGCGCTGATGAGCGTCGCGTCCTCGGAACGCTCGCCGCTTTCGACGTGCAGCGTGTGATAGCCGACCGGAAGCTCAGCGGGGAGGATCAGATCGGATTCCGCGATGAACTTGCCGTCGATCTCATGCACCTTGGCTTCCGGCATCGCGTTGATCACGAGTTCGCCCGCGAAGGGTTCGCCGTTCTCGAGGATCAGTGAGACCTGCGCCGGCTCGGTGATGCCGGTGCGCAGCGTGACATGGGTCTCCTTGCCGACCGTGTGCAGCACGGTCGGGTCGATCAGGCGCATGTTGCGTTCACGCGTGATGTCGGCAATCGCCTTCTCGATTGCCTCGTCGGAGGTCGCGTCGATGCCGAGCGCACCAAGGATCGCGACGAGCGTCTCGTCGGAAATCTCATGGAAATCACGCGACAGACCGGTGTAACTAGTTGCAACGCCCATCATGGACGCCAGACGCACGAGAGGACGTGCGAGGCGCTCCGGGCTTTCTTCCATTTGCTCTACCATAGCTTCCTAGTGTAGGGCAACAAACGTTGTCAAAACACCGAAACGCGCGCATTCGCCATAGTTTTGCCACAGAAGGCGGATTCATTGGGCGAGGCGACGACGCGCGGCATGCACGACCTCGTCGCTCGAATCGGAGCTCAGTCTTTCGAGGATCTCCTGTGACGCGTTCGGGTTAAGCGCTACAGCACGACGCACCATCGACGACAATACAACGTTCGCATCCGGTTCGAGCTCGACGCCGAGTCGGGAGAGGAAATCGAGCGTGTCGACGTCCATATCCGGATCCTGGGCGCCCTCGAGACGCATCTTCCACGACGTGCGCTTGTTGCGCAGCGCCTTGTCACGTACGGCGGCCACGTCGTCCTTCGTGAGTCGACCGACGAGCCAGTTCTTGTCGTCGGCGTTCGCGGCGACCGCCTCGCGCACCGCTGGCGATGCGTCCTCGGACAGCTTGACAAGCACGTTCGGGAACGGCATCGTGCTCGCGAGGAACACGCGGTCCTCCTCCGGCGTGTGCGGATTGCCGGCGACGGCCTCAAGCAATGCCGTCGCGCGCGAAAACGCCGCCTGCTCACTGCGGTCGGGCAATGGACGGCGCGCGAACTCGTGCAGCTCCGCCGAATCCGTCGAATGACGCAGCCGCTCGTACGTCGCCGTCAGCGGCTCGACATGCGGCGCGTCGGGGGTGTCGGCGGCCGCATCAGCGACGCCATCGGCGGCTGTGGCATCAGCAGCACCCTCGACTGCATCGACGGCAGCGGTTTCCGTCGCCGTAGCATCGGCCGTCACTGCAGCATCCGACGTCACCGCGGCATCCGTCGTTTCGTCAGTCGTCATCGTCTCATCGGTCATCGTTCCACCTCTGTCCGTCCGATCAATCAGCCCGCCGCCAGATCACTTCACTCAATCACAGCGCACTGCATCGCGCGTATGCGGATGCGCACGTCGTCTCACTGTAGCAACGCCCGTATGCGCACGCCCGGCGCCGCGAGCGCCGCGCCCGCGTATCGGTGCGCGTGTCGCCGCGCGTCGCCTATCGTTCCTCGACGGGTCGCGCGACGAGGCCGAGCGCTTCCGGCACGACGTTCGCGTTGAAGGTTTCGCGCACGCGGTCGGTGAATTGACCCTCGATGTCGGTCGGCACGGCGCATTCGACTTCGACATGGTCGGTGAACGCGGCGTCGAGCTGCGCGCCGTCGCAGGCGGAGAGCAGCTGCTGGAAAGCGCCGAGCTGTGCGTAGTCGAGACGGACGAGATATCGCCTGCACTGCACGATGCACGCCGTGCGCGCCGCCTTCACGGCGAGCGACGCGCCGGTCGAATACGCGCGGATCAGACCGCCCGAGCCAAGCAGGATGCCGCCGAAGTATCTCGTGACGGCGACGACGCAGTCGGTCAGTCCGTTCGCGCGCAGCACATCGAGAATCGGCTTGCCGGCGGTGCCCGACGGCTCGCCGTCGTCGCTCATCCGTTCCATGACGCGGCCGGTGTCGTCGGTGACGATCGCCGCGTATGCGACGTGCCGCGATTTCGGATGCATGTCGCGGATCTGTTCGACGAACATGAGCGCGTCGTCGAGGTCGTCGACGTGGCACGCGTCGCCGATGAACTCGGACTTCTTCTCGACGAAGGCGTCATGCGCCGGCGCGGCGGCGTCGTTGAGGATCGTGCGCGTCATGCCGCCTCCGGGTCGACGACGACGTTCATCTTGCCGCCGGTGAAATACGAGACGACATCCTCGACGCACTGCTTGGTGAGGTTGCGGTTTGCGCCGTCGGAACGCCATGCGACGTGCGGTGTGAGCACGAGGCCGTCGATCGCGCGCAGCGGACTGTCCATCGGCAGCGGCTCCTGATAGTAGACGTCGAGCGCCGCAGGGACGTCGCCGCGTTCGAGACGGCGGACGAGCGCGCCGGGGGCGATGATCTCGGCGCGCGCCGTATTGACGAACATCGTGCCCGGGCGCAGCGCGTCGAGTTCTGCGTCGCCGATCATGCCGCGCGTGCCGTCGACGAGCGGCATGTGGAGCGAGACGACGTCAGCGCCGGCGAACAGCGCGCGCATGTCCGCGATCGGCGTCACGTCATGCTCGGTGTAGCGTTCGCGCGGGCCGCGTCCCGAATCCCAGACGGTCACGTTCATGCCGAAGCCGTGGGCGATGCGCGCGACCGTCTGCCCGATGCCGCCGAAACCGACGATCGCGAGCGTCTTGCCGGCGAGTTCGACGCTGCTCGTGCCGCTCCAGTCGCCGGCGCGCAGTTCGCGATCGAGGTCGCCGACGCGGCGCGCGAGTTCGAGGATCAGCGCGAAGGTGAACTCCGCGACGGCCGCATCGCCGTAATGACGCACGTTGCAGATGCGCACGCCGAGCTCGCGCGCCAGATCGAAGTTGACGTAGCTGGCGACGCCGGTGCCGCCGAACGCGAGGCAACGCACGGTCTTGGCGAGTCGGCGCAGCATGTCGTCGGTGATGTGCACGCCGATGACGATGACGGCTTCGGCGCCTTCGGCTCGTGCCACGAACGTGTCCTCGTCGAGCGTGTAATCCTCGAACATGCGCACCTGCGCGATGCCATCGAGCAGCGGCAACGCGGCTTTGAGCGGCACGACCATGTCCTCGAAGATGCACGGGATCGCGACGAGCGGGAGGGAGAGGGCGAGTGCCGGTTGGGTGGTTTGGGTGGGTAGTGCGGAGTGCACGGGCTGGGCAGGCTGGGTGTGCCGCGGCGCGTCATTCGAGGCGGCCGCAGTTGCCGTGGGGTCGATATGTTCCGTCATGCGTCCCACTGTAGCGCCTGCGGGTCCGTCAGCCCCGCACCAACCCCTCAGCAGCCCCTCAGCACTGCGCCGGCGCAGACCGCTCGGCGAGCTGGACGGCCGCCGCCGTACGTCCACAAGCGCATGCGTCCCGTTTCATCGCCCGCGTCAACAACCCCACCCGCAAGCAGGCTCAATTGCGGGTCGAACCGTCGACAGCCCCGATGAAGCGGGACGGAACGGGACGGATCGTCGTCGCGAGCGATGAACCGCCCCGAGAACCGGCCGAGCTCCGGGACGAAACGTCGATAGCCCCGATCATCCGACCCGCGAACAGGCCTGATTGCGGGACGAGGCGTCGACGGGGATGACGGAACGGACCGCTTGGATGGGATCAGTTGGGTAGATTGCGAATGGGGCGGCTGGTGGGAGGATGGCAGACGGCGCAGGGGCGAAAAATCGGGTACTCGCGCGCGTTGGATGGGGGCAGCCGTTGCCGTCTCATGAAACTGTCCATGAAAACGTTGCACGATTTGCAAGGATTTGCAGAACGTACTACAGTGACGAATCGAGGCTGTGGACAAAGGCGTACCGCGGCTTCATCTTTTCGGTCAATCCCCCACGCAGTTACACGGTCAATCTGCACAATCGATCACCACACGCCAGAGCACTACACGGTCAATCACCACACAACTGTTCACCATACAGCCGATTCCCCACTGCGGTCAGATCGTCCCACAGCCAGGTATCGGCAGCACCCAGTGCACCACAGCAGCGCCCAGTCCAACTCGGCGGCGGCTGCCTCAGCCCACCGGCCCGAACAACGAAAAAGTCGAAACCATGATCGGTTTCGACTTTCATTGGCGGAGTCAGAGGGATTCGAACCCTCGAGCCGCTAACGCGACTAACACCTTAGCAGGGTGCCCCTTTCGGCCACTCAGGCATGACTCCACGTCGCACTTCATAAGCGCAACAGGTTGTAAGCATAGCAGCCCTCCCCGACCAGCACAAATCGCCGTCCCATTGCGTGTTCCCCCCCCCCGCTCGCAATCACCGACAATCGCCCGCAATCCCGCTCCCGCGTTCCCAACGCCGCGCCACCGAACTCGAATCTTCCCACGCCACACCGCGGCCTCCGCTTCCATTCGAACAAATGTTCCATTAGAATACGGTGCATGAGCACAGCACCACGCATCGCCGCCGCCAAGCGCGACTGGGGCCACGACGCACGTGGCTGCACGGTGCTGCACATCGACATGGACGCGTTCTTCGCGTCGCTTGAGATCGCGCGGCATCCCGAACTCGCAGGGCGTCCGGTCATCATCGGCACCGGCAACCGCGCCGTCGTATCGGCGGCGAACTACGAGGCGCGCAAATACGGCATCAACTCGGCGATGCCGGCGTCGCGCGCGCATCAGCTGTGTCCCAGCGGCGTCTTCCTGCCCGTCGACCACCACTACTACAGCCAGGTCTCACGCGACATCTTCGGCACGATCTTCAGTCGCATAACCGACCAGATCGAGCAGGTCTCGGTCGACGAATGCTATATGGACGTCGCCGGCGCGCTGCTCGAATGGGGTTCGCCGCTGCACATCGGCGTATGGCTGCGCGAACAGGTGCGCGCACGCCACAGCATCACCTGCTCGGTCGGCGTCGCGTCGAACAAACTCGTCGCGAAAATGGCGTCGACGAACGCGAAACCAGACGGCATGCTGCTCATCCCGGTCGACCGTCAGGCAGAATTCGTGCAGATGATGCCGTTGCGCGGCATCCCCGGCATCGGCCCCGCGCTCGAACGCCGCCTCGGTGAGCACGGCATCGACTCGGTGAAGTCGCTTGCCGAACTCGATTTACCGCTGCTCGAAGGCATCACGGGGTCGCGCATCACCGCCGAACGGCTCTACAACGCGGCGCGTGGCCTCGACGCGCGGCCGATCGTCACGCACGCGCCGGAGAAATCAATCGGTGCCGAACACACCTTCGCGCAGGACGTAAGCGACGCCGCAAGCGTATGTGGGCTGCTGCGCCGATGCTGCGACGACGTCGCGTCCACGCTGCGGCGCAAAGGGCTCGTCGCGCGCACGGTCACCGTGAAACTGCGGTTCCCCGACCTGAGCATCTCGACGAAATCATTGACGATTGAACAGCAGACCGACGCCGCGAGCGCATTGCTGCCGGTCACGCTCAAGCTGCTGCGCGCGATGCTCGGCGTGCCGCCGGATGCGACACCGACGCGGCTGCCGCGCGCGATCCGTCTCGCCGGCATGTCGGTGAGCGGGCTGAGCGACCGCGCGACGACGGTCATCCAGCCGACGCTCGACGACATGCTCGCCGAAATCGGCGACGACGGGCACGACTCGACGACACAGACGCGGCTGCGCGGCGCCGAGAAGGCGCTCGACGCAATCCGCGGTCGTTTCGGCTCAGACAGCGCGCAGCTCGGCATCTGAACGACGCGAGGCGGCCGAGCCAGCCGCAACGACCCAGCCAGCCGCAACAGTCACAGCGTCGCGGCCGCGCGCAGTCTGCCGACGGCCGCCGCGACGTCCTCGTCGCTCACGGTCGTCGAGAAACGCAGATAGGCGCCGTCGCCGTAGAACTCGCCGGGGCTCGCGATAATGCCGATCGACGCGAGGTCCTCCATGTCCTGCCAGCAATCGCCGGATCGCGCCTTCACCCACACATAGAGCGCGCCCCGCGGCATCGACGCGTCGTAGCCGTAGGCGCGCAGCCCGTCGACGAGCGCCTCGAGCCGCGCATGGTAGCGATTGTGCTGCAGACGCACCTCGTCCCTCGCGCGCAGTCCGGCCATCATCGCCGCCTGCACGGGGCCGGGGACGATGAGGCCCAGCTGTTTGCGCAGGTTCGTCATGTCGTGCACGATCGCCGCGTCGCCGGCGATGCATGCGGTGCGGTAACCGGCCATGTTCGACTGCTTGCTCAGCGAGTACAGCACGAGCACGCCGCGCGCGTCGCCGTCGCATACGTCGGCGCGCAGCGCGCACGGCGAACCCACGAGATCCCGTTCGAGCATGCCGTCGCCGTCGTTGTCGTCGTTCCACGTCATCATCGCGTAGCATTCGTCGGACAGCACAACGGCGTCGATCGCGCGCGCCGCCTCGACGATCGCATGCAGCTGCGCCGCGTCGAGTGTTGCGCCGGTCGGATTGTTCGGCGAGTTCACCCACACGGCCTTGACGCCCGGCACGTCTTTCCATGACGCGACGTCGGCGACGTCATCGACTTTGAGCACGGTGGCGCCGGCGACCTGGGTGCCGATCTCGTAGGTCGGGTAGGACACGCGCGGTTGGACGACGACGTCGCCGGGGCCGAGATGCAGCAGCGACGCCATCATCGCGACCGCCTCTTTCGAACCGACCGTCGGCACGACGTCGGCCCCGATCTGGGCGAGTTCGACGTCGCGGCAGGTGCGGAACCATTCGTGCAACGCGGCGCGCAGCTCGGCGGTGCCGACCGTCGCCGGATAGCCGTAGGCGTTCACGGCGTTCGCGGCGTCGGCGAGGGCGACGCGCACGGCTTCGGGCACATCGTCCGCCGGGGAGCCGATTGACAGGTCGATCATGCCTCCGGCGAATTCCCGAGCGCGTTCCTTGTACTGCGCGATGCGCGACCAGTCGTACGGCGACGAATAATCATGGAATCCCATCTCACGCTCCTTGCTTTCGCATGTTCGGCTGCTGCCGACGATTATTGTCCCCGTCGTTGACGAGGTTCGCGAGGCCTCGCCGACGGTATCTGCGCTGAGGGAGAGCAACTTCTCGACAAATGCCGAGTATCGGCCCAATCCGGCCTTGATTTTCCAACGATCCGCGAGGCCATACTCGCCGATATCCGAGATGCTGCTCTCCCTCAATGCAGATACGCCACGCGAATCCATGCGGGACCGCGTTCAGACACCCTGCGACCGGTTGAGACCGGCTCGAAACCGCTTCCAGACGCCCTGAACCCTTTCACAACCATCCCCAACCGCACAACACCGCCCAGCGCACAAAAACGGTCCGCGGATCTCCCGTTGGACGGGAGATCCGCGGACCGTGCGCTTGTCCTGCGGTTGAGATCAGGTTGAGACTCACGCGCCGTTCTGCGGCGGCAGCTCGGCGACGCGCTTCGGATCCTTGCCGATCGGTCCGGCGGCCTGTGCGCCGCCGAGATCGCCCACTTCGGCGAAGAATTCGATCGCCGCGTCCTTGTACCACTCCCACTGCGGTGGCAGATCGTCCTCATAGAAGATCGCCTCGGTCGGGCAGACCGGCTCGCAGGCGCCGCAGTCGACGCATTCGTTCGGGTTGATGTACAGCGAACGCTTGCCTTCGTAGATGCAGTCGACCGGGCATTCGTCGACGCATGCCTTGTCCTTGACGTCCACGCAGGGCTGGGCAATCACATAGGCCATCTGTGTCCTCCTTACAATTCCGTTCCCAGACTACCGCGAGAGTGCGGCCGGGCAAAGTCGACGCGCGGGCCCGCTCAGCGTTCCTCGCGTCGGCGTTCGGCCTTCGCCTTCGCTTCGGCCGTCTCGTGCGCCGTCTCCTCAAGCTGGCTGATGCGCTGCTCCTTGTCGAAGCGTTCGAGTTCGGCGTCGAGTTCGCCGGTGCCCAGGCGCGCATGGCTGTAGCTGTAGGTGAAGTAGATGATGAAGCCGACGACGAGCCAGACGAGGAAGCGGATCCATGTGAGCACGGTCAGGTTGAGCATGAGCCAGAAGTTCGCGAGCGCAACGAGGATCGGCACCCACGGGTTGCCGGGGATGCGGAACGTGCGCGGCAGGTCGGGGCGCTTCTTGCGCATGATCGGGATTGCGAGCGCGACGAGCGTGAACGCGGAAAGCGTGCCGATGTTGACCATGTCGGACAATACATCGATGTTGAAGCAGGCGGCGACGAGCGCGACTACAACGCCGACGACGATCTGCAGCTTCGCCGGCGTGCCGTGCTTGCCGGTGCGCGAGATCTCGCGCGGCAGCAGGCCATCGCGGCTCATTGCGAAGACGACGCGCGTCAGGCCGAGCAGCAGCACCATGACGACGGTCGCCAGACCGAGCACGATCGCGAAGCTGATGATCTTGGCCGCCCAGTCGGCGCCGACGAGTTCGAATGCGGTCGCGAGCGAGGGGCTGTCCACTGTCGCGAGCTGCTTGTAGGAGACCATGCCGGTCGTGACGATCGCGACGAGCACATACATGACGATGACGAGCAGCATGCCGACGCCGATGCCGAGCGGCACGTTGCGCTTCGGATTCTTCGTCTCCTCGGAGGCGGTGGCGACAACGTCGAAGCCGATGAACGCGAAGAAGACGAGCGCGGCGCCGGACAGCACGCCGGACCATCCGTAGATCGTCGGCCTCATGTGCGTGATCCACTGCCACAGCGGCTGCGCCATGCTGCCGCCGAGTTCGCCGTGCTGCACATGATCCGCTGGTTCGCTCGGTGGCACGAACGGCGTGTAGTTGGCGGCCTTTATGTAGAAGAATCCGACAACGACGACGAAGACGACGATCGCGATCTTGAGGATCGTCATCGCGCCGTCGACGCGTGCGCCGATCTTCGTGCCGAAGACGAGCAGCACGGTGAAGAATCCGACGATGATGATCGGCGCGATGTCGAGGTGGAAGGAGCCGAAGCTGAGGTTCGTGTTCCAGTCCAGTCCCATGAGCCGCATGAAGTCGTTGAGGTAGACACCCCAGTATTTCGAGATGACAGAGCCGGCCATGAGCATTTCGAGGATGAGGTCCCAGCCGATGATCCACGCCATGATCTCGCCAATCGTCGCGTAGGTGAAGGTGTACGCGGAGCCGGCCACCGGCATGATCGACGCGAATTCGGCGTAGCACATGACGGCCGCGCCGCAGACGACGCCGGCGATGATGAAGCTGATGATGACGGCGGGGCCTGCATGGAAGGCGGCGGCCTGCGCCCCCACCGAGAAGATGCCGGCGCCGACGGCGACGGCGACGCCCATGACGGCGAGGTCCCACCATCCGAGGCTGCGTTTGAGCGAATGTCCCGTCTCGTTCGTTTCGGCTATGGTTTGTTCGACTGACTTCGTCCTGAATATCTGCACAATGCCACCTTGTTCGCGTTCCTACTCTGTACATGCAGCTGGCGCTCATGAGCTTTTGGCGTAACCTGCGAACAGGCGATGGTTGCCAGATACGCAGCCTAAGTGTAGGACGGCCCCCGCGCACCGTTCACTGTGAGCAAGATTCCCCGATACGAAACGCGCATCCACACGGTTTTTCCGTGCAGATGCGCGTTAAGTGCGGCAAAACGTGCCGGCGGACGTCACTGTTCGTCCGGCGCGCGCATTCAGGACAGCTTCGTGTTGACCATGACCGGCTCGGGCACGAGCGTCACGTTGAACTGCTTGCGCACGCCGTCGCGGATCGCCGATGCGAGCGCGACGATGTCGCCGCAGGTCGCGCCGCCGCGATTCGTGATTGCGAGCGTGTGCATGTCGGAGAGTGCGGCGCGCGCGTCCGGCGACACGCGGTAGCCTTTGTGGAAGCCGGCGTGGTCGATGAGCCACGCGGCGGACAGTTTGACGCCGGTCGAGCCGTCGGGCAGCGTCGCCGGATACTTCGGCGAGTCGTCGGGCAGCGCGGCGGCGACGGAGTCGTCGACGATCGGGTTCATGAAGAAGCTGCCGCAGCTGTGGCGGTTGTAGTCCTCGTTTTCACCGGTCGTCGCCTGCATATGTTCGTCGATGACGTCGGCGGGCGCATCGTGCGCCGTCACGTAGCGCTGCTGGGCGCGGATCGCGCGTTCGACCGCCTCCGGGCGTTTCTCGTCGACCATGATCGGCAGACGATAGCGCGTCGCGTCCTCGAGCATCGCCTTCGACGCGCGCACGTCAAGCACGGCGTCGCGCAGTCGGGAGATCGGGATGCGGTCGGAAAGGTTGACGCCGAGCACCTTCGCGAGCTGCGGATAGTTGACGGAGCCGGTTTCGGTGTGCGTGAGCGCGAAGGTCACGGACAGCACGATGTAGCGTGGCGACGGATAGTATTCCTCGTTCGGCACGCCCGGCGCCTTGTACATGCTCGTCTTGAGCAGGCTCGAACGGTAGCCGAACTGCATTTCGACGTTCGACAGCGTCTTCGTCTGCCGATCCTCGCGGTCCCACACTTCGACCGATTCGACGCTCGTCGCGACCTCCTGGCCGTAGGCGCCAATGTTCTGCACGACGCTCGCGCCGACGTTGCCGGGAATGCCCGAGAGTCCTTCGATGCCTTCGAGGCCGCGTTCGACACAGAACGCGACGAGGTCATCCCAGTTGCAGCCGGCTTCGGCGGTCACGTGCACGGTGTTGTCGCCGTTCTCGACCGGATCGGCTTCGTCGGGCACGGTGATGAGGCGGCGCGCGTCGCGCAGCACGAGGCCGTGGAAGTCGTCGTCGGAGGCGAGCAGATTCGAGCCTCCACCGATGACGCACACGGGGATGCCGTGGGTGTCCGCGTGTTCGATCTCCTCGATGATGCTCGCGCGCGTCGTCGGTTCCATGAAATGATCGATATTGCCACCTACGCCGATGGTGGTGAGCTCTGCGAAAGTAGTCATGACTCCCACAGTAACAAAAAACGCGACTGCCGGGTCGGGTTCAGCTGCCCACAATAATGCAGGCGGCGCGCCCAACAAGGGCGACTGCGGCGCAGACTGCGCGGCGGCCGGGAAACGAAAAGAGCCCGACCGCAATGGTCGGGCTCCCACAAGTCTATGTGCTCAGCGGGTCTCGCGATGAAGCGTCTGCTTGCCGCAACGCGGGCAGAACTTCTTCAGTTCGAGACGATCGGGCGTGTTACGACGATTCTTGGTCGTGATGTAGTTACGCTCTTTGCACTCGGTGCATGCCAGCGTGATGCCCGGACGAATGTCTGCGCTCTTGCTTGCCATTTGGTTCACCTCTTGTTGTCGAATATGTGGGCCGGTTTCCCGGCCCTTATAGTAGCGAGAAAGAGACTCGAACTCTTGACCTTACGATTATGAGTCGTACGCTCTAGCCAGCTGAGCTATCCCGCCAGAGAGCCTCGAGTGAGAATCGGACTCACGACCTCTTCCTTACCAAGGAAGTGCTCTACCACTGAGCTATCGAGGCGTGGCGGATAGTGGATTCGAACCACTGAAGCACGAAGCGCCTGATTTACAGTCAGGTCCCTTTGACCGCTTGGGAAATCCGCCATCGTTTTCGGTTGAGGTTCAACCGGCAACTTGGCTAGTATGCCACGGGAGGGTAACTTTCCGCAAATCTCGGCGTGTCGCGTTGCCATTCCTCGGTTTTCGCCCAGTCGGCGAACGTCGGCGCAACAGCCTTCTCGCGCGCGGCTACCGGCCGCACATAGGGCTCAACAGCAATCCGGCGCCGCTCTATTCCCGTGTTCTGCCGCACGCGCGTCGCGCCGCCGGCACCCCCGCTGGAGCTGTGCCGCTCCGCGCCACCTTCCTCCCCCGATACGCGAAGACCCCGCGCGTCACAGGGACACACGGGGCCTTCGCCAACGCGGCACGCGCGGATCGCGCGGCCGGTGCGAATCAGGCAAGCACCGCGAGCACGTCGCGCGCGGCCACGATGAGGTAGTCTTCACCCTGGTAGTGCACTTCAGTGCCGCCGTACTTCGAGTACAGGATCTTGTCGCCGACCTTGACGTCCATCGGGATGCGCTCGCCCTTCTCGTCACGACGGCCCGGGCCGACGGCGAGGACTTCGCCCTGCTGCGGCTTCTCCTTGGCGTTGTCCGGGATGAACAGGCCCGAAGCGGTCTGCGTCTCGGCCTCGGCCTGCTTGACGATGATCTTGTCTTCCAGTGGAATGAGCGGGAACGACACGACGTACCTCCTCTTTCTGCATTGCTGCATGCAACATATCGTTACGGTTTCGCTCGGGAACGAATACGTCAGGCGGCTGACGATTCACTTGCCGCACCCTTTCCGTTGCGCTAATCGTCTATCCTAGCGCGACCGGTAGCACTCTGCCAACTCGAGTGCTAACGCTGTGAGAGAAACCGTTGCCGGACAACGAAAAACACCGACCGAATCAGTCGGTCGGTGTCAGTCGATGGTGATCGATGCGTGGCTCGGGACGGAACCATCGTGCGCAAATCAGTTGCCGCGGCGCGCGAGAATCGATTCGAGGCTCGATCCGAGCGAATCGCTCGTCTCGTCCGGTGCCTCGACGGTCGCGTTCCGCTCGCTCTCGTGGAACGCGACGGAATCGTTGATCTGCGACGGCGCGGCAGCCTCCTCCTTCGGCGTGTCGTTGGCGTCCGCAGCCGAATCCCCAGCGGCGGCCGACTCAGCGGCCGATTCGGCCGATGCGTCGACGGCTGCCGCCGCCTTCGGCTCGGCTTTCGCGACCTGCTTCGTCGACTTGATCTCGAGGCTTTCGGGTGCCTGCTGCGGATGTTCGATGCCGTTGCGCGGCGCACCGAGCGAGAAGGAGATCAGATCCTGATTGATCGCCATGTCGAAGGCGTCAACGGCGGACGCCGGCGAGACCTCGGACAGTTCGTTCGTCTCGTCGGGTGGATAGGCGTTCATCTCCTCGCGGACGACGAGCTGCGCGTGCGCGGCGCCGTCGGCGTCCATGCTCGTCTCGACGCGCGCGGCGGTCTCCTCCGCCTGCACGGCGACCGGCTCCGCCTGCACCGCGGCCGCCGCCGCATCCTGCGCGGCGTGGCGGCGCGCGAGCGCTTCCGCCTGCTCGACGCGCGCCTGATGCAGCGCGCGACGGATCTCACGTTGTTCCATGACGTCGGTGCGCGTTTCCTCGCCTGTCTCCTGCGCGGCTTCGACGGCCGCGGGCTGCGCGGCGGCGGCCGCTTCGGCCTGACGCTTGACGGCCTGCGGACGCATCCGCTGCCTGCGCCGGTGTTCGCGTTCCTTCGCGGCGACTTTCGCCTCCCATGCACGCGCCTGCTTGGACGCGTGGATGCCGAGCGCGCAGACGAGCGCGAGCAGCCCCGCCGGGACAAGCGTGTACCACGGGCTGAAGTGCAGCACGAAGGCGAGGACGAGGACGACGACGGAGGCGGTGAGCAACGCGCCGGCGATCAGTTTGCGGCGATGCGCGGCGGCACGGCGCAGCTTGCGTACATTGGCCACGTACTCGCGGTATTCGCGGTATGCACCGTGTTCCTTCTGCGTCGCTGGCATTATCGCCCCTTTCGTCTTCGGCGAATCGGCATCGTTGAACGTCGTGCCGCTTTGCTCATCCACCAGATGCAGCGAAGCGGAGTATCGGTCCGAGCGGTGCTTCATCACTGTCTTCATGCCGTCGACCGTCTTGCGTGGCAGCCATATCGCCATGATGATTCCGACCATCACCAAGATCACGATCGTGCTCAGTGATTCGTAACCCATAGTTCTTAAGAATAAAAGAATTTAGGACAATGAGGAAACGCGTCCGCCGGGCGTGTCGCCAAGCAGACGGCGGGCGAAACCGCCGGGCGCATCGTCGGCGAGCAGACTGTACGTTTCGTGGTCGCGCCACTGTCCGTTAATGTACATGTATTTCCTTCTGATTCCCTCGTATTGCGCGCCTACCTTCTGCACGACGCGGCGCGAACGCTCGTTGCACGGCACGAGATCGATCTCCACGCGATGCAGCCGCGGACCGTCCGGGTCGAGCATCGCCCAGTCGGCGAGCATCGCCACGGCGAGCGGTGTGAATCCCCTGCCGGCGTAATCATGGTCAATCCAATATCCGATGATGCCGCTGCGCATCGCCCCGAGCATGATCGCGCCGAGCGAGATCTGCCCGACGATGCGGCCGCCGTATTCGACGACGAACACGATCGCCGACCCCGAGCGTTCGTCGCGCCGCTGCATGCGGATCCACTGCGGGAACGTGACCGGGCGGTGGCGTTCGGGATCGTTGGAATCCCACGGCTCAAGCCATGCGGCGTTGCGCATGCGCACCTGATCCCATTCGGCCTCGTCGGCGGCCGTCATCGTGCGCAGGCGGATCGCCGGCGCATCGGCCGGCGCGAGCAGCGTCAACGGCGTGCGGAAGGCGTTCGTTTCGTCGCGCCGCATCGCGTCGCGCAGGGTTCGCAGAATCGTCACGCCCTCCATTGTCGCACTCGGGCGCGCGTATACCACATCCGCCGTCCCATCTCACAATACGCGCAACCCGACGGTGACGCCGACATGGTAGAACATGACCATGGCGCATACGACACAGCTGAAGCCGACGATCGACGAACGCAAACGTGAGCTCCGCCACGAGCTGCTCGCGCAACGCCGCTACATGACGGCCTCGGAACGCATCGCCGCCGGCGAACGTTGCGCCGACGCACTGTTCGCGCTTCCGCTCTTCTCCCGTCCGCGCACGACGCCGCTGACGATGGCCTGCCATGTGTCGATGGGCACCGAAATCAGCACATTGCAGATCCTCAACGAGGCGGCCGCACGCGGCATTCATCTGCTCGTGCCGCGGCTCGGCTCGGGCAACGAGGTTGGCTGGTCGCGGCTGACGTCGCCCGAGGAAGTCGCCACGCTGCGGCACGAACATGCCGGCGGCCACGGGCGCATGCCGCATCCCGACGAGCCGCATACGGCTGTGTTGCCTCCCGAAACGCTCGGCGAGGCCGAGATCATCGTGCTGCCGGCGCTCGCCGTCGACCGTGAAGGCGGCCGCCTCGGCCGCGGCGCCGCATGGTACGACCGCGCGCTCGGGTTCGCGCCTGCCTCCGCCCAGCGCATCGCGATGTGCTGGGCGTCCGAATTCGTCGACGAGCCGCTGCCGACGCAGCCGCACGACGTGCCGGTCGACGCTGTGCTCACGCCGCGGGGTCTCATCTTCATCCAGTGACGTTCATCCAATGACCTTCATCCAATGACTGCGGCGGCTCGCTTCTGCGCGTCCCGCCGATTTCTTCCCCTCCGACTACGCCTACGGTGGATGCTTTTCCCCGTTCATGCACACATGTGAGTAGTCTCTGGGGATTAGGACGAAACGATATGCGCTCGCGCGAACGCGCACACCCGAAAGGAGCATCATGCCCGTCTACCATTACCGCTGCAAGCATTGCGGCTACGACTTCACCGAACATCAGTCCTTCGACGACAAGCCGATCACCGTCTGCCCCAAGTGCGGCGAGCCGACCGTGCACAAGGTGTATTCGGCCGTCCCGATCACCTTCAAGGGCAGCGGCTTCTACCGCACCGACAAGGGCTCGAAGTAAGCCGTCGAGTTCTGCTCAGGCCACCGTGCCGCCCGTTCGCGGGCCACGGTGGCCTTGTCGTATCCGGCGACGTCGTGTCTGGCGGTGGATTCGGCTGTAGATTCATCAGCGGATTCATCGACCTGTCCATCACAATCGACTTTCCACAGTGCGTAACAACCGTTGTGGATAGCCGTTGCGTTCATCCACACCGATGTGGATACGATGTGCACTGAGAGCGAACAATCTTCACAATCCACAGCTTTTCACGGCGTGTCGTCCACATTTGGCCGACGACACACCCTTCCGGTCACATACCCCGTTCCGGCTGGACACCGCCGGAGCACCGGACGCATCATGCTGCCATGATGCGACTGTTCGACTTCAGCGCCCGCGTCGGCCATGACGCGAAAGCGCGATCAGACCACCGGCGCACGCTGCGCGGCCGCCGTCTCGACCGGCGCGCCCGCAAGCTGCTTGCGGCCTGCTGCGCCGCGCTCGCCGTCCTGTGCATGCTCGAATGCGTCGTCACGGCGACGGCGACGCGCAACGTGCTCACCGCTTCCCGTCAGATCCAGGCCGGCGACGCCGTCGTCACCGCCGATTTCACACCGACGGCGATTCCGGTGAGCGATGCGCTCAACGGCGCCGTCGAACGGCTCGACGACGTGACCGCCTACGCGCTCATCGACATCCGCAAAGGCGACGTGCTGCTGCCGACGATGCTCGGTTCCACGCCCCAGGTTGCGCCGGGGCACACCGTCATCGACGTGCGTCTCGGCGAACTCAGCCAGCCCTTCGCGCCGGGCACGCATGTGCGACTGACGGCGGCGACCGG
Source organism: Bifidobacterium sp. AGR2158 (assembly GCF_000424225.1). NCBI lineage: Bacteria > Bacillati > Actinomycetota > Actinomycetes > Bifidobacteriales > Bifidobacteriaceae > Bifidobacterium > Bifidobacterium sp. AGR2158. Next base: position 501,138 of record NZ_AUJM01000011.1, read on the forward strand.
CTGCTCCCCTCCCACCGAGAGTGCCGACGAAGCTGCCGACGCAGACGAAACCGCTGACGGCAAACGCACAGCCGGCGAGGCAGGCATCAGCAAATCAACAGACACAACCGAATCGAAAGGAGGCACCAATGAATCAGAAAACACGACCGAATCAGCGGATGCCGCCGCGGACGACACGGGCGGCCTGTGCACGGTCAGCGCCGCCGCAATCGTCATGGGAACACCGCGCGACGACACGGCGACCGATGGGCGACTGACGCCGATCGCGATGAGCGCGAACGACGCGATGCGCACATTGCGGGCGCAGGAGAACGGGCCGGTCCTCGCCGTGCGCGCCGATTAGCGGCCGCGCTCCGCGAACACGCCCCAATGCGGCGGCAGCTCGCCAAGGATGCGACGATCGTCGTCGGCCGCGCGCTGCTCGCGCGTGCGCATGTCGCCGGCTTCGAGCTTGACGCCGTCGGCGTCGAAACGCTCGGTGCCCTTCATGACGACGCGGCGATGACGACGCGGCGTGCGCCGCTCGGCGCTGTACGCCGGCGGCTGCGCGGCGGACGATATGGCCTTGTTTGCGACGTCCGAGGCAACCACGGCATCCGAGGCAACCATGGCATCCGAGGCAACCATGGCGTCCGCAGCGCCGGCGGCGTCCACGGCAGCGGCATCAGCGTCACTATCGTCGGCGCCGCCATTGAAGACGCGGATGACGGCGTCGTTCATCGCTGCGCCTCCCGATACAGCGAGTCGAGCTGCGCGACGACGCGGTCGACCTCCTTGTCCGGGTTGACGAAGGCCGCGACGCTCCAGATCGTCATGACCGACCAGCCGAGGCCTTCGGTGTCCTGTTCGAGGATGCGATGACGTTCGCGCGTCGACTGGATGCCCATGAACTGGGCGTCGTCGGTGAACACGGCGAGCACATACGGCTTGTCCTTGCGCCCGACGACCATCGGCAGCCTCGTGCCGTCGTCGTAGCCGTAGTCGACGGCCACGTCGAGGCCGCGCTCGCGGATGCGCGCGGCCAAATCGGTGAGCAGCACGTTGTCCGCGTCGGGCCTGCCGACGGCCGCGATCGGCGTCTCGTTGCCGAGTCGGCGCGCCCAGACGAGCAGCGTCTTGAGCATCTTCGGGCCGGCGTGGTGCAGGCGGTCGTCCTCGAGATCGTCGGCGCTGAACGCGCTGACGATGTCGATGTTGTGGTCGGCGAGCGCGAGCGCGTCGAGCAGCATGCCCTTGCCGCCGTCGCTTTCGAGCGCGCCGAACTGCTGCAGCAGACGGCCGTGCGACGTCTTCGCGTAGCTCATCGACAGAATGACGTCGGTCGCGTGCGCGCCGGCGACATCGGTGATGTCGATGATGCGCACGTGCCGCAGGAATCGTCCCATGATCTCGCTGCGCGACGCGAGCGCCTTGAGTTCGGCACCCAGACGCGTGCGGAAGGTCGGCGTCATGCAGACGACGGTCAGGATGTAGCTCGGCGGCACGGATGTGAAGGTCTGCGCGCGGCGCGTGATGAGGTTAACGATTTCGTCGATCTCGCCCTGGCTGCTTTCGACGAGTCCGCTCGCCATGATCGGCACGCCGGTCGCCTCGATCTGGTGGAACACGACGTGTCCCTGTACGCCGTCGCGCGTCACGTCGTGGCTGACCTTGCCATAGCCCTGCGCTTCGAGGAAACGGTTGACGCGCGGGTCGCGGCGCGACGGATGCGGCGCGACGGTGACGTGCGGCAGCAGCGAGACGAGCGTACGCACGCTGTCGGAGGTGATCGTCTGCTCATGGGCGAGGACGACGACCTGACGCGCGCGGCACAGGATGTTCAACAGCAGAATCGACGGCAGATGCGCGGCCGCATCGACGATGACGACGTCGGCGATCGGCGTCGGCTTCGTGACCGAGGCGAGCGTCGCCGGCGTGCTCATGATGACCGGCTTCGCGGCGGCGAGGATCTCCGGATGGTCGTGGTGGATGCGGCTCAGCGAAATGCCGCTCGAGCCGGCGAGCACCGTGTGCAGCATGTTCGCTTCCTGTGTGCGCGCGAACAGCAGGTCGCACAGGCGGTGCATCGACTCCTGCATGATCATCGGGCCGACCGAGCGCACATGCTCGGTGTCGACCTGCACGAAGCGGTCAGATGCGCTTTGCAGCGCCGAACCGTCCTGATTCGAGATGATCGCCGACGAATGGACGATGTCGTCGAAGACCGTCGTCCACCAGGCGAGGCGCAGCTCGTCGCGCACGGCGTCGACGGCGACGTGACGCTTGTGCAGGTCGTCGACGAGGCCCGCGAGGCCGGCGGCGTCGAGTTCACGTTCGAGCGTCGCGCGTTCGGGCAGCGTGTCGAGTGCCTTACGGTCGTCAAACAGCGCCTTGAGACGTTCCTCGACGGCGTTGAAATCGGTCGTCTGCAGATCGCCGCCGTCGGGCGTCGTCGCGAGCACCGTGTCGAGCGCCGTCATGTTGGAGACGAGTTCATCCTGCGTCGTGATGATGTCGTCGAGCTTCGGCGGCAGCACTGGCCAGCCGCCGTGCGGCACGAACAGTCGCCACTGCTCGGCCTGACGCTGCACGACGCACAGCGCGTCGTGCAGGTTCTCGACCTGCGCGCCGACGCGCAGCAGGCTCTTCGCCTCCTTGACGTGGCGGCGGCGTTCCCAGAAGCCCATCGTCGAGCCATCGGATTTGCGGTCCTGCTTCGGTTTCGTCGCCTCGATCATCAGATCGATGTCGCGTTCGAAGATCTCCGGCTGGAACACGTCGAGTACACGCCGCAGATTCTTGAGCACCGTGACCTGACGTCCCCATTCCTGCGCCGTCGTCGGCACCGAGAAACCGCAGGTCTTCACGGTGTTCGCCACCTGCTCGCGCGTCGCCGGCAGCAGCGTGCGCAGCATCGTCACAACGCGCTGGTAGGCGCCGATCGCCTCGTCCTCGCTGTAGAGGGAGGCCTTGTACCACGCGGTGTCCTTCGCGTCGATCGTGTATTCGCCGAGCTCGCCGGCACGTTCGAGCTTGGCCGCCCAATCGTCGAGCGACGGCCCGATCGCCTGCGCGACCTCCTTCGACAGTCGCACATGCGTCGACGGATGCGTCGGCAGTTCGGCGATGCTCGCAAGGTTCTGGATCGTCTGGTAGGCCGAGACGCCCCACGTCTTGTTGACGCCGTGCAGATCGCCGAGGTAGCGCGTCAGCCGCGAGCGCACGCCGACGAGTTCGTCAGCGAGCTGTTCGAAGCGGGACGTCGCGACGCCCTGCTGATAGCCGACGGCGCGGATGAGCTGATGGTCGATCGCGGCGTTCGCGTTCGGATCAGCCACGTCGAGCACCTGCCCGTTGAGTTCGTTCGCGCGCATGATCGACAGGAATCGACGCTTCTGATCGGTCACGCACGGCACATAGAGCACGGAACGGCCGGCCATGATGCAACGCGAGGCGATCGCGGCGGCCTGTTCAGCCGTGTCGGTGTCCTCGGAGCCGTCGACGAACAGCGAATGGCCGGCGGCGGCCATGTTCGCGGCGTAGCGCACCGTGTTGTCGACATCGCCGATTTCGTATTCGGAATGCGGGTCACCGTCGAAGGGGCTGAAGGGCGGCATCTGCTCGTTGCTCAATGAACCACGGGCTGCCGGGTAGCCGGCGAGCGCGTCGAGCATGACGTTGCCGCTCGGTCCCTTCGCGAGATGGTCGATGATCATCTGGCTTTCGACGAGGATCTGCGTCGACGGGTCCATGAAGCAACCGAGGATGATCTGCCGTTCGATTGAGAAATCGGGGAAGACCTGCCGCGCGGCCTTCGAGATCGCGGCGAAAACGGCGGCCGTCTCCGGCGTGCCGGACGCGTAGTTCGAGCCGTCGAACAGCTGACGTTCGTCAAGGCGGACGCCGTGTTCGCGCATCGCGGCAAGGAAGGACGCGTTGAGGCGCACATGGCCGGTAAAGCTGATCGTCGTATGGTGTTCGACCGGATTGCCGTCGCGCACGACTTCGACCGGGTAGAGCAGCACCGGCATCATGTTGCCCTTCCACGTGGCCACGCCGACGACAAGCGAAAGCTCGGCGACGCCGCTGATGCGCCGTTTCGCGCCCTGATCGTCGAGGACGCGTTCGACGCGGCGTGCGGCCGTGCGCAGCATGCCGCTGTCGCGGAACAGCGAATGCAACGGCGCGCTGCCGCGGGCGAACAGCTGGGAGATGCCCGACGGGTGCGCATGCGTGAGGTCGACCTGCGCGGTCAGTTGCGCCACATCCTCAAGCGGCGAGGGCACGAGGTTTGCCTTGAACTCCTCGCGCCACCGGCGCAGCTCGTCGAGCGCAGCGCTCGTCTGGGTGGAATTGTCCGTCATCTGCTGCTCACTTTCCTACTGCCTTGCGGTAGTCCTCATATCCCGGGTTGCGGCTCAGCGCCTCGTCGATGTCCGCGTTCGACTGCGCGGCGAGCCATTCGTACAGGTCATCGTACAGCGTCGGGTTCATCGCGAGGAACGGCAGCAGCTCCGCGTGGCGCGCCATCTCGAACTGTTCGGTGAAGTCGTCGGAGCGGCGGGCGTCGTCGGAGGTGTAGCCGTCAACCTCGATGAGTTCCTTCGGCTTGTCGAAATCGCCGTTCGCGACACGTTCGAACACCGACCCCGGCTCGAAGGCCGGCGTGAAGGTCTGCGTTTCATCGAGCGGCTGGGCGTCGTCATCGTGACGGCGGAAACGGTCGTATGCGTCGTCGGCTGGCGTGGTTGCGGTGGTCGGCGCGGCTGTGTTGGTCGGCACGGTTGTATTGGCTGGCGTCGCTGTGTTGACCGGCATCGCTGCGTCGGTCGTCGCGGTCGCTTCGGCCACGAAATTCGTCTGATGCGCCGGCGCGGCGACCTCGATCGGCACCGTCGCATCGGCCGCCGACGGATTCCCGGTCGTCGCGAAGTTGTCGGGAGTCGTCGGGTTTTCGGTGGTCGACGCATTGTCGAAGGTCGCAGCATTGTCCGCGCCCTGCAATGCCGATTCGATGACGTCGAAGTGCAGCGCGTTGCGCTGTGCGGTGAAGGCGTCGGAAGACGTCGGCTGCTGTTCGGGCGTCGGCTCGGTCGGAATCGCGACGTTGACGAGCGGCACCTGCGACGCCGACGTCTGCACGTTCTGCGGCTGCATCATCGGCTGCTGCACCGCGATATGCGAGGCGTCGACCAACTGCGTCGGCTGCGCCGGATCGGGCATCTGCTGTGCAACCGGCTGTGCAGGCTGCTGAACTGGCTGCATCGGCTGCGCAGACTGAACCGGCTGTGCAGTCGGCTGCATCGGCTGCGCAGACTGCTGCACGATCGGCTGCTGCGGCTGCATCGCGACGCCCGCACGCATCGACGTCTGCCAAACGCTCGGCTGCTGCTGCGGGCTCGCAGACTGTGTGTAATCAGGCTGCGCATTGTCAGATTCAGACTGCGGACGAATCGTCGTCGAGATCGACGGTTCGCCGTTCGCGGAGTTCGTCGGCGACACGGTCGGCGAAACCGGCTCGCGCGTCGCGCCGATGACCGGCTCCGACGTCGGAATGCTGAGCGAGGGAATCGGTCGATGCTGCTGCGCGAGCTCGGAGACGCTGACGAGACTGTCGGCGTTGCGACGGTCGGCGTGACGCGGACCGTCGTGCATGCGCGGCACGAACTCCTCTTTCTTCGCGGCCGGCTCGTCAATCTTGCCGGCGGCGACGTCGTGCGCATCGGCGAACAGGTCACGTGGCGCCGCATCCTGCGCGTCGTCGTCGTTCGCATCGTTCACGGCAAGCGGATTGAGCGGCGACGAGAACGGCACGAAGGTTTGCTGCTCCGACTGACGCAGCTCCTTCGCGCGCGAACGCACCTGCCCGGCGTTGAAGATGTCGGTCGGCTCGCCGGCGCGCAGGTTGAGGATATCGTCGATCGACATGTCGGCGACTTCGGGTTCGCTCGGCTGGTTGTCGAGCGCGTAGTCGAAGAGGTTGGCGACGTCGTCGTCCTTCGACGTTGTGTCGTCATCGATGAAACGCACGAAGTCGACGGGCACGTCGCCGAACTGCAGGCGCACCGTGTCGTCGTTGAGCGCGAAGTCGGAGCCGCCGGGAAGGCGCACGAGTTCGTTGCCGGGACGCACGAGGAAGGTGCCGTTCGTCGAGTTGAGGTCGCGCAGGATCGCGTTGCCGTCCGATTTCACCGAGAATTCCGCATGTCGTTTCGACATCGAACGCGTGTCGTCGAGGATCTCGATGCGGCGCATGCCTCCGCTCGGCACCGGACGCAACGGCTTGCGGCCGATCTCCACGGTTTGCCCTGTTTCGACGCTGGCCAGATCCGAACCGTCAACACGTATCATCCATTTCGTTGTCGTTCGTTGATCTCCGCTCACCGTGGGACCTTCCTTTCGCCGTTGTCCGCTCGATGCGCCGCGCGCGCGACGGTGCTTCACCGAGAAGTACGCATACTGAACAACATTTTACGCGGTAGTTCAACAAATCGCCTGTTTCCCACCCGATGAAGCCCCCATTATCGCACAGAGCTGCACCCGTGCCTCGGCCGCAGCAGGTCGAATCATCGCCGCCGTCGACAATCCGCCCCGCAATCAGGCCCATTCCCGGGTCGATCCGCCGCCCGCGCCGACAACCCTACCCGCAATCCGGCCCTTTCCCGGCCCGAGCTGTCGCCCGCGGCGATGAACCCTCCCGCAACGACCCACCCCGTCGACGCTGTCGACGAACCGACCCGCAATCAGGCCAATTTGTGGGCCAAACCGTCAACTACGGCGACAATCCGACCCGCTACGACCCGACCTGTCAGTGACGTCGACGAATCGACCCGCAAACCGGCCCGTCTCCGGGGCGAACCGTCGACACCGTCGACAACCCGACCCGCAACCACCCGCGTTTCCGTACCGAATCATCGACCTGGCCGACAAAACTGGCCGCCGCACTCATCCGCACGGTCATGCCGCCTGCTGCACCATCGGGACGCCCGCTTCGGCGAGCCTTCTCGTCAGCTCCCAACGATCGGCGAGGTCCTCCCTCCTGATGCGGATCACCGTGTGCACGCCGGCGCGTTTCAGCCCTTCCGTCCGTTCGCGCTCATCGTCGATGATGCCGCCAAGCGTACGCCCCTGCGTCATCGACGGATCCGTATACTTCACCAGCCCGTCGAGCTCGACGACGATGAGCCTGCCATCGGCCGTCCGCCATAGATAATCAACACGGTAGCGCCGCCCCGTCTGCGGATCGACGAATTCCACCTGCTGCGCCGGCGGCACGAATCCGCATTCGATGAGCACGGCGAATGTCTTCGCCTCTCCCCCGTTCTCCGCATGCGCATTCGCGTACTGCAGCACCTTGCGCAATCCGTCGTTCATCAGCCCGTCCTCCACCGCGCACACCATGACCAGTTCCGCCCGCACGCCTTTGCGCAGCGCGCAACACGTCAGTGTCGTGCCGTCGACGAACGACATCGTAGCGACGCACTCGGCAACCGTCTGCGCAAGTGGCGTCACACGCACGCCATCCACGACCACGCTGCGCACATGCGCATGATGCCTCCTTTCGATGTGTGCGCTGCTGCGACGGGTGCCTTTCGGCTCACAGATGACGGTAACGGTGAGATCCTGCAGAATCCGCCGCACAACCTTGTACTCGAGCCACAGACCATGCATGCATGCCGCGGCCACGCCGCCGAACACCCAATCCGGATGCCACTGCGCAAGCGCGCGCACCACATATTTGAGTTGGTCGACCGGCTTGAGCGACGCCCACAGCTCGGCCCGTATGAACAATCCGGGCATCGGCGACTCGATTTCGCCAGTCCTTACCCGGCGCAGCAACGCCTTGTGCGCGGGATTGCTCGTTGGATGCAAGCATCGGCGTTCCCGCTCGGCTTCATCCAGCTGACGATTCATTTCGGCGTGATCTCGCATGTGCCGACTCCTTTGCCTACACGATTACTGACCTGCCTCACGCTATCTGCGCCGACCATCGCCACGCCAGCTGCGACGACCCATGTGTACGGACGCTCCGGTTATCCACATTCCGCGGTTGGCAGACCATCGTCGCCGCAATTCGGCCCTGTACCTAGCGGAACCCGCGATCACGCCGTCTTTTCCGTCCCGATTCGTTACTCCCCCCGACGAAACCACCCGCTCCACCCGCGTTTCCGTACCGTTCCGTCGACACCGTCGACGATTCGACCCGCAACCACCCGCGTTTCCGTACCGAACCCTCGACACGGTTGATAAACCGACCCGCTCCGTCCCGGTTCATCGGCGCCGTCGACAACCCGACCCGCAAACAGCCGCGTTTCCGTCTCGAACCGCCGACATGGTAGACAACCCGACCCGCAAAACAGGCCAGTTCCGGGACAACCTGTCGGCCCTGTCGACGAACCAACCCGCAGACCATGCCCAGGCCAACCGATCTCCCCCACAACGCAGGAGTCCCCTGCAGTCCGCGGACTGCAGGGGACTCCCACAAAGCATCTGTGATGTGCGGCTTGAGCCGCGCGAATCACTTGAGCTCGACGGTGGCGCCAGCTTCTTCGAGCTGAGCCTTGGCCTTCTCGGCGTCTTCCTTCTTGGCGTGCTCGAGAACCGGCTTCGGAGCGCCGTCGACGAGGGCCTTCGCCTCAGCCAGGCCGAGGTTGGTGATGGCGCGGACAGCCTTGATGACCTGGATCTTCTTGTCGCCAACGGCGGAGAGGATGACGTCGAACTCATCCTTCTCTTCCTCAGCCGGGGCAGCGCCCGGAGCGGCGGCGGCAGCAACGGCGACCGGAGCGGTGGCTTCGACGTCGAACTTCTCTTCGAAGGCCTTGACGAACTCGGAGAGCTCGACGAGGGTCATTTCACCGAAAGCTTCGAGGAGCTCATCCTGGGTGAACTTAGCCATTATGGCTTCCTTTCAATCGTGGCGCACGGCGATGTTGTTTCGTGTGCCGCACACCTGAAATTTATCTGTTTTCCGTTTTTCCGAACCGATTGCTATGCGGCGAACCGCAGGGCGATCAGGCGGCCTTCTCCTGCTTTTCGCGCAGGGCGTCGATCGTACGAACGACCTTCGTCGGCAGCGCGTTGAACAGACGGGCGGCCTTGGACATCGTGCCCTTGAGCGCGCCAGCCATTTCGGCAAGCAGTTCCGGACGAGACTTGAGGTCTGCGAGCTGCTTGGCACCCTCGGCGTCGTACACGGTTCCGTCTGCGTAACCGCCCTTGACGATGAGGGCCTTGTTGGTCTTGGCGAAGTCACGCAGCGTCTTCGCAGCCTCGATGAAGTCTCCCTGGACGAAGACAACCGCGGAAGGACCCTTGAGCATCTCGTCGAGACCCTCAATGCCCGCTTCCTTGGCGGCGATGCGGAACAGCGTGTTCTTAGCCACAGTGTAGGAAGTATCGCGGCCTAGCTTTTCGCGCAGATCGGAGATCTGCGGAACGGTAAGCCCGCGGTACTCGGTCAGGTAGACCGCGTCAGCGTTACGGAAAGCTTCCGTAAGCTCGGCGACCACCACTTCCTTTTCGGGCCTCTTCATGGCGTTCCTTCCTAAGTCGGCCGTCGATTGTGAGGCGGAACGCTAAGCCGGGCAACAAAAAAGCCCTGCGCACAGGCAGAGCGGCATCCATCCTCGAATACTCAAGGAACTATGTTTCTCAACCTGCGCTGGCTTGGCGAACCAAACTTCGTGAAGCCGTGAACGACTTCCAACCAACGGTCTGTGGTTTACAAGAGTGATAATCTACCGACTTCCTACGACATGACCCGACCCCGGCGTGTCGCCACCGCCCCACACCGCCGACACGCATGACACCCCACCCGCAACAAGACCCATCTCCGTCCCGATCCGTCGGTCCCGTCGACGAACAGACCCGCAGCGTCCCATTCCGTCAACCACGTCGACAACCCCGACCACAACAGGACCCATTTCCGTGCCGGTTCGTCGAACCCTCGACGAACCCGCCCGCTCCGGCCCGGATCGTCGACAATCTCGACGAACCGACCCGTAAAGCAGCCCGCTTCCGTACCGATCCGTCGGCCCCGTCGACAAACTCACCCACTCCGGTCCGTACCGTCGGCCCCGTCGACGAACCGGCCCACAAACCGCCGCGGCTCCGCCCCATCACACCTCGCCACCCGCCGATACGGCCCCATTCGCCCGCCCATCCATGCGCCCCATCCGGCGCGCCACACCGAAGGACCGCTTATTGCGAACGATTCTCAATAATGCTACAGTGGTCGCATCAACGACCGACGGCTCGCGCGCATGCGCGCGAGCGCATACACTGACGAACGAAGAAACGAGGAACCATATGAAGAGACTGATGCGCGCCGTGCTCGCGGCGCTCGCCGGCGTCGCGACCGTCGCCGCCGTGAGCGCCTGCTCGACCAGCGATACCGCAAACGCCGGCAAGGGCACCGGCGAAGGCGGCAACGGGAACGCCGTCATCACCGTCATCGCGTCGAGCAACCAGTGGGGCTCGCTCGCGAAGGAACTCGGCGGCGACTACGTCGACGTCACAAGCATCCTCAACAACACCGGCACCGACGCGCACGACTACGAGCCGACGACGAACGACATCTCGAAGATCCAGAACGCGCAGGTCGCCGTCGTCAACGGAGCCGGATACGACGACTGGGCGCTCAAGGCGGCGCAGCAGTCGTCGAAGACGCTCGTCGTCGACGCAGCCGACGCGAGCGGCGTCAAGACCGGCGACAATCCGCACATCTGGTTCTCGGCGAACGCGCGCATCAAGACGGCGGATGCGATCACCGCCGACTACATCAAGCTGCAGCCCGCGCACAAAGCACAGTTCGAACAGTTGCACAAGACATGGCTCGACGAGGAACAGCAGCTCGACAAGGACCTCAAGGAACTCGCGAAGGACAAGGGCAGCAAGAACTACGCGGCCGTCGAATCGGTCGCGCAGTACCTCGCCGAGGACATGGGCCTGACGGACGTGACGCCGAAGGGCTACAAGCAGGCGTCCGCGAACGAATCGGAGCCGACGCCGTCGGACATCAAGGAATTCACGGACCTCCTCAAGAAAGGCGACATGCGCATGTTCATCACGAATTCGCAGGAGCCGAGCGAGATGAACGACCAGCTCGTCGCCGTCGCCGATTCCGGCAATGTGCCGGTCGTCGACGTGACCGAGCAGATGCCCGACCAGTACAAGTCGCTGCACGAATGGATGCGCGCGCTCGCCAAGCAGATCCAGGAGACGAACGGCGGCTCGAAGAGCGGCAAGTAGCCATCAGACCGCCTTCGCCACCGCGGCCATCGTGCGAGATGATCGCGCGGATCGTCCATATGACGGCAGGGCCCGCATCACCGAACAACGGGTGATGCGGGCCCTGCCGTATTCCATGCGCGAGACCGTGCGCGCCATGCGCATGCACGGCCTCGGATCACAGCTTCGCAGTCATCGCGCTACAGGATCGCCATGCATGCGAAGTCGAGGATGAAGAGCGCGGAGACGATCCAGACGATCGGATGGACCTCGGCCGCCTTCTTCTTGCAGACCTTGACGATGCAGTAGGTGATGAAGCCCGCGGCGATGCCGTAGGAGATCGAATACGCGAAGGCCATGAACACCGACGCGAAGAACGCCGGGATCGCCTCGGAGATGTCGTCCCAGCGCACTTCCTTGAGGGAGGCGGCCATCATGCAGCCGACGATGACGAGGACGCCCGCCGTCGCGGCGCTCGGCACGGCCGAGATGACCGGTGCGAAGAAGATCGACAGCGCGAAGCAGCAGGCGACGACGACCGAGGTCAGGCCGGTGCGGCCGCCCGCGGCGATGCCGGCCGACGATTCGACGTAGGTCGTCGTGTTCGAGGTGCCGAAGATCGAGCCGATCGACGTCGCGATCGAGTCGGCGAACAGCGCCTTGTCCATCTTCGACGAGAAGCCGTGTCCATTCTCGAGCGACTCCTCGTCGGCCTTCGAGAAGATGCCGGTGCGGCGGCCGGTGCCGATGAAGGTGCCGAGCGTGTCGAAGGTGTCCGACATCGAGAACGCGAAGATCGTCACGAGGACGAGCGGCAGCTTCGCCGGGTCGGCGAACAATGTGCCGAAGCCCTCATGGGAGAACAGCGCGCCGAAGGTCTGCGGCAGCTGTCCGAAGGCGTCGCCGATCGAGATGCTGTTGTTCATCGTCGTCAGGCCCATCGGGATGCCGATGACGGCGGTCAGCACGATCGCGAGCAGCATGCCGCCCTTGACCTTGAGAATCGTGAAGACGATGACGAGCAACAGGCCGATGAGGAACAGCCACAGCGTCGGCGTGTTGAGCGTGGCCATGCCCGGCACGGCGGACACGGCGCCGCCCTGGGCGGCCGCCTTCGGATCGTTCGGCGTGAAGGTGACGGCGGCCACGTTGAGCAGGCCGACGTAGGCGACGAAGAGGCCGATGCCGCCGCCGATCGCGTGCTGCAGCGACTCGGGGATCGCCTTGATGATCATCTTGCGCACCTTGGTGACGGTGATCAGGATGTTGATCAGACCGCACAGGAAGACCATGCACAGCGCCTGCTGCCAGGTGAAGCCGAGGCCGAAGCACACGGTGTAGGTGAAGAACGCGTTGAGGCCCATGCCCGGCGCCTGCGCGTACGGGACGTTCGCGAACAGGCCCATGACGAGCGTGCCGATGATCGCCGCGATGATCGTCGCGAGGAAGACGCCGCCCCATGGCATGCCGGTCTGCTGCAGGATCTGCGGATTGACGATGATGATGTAGGACATTGCGAAGAACGTCGTCAGACCGGCCATGCATTCCCTGCTGACCGTCGTGCCGTTCTCCTTGAGATGGAAGAACTTCTCCATGGAACACCCTGTTTTTCTTCTCGTGGACTCTAGTGTGCCGTCCCGTCCCGAAAGACAGGACAGCAAAAAGCTAGCACGGGCATGTAAAACGGAAGCGTTACATGGCGTTCGCCGATGGAGAAAACGGCGCCTGCGCAGCCGATCAGCCGAAGCGGCCGGAGATATAGCGTTCGGCCTCCTCGTTCTGCGGATCGTTGAACATCGTCGACGTGTCCGCGAAATACTCGAGGTGCCCGGGCTGTCCGACCGCCTTGAGATTGAAGAACGCCGTGTAGTCGGCCACGCGCGCCGCCTGCTGCATGTTATGCGTGACGATGACAATCGTATAGTCCCGTTTGAGTTCGTTGATGAGGTCCTCGACGGCGAGCGTCGAGATCGGATCGAGCGCCGAACACGGCTCGTCCATCAACAACACCGACGGATGCACGGCGACGGCGCGCGCAATGCACAACCGCTGCTGCTGGCCACCCGACAAACCAATTCCTGGATTGTCGAGACGATCCTTGACCTCGTTCCACAGATTCGCGCCGCGCAATGCCCATTCCACGAGGTCGTCGGCGTCCGATTTTGCGATCTTCTTGTTGTTGAGACGCACGCCGGCGAGTACGTTCTGCCTGATTGACATCGTCGGGAACGGATTCGGCCGTTGGAAGACCATGCCAATGTCGCGTCGCACGGCGACCGGGTCGGCCCCTTTCGCGTACAGATTGCGTCCTTCGAGCAGCACTTCGCCGCGCACGTGCGCGCCCGGCGTGATCTCGTGCATGCGGTCGAGCGTGCGCAGCACCGTCGATTTGCCGCAGCCAGACGGCCCGATGAAGGCCGTGACCTTGTTCGCCGCGATATGCAGGTTGACGTCTTCGACGGCGAGGAAATTGCCGTAGTAGATGTTGAGATGGTTGACGTCGATTTGCTGTCCCATATTCGGTGACGATTCCTTTCAGCGTTCGGCGTGGACGGCGCAGACGCGCGCGACGATCCTGCCGATGAGGTTGAGAATGAGCACGATGACGATGAGCACGAGCGCGGCCGACCACGCGCGCTCCATCGGGATCGTCGGCACGCACATGTCGCCGGCAGACGGCGCGCAGTTCGCGCTCAGTTTCGAATATTCCTGATAGACGTACACCGGCAGCGTCGTCATCTGTCCGGAGAACAGATTGACGTTCGTCGTGACGACGTAGCCGGCCGTCATCAGCAGCGGCGCCGTTTCGCCGATGACGCGCGCGATCGCGAGAATCGAGCCGGAGACGATGCCCGGCAGCGCCGTGCGCAGCACGACCTTCGTGATCGTGCGCTGTTTCGTGACGCCCAATGCGAGCGACGCCTCACGCAGCGCATCCGGCACGACCTTGAGCATCTCCTCCGAAGATTTGCACACCGTCGGGATCATCAGCAGCGCGAGCGCGACCGATCCTTCGACGCCGTTGAAGGTGCCGGGACCGAAGATCATCGAGAACAACGACAGCGCGAACAGGCCGGCGACGATCGACGGGATGCCGCTCATGACATCGACGAGCAGGCGGATCGTCGTCGCGAGTCGCGAACCATCGCGCGCGTATTCGATCAGGTACACGGCGCACATGACGCCGATCGGGATCGAGATCGCCATCGCGCCGAAGGTGATCTCCAATGTGCCGATGATCGCGTGCAGGACGCCGCCGTAGCCGCCAGCCGCCGTCGGGTTGCCACCGACGACGCCGGTCATGTTATGGGTCAGGAATCCCAGGTCGAGACGGCCGATTCCGTGCACGAGCGTCGTCCACAGCAGCGAGACGAGCGGGATGAGCGCGAGCGCGAAGGTCGCCGTGAACAGCGCACGCATCAGGCGGTCCTTGCGGCGGCGCGCGGCGGCCGTCGATCGTGACGGGCGGAAACTGTCGAGGTCGAGGTCGGAGAGCATCCTCTCGACCGGCGGATTGCATTCGAGCGTGGTCATGAGACGGCCTTTCCGGTGAGTCTGCGAGCCATGTAGTTGACAGCGAAGGTGATCGCGAAGAGCACGAGTCCGGTCGCGATGAGCACGCAGACGCCCAGACCGTTCGCTTCGGGGTATTGGGCGGCGATGTTCGCGGCGATTGTCTGGCTTTGCGAGGCCTGCAGCAGATGGAACGAGTATTTGAGCCCTGGCGAGAGGATCATCAGCACGGCCATCGTCTCGCCGAGCGCGCGGCCGAGGCCGAGCATCGACGCGGAGATGATGCCCGAGCGGCCGAAGGGCAGCACGGCGAGCCTGATCGTCTCCCACTGCGTCGCGCCGAGCGCCAGGGCCGCCTCTTCGTGGAGTTTCGGCGTCTGCAGGAAGACGTCGCGCGTCATCGATGTGATAATCGGCAGGATCATCACGGCCAGCACAAGCGCGACGGTCCCCACCGTGCGCGACGGATTTGCGGCGGGACCGGCGAAGAGCGGAATCCACCCGAGGTGTTCAGCGACCCAATCCCAGAACGGGTAGATCGCCGGCACGAGTACGAGGCCGCCCCACAGGCCGTAGACGACCGAGGGAATCGCGGCGAGCAGATCGATGATCGTGTTGAGCGCGCCAACGAATCGCCGCGGTGCATACTGCGAGATGAAGACGGCGATGCCGAGCGCGACGAAGAACGCGATGCCGAGCGCGAGCGCGGCGACGAGCACTGAGCCGAACAGCAGCGGCGGCACGTACTGCCAGAACGATGTGAGGCGGCCGCCGGTGAAACTGGAGACGACGGCGTCGACGGCGCCGCGCGGGCCGCCGATCGCCGGCCATGCGCGCAGCAGCAGGAAGACGGCGACGGCGGCGAGCACGGCGAGGATGAGCAGGCCGCTGCCGTAGGCGAGGGCTGCGAAGACGCGGTCCGCCGTGCGTCCGCGATGCGCCGTGCCGTCATCGGCGGCGCTTGCGGTGGCGGTCGTGGCGGTCGCGGCGGTGGTCGCGGCCGCGGTTTCAGTAATGACTGTGTTCATCGCAGGCTGCGGGACATCGATAGCTTGGACATCGATATCAGACATCGGTATGGGTCCCGTCACTCACTCGGCCTTGATCTGCCCGATCGACGCGGCGATGCGCCCCGTCAGTGTCTCCGGCAGCGGCGCGACGCCGGCCGCGGCCTGCGCCGTCTGCTGTCCTTCGGCGCTCGTGACGTAGCTGAGCCACGCCTTCGCGAAGCGCGCGTCCTGCGGATCCTTGTAGGCCGGGCAGACGATGTCGTAGGAGACGAGCACGATCGGGTACGCGCCTGCCGCCTTCGTCGTGTGGTTGATCGTGACGACGATGCGGTTGTCGCCGTCAACGCTCGTGTCGAGCTGCGAATCGGCGATGACCTTCGAACCTGCTTCGGCGGAGATCGGCGTGTAGTCGTCGCCGACCTTGACGGCGACGGAGCCGAGTTCGCCCACCTGCGAGAAGTCCGCGTACCCGATTGTGCCGTTCGCCTGCTGGATCGTCGAGACGACGCCGGAAGTGCCCTTCGCGCCCTGACCGATCTCGTTCGGCCAGTTCTCGGACAGTTCGTAGTCCCACTGTTCAGGCGCGGCGTCCTTGAGATAGCTGACGAAGTTGAGCGTCGTGCCCGACTTGTCCGAGCGGTGGACGACGGTGATCGCGAGGTCGGGCAGCTTGAGATCGGGGTTCTGCGCGGCGATCCGTTCGTCGTTCCAGCGCGTGATGCGGCCGGCGAACACGTCGGCGATCGTCGCCGCGTCCATGTTGATGTGCTTGCCCGCGTCCGAGATGCCCTGAAGATTGAAGGCGACGGCAATCGGCGAGATGTAGACGGGCACGTCGAAGGCGGTGCCCGACGCGCACACGTCCTTCGAGGCCGCCACTTCGTCGTCGCTTAGCGCCTTGTCCGAGCCCGCCCATGCGGTCGATCCGCTGAGGAAGGCGCTGACGCCCGCGCCCGATCCGGAGGGGTTGTAGGCGACGGTCGCGTTCGGCGCGACGCCGCGGAACCCTTCGATCCACGCTTCGACGGCGGTCTGCTGCGAGGACGCGCCGGCGCCGGCGTATTCACCGCTCAGCGACGCCGCGTCCGCCGCAGTCGTCCCGTCCGCCATCGCGGTCGTGGCCGTCGACGCCGTGTTGTCGCCGCAGGCGGCGAGCGATGCGAGCAGTGCGATGCCACAAACGGCGGCCGTGGCGCGCAGAGGGAAATGATTGTTCATGATGATGCTCTCTGTTCTCTTGAATCTCTATGTAGTCAATGGTTGATAATGCGTTTTCCCACGCATTGCATTGCGTATTGTTCAACGTGTCCCGAGTCGATGCCCCGGTTGATTCCGCGTTGTGATTCCAGCTTAGAACGTTGACAGAGAGCCGCTGCACGGTTTCGGTGAACACCAAGTGAACAGTCACCCAACATTGTATGGCGGCCTGTATGCCGCTTGCTTGATGCTGCATGATATGAACAAATAAAGCGAGGTCCGCCCCACGTTGTGTGGAGCGGACCTCGAAGAAAATAGCTGCCGGCGGCTGTGTTCTGTACAGTCGGTGGCCGCGCCGATCAGCCGAAGCGGCCGGAGACGTAGCGTTCGGCTTCCTCGTTCTGCGGGTTGTTGAACATCGTCGACGTGTCGGCGAAATACTCCAGATGACCCGGCTGGCCAACGGCCTTGAGGTTGAAGAACGCCGTGTAGTCGGCCACGCGCGCCGCCTGCTGCATGTTATGTGTGACGATGACGATCGTGTAGTCGCTCTTGAGCTCCTCGATGAGATCCTCGACGGCGAGCGTCGAGATCGGATCGAGCGCCGAACACGGCTCGTCCATCAACAACACCGACGGATGCACGGCGACGGCGCGCGCGATGCACAACCGCTGCTGCTGACCGCCCGACAAACCAATACCCGGATTGTCGAGACGATCCTTGACCTCGTTCCACAGATTCGCGCCGCGCAGCGCCCACTCCACGAGATCGTCGGCGTCCGACTTGGCGATCCTGCGGTTGTTGAGCGAGACGCCGGCGAGCACGTTCTGCCTGATTGACATCGTCGGGAACGGATTCGGCCGCTGGAAGACCATGCCGACATCGCGACGCACGGCGACCGGATCGACGTCCTTCGCATACAGATTGCGTCCTTCGAGCAGCACCTCGCCGGTCACATGCGCGCCCGGCGTGATCTCATGCATGCGGTCGAGCGTGCGCAGCACCGTCGACTTGCCGCAGCCAGACGGCCCGATGAAGGCCGTGACCTTGTTCGCCGCGATATGCAGGTTGACGTCTTCGACGGCGAGGAAATTGCCATAGTAGATGTTGAGATGATTGACGTCGATTTGCTGTCCCATACGTTCCTTCCTTGACTGCCTGAACTGCCTTGCATGCGTATGCGTACGTCGTGCCGGGGCGCGCCCGCCTGCTCATTTCTTCTTCGGTGCGAAGACCTTCGCGACGATCCTGCCGATGAGGTTGAGGATGAGCACGATGACGATGAGCACGAGCGCGGCCGACCACGCGCGCTCCATCGGGATGCCGGTGACGCAGCCGCTGCCGGCGTCCGCCGGACAGTTCGCGTGGTACTTCGAATACTCCTGGTAGACGTACACCGGCAGCGTCGTCATCTCGCCCGAGAACAGGTTCGCGTTCGTCGAGACGATGTAGCCGGCCGTCATCAGCAGCGGCGCCGTTTCGCCGATGACGCGCGCGATCGCGAGAATCGAGCCGGAGACGATGCCGGAAAGCGCGGTGCGCAGGACGACCTTCGTGATTGTGCGCTGCTTCGTGACGCCCAGCGCGAGCGACGCCTCACGCAGATCGTTCGGCACGATCTTGAGCATCTCCTCGGTCGTCTTGACGACGGTCGGGATCATCAGCAGCGACAGCGCGACCGAACCCTCGAAACCGCTGAGCGTGCCGGGGCCGACGAGGATCGCGAACATCGAATAGGCGAACAGGCCGGCGACGATCGACGGGATACCGCTCATGACGTCGACGAGCAGATGGATCGTGCGCGCGAGCCGCGAGCCGCCGGCGTATTCGATCAGGTACACGGCGCACATGACGCCGATTGGAATCGAGATGACCATCGCGCCGAGAGTGATCTCTAACGTGCCGATGATTGCATGCAGGATGCCGCCGTAGCCGCCCGAAGGCGTCTGGTTGCCGCCGATGACGTTCGTCATGTTATGCGACAGGAAATCCCAGTTGAGACGGCGCGCGCCGTGCACGAGCGTCGTCCACAGCACCGAGACGAGCGGAATCAACGCGATGACGAAGGCGAGGATGATGAGCGCGCGCATCGCGATGTCCTTGCGTTTGCGCGCCGCCGTGTACGAACGGGTCGGATTGAATTTGTCGAAGTCGATCGACGGCGTCTGATCGACCTGAGGCGAGGACTGCGGTTGGGCCATCATTTGCTCGCTTTCTCGGTGATGCGGCGCGCCAGCAGATTCACGAGGAACGTGATGATGAACAGCACGAGACCGGTGCCGATGAGCACGGAGACGCCGATGCTGTCGGCCTCCGGATACTGCGCGGCGATGTTCGCGGCGATCGTCTGGTTCTGCGAGGCCTGCAGCAGGCGGAACGAGTATTTGAGTCCAGGAGACAGGATCATCAATACGGCCATCGTCTCGCCAAGCGCGCGGCCGAGGCCGAGCATCGACGCGGAGACGATGCCCGAACGCGCGAAGGGCAGCACCGAAAGGCGGATCATCTCCCACTTCGTCGCACCGAGGCCGAGCGCCGCCTCCTCGAGCAGCTTCGGCGTCTGCAGGAAGATGTCGCGCGTGATCGACGTGATGATCGGCAGGATCATGATTGCGAGCACGAGCGCGACGGTCGCGACGGTGCGCGGCGGATTCGCTGCGGGGCCGGCGAAGAGCGGGATCCAGCCGAGATGCTCGGCGACCCAGTTCCAGAACGGGTAGATTGCCGGGACGAGCACAAGGCCGCCCCACAGGCCGTAGATGACCGACGGGATCGCGGCGAGGATGTCGACGATGTAGCTGAGCACGGCGGCGAGGCGCTTGGGCGCGTAATGCGAGATGAACAGCGCGATGCCGATCGAGACGAAGAACGCGATGACGAGCGCGAGCGCGGCGACGAGCACGGTGCCGAACAGCAGCGGGCCGACGTAGCCCCAGAAGCTCGTCGCGCGGCCGCCGGTGAAGTTCGCGATGACCTCGCTGTTCGTGTGCTGGTCGCCGCCGATGAGCGGCCATGCGCGGAACAGCAGGAACAGCGCGACGGCGGCGAGGACGACGAGGATCAGGATGCCGCAGGCGTAAGCGACGCCGCGGAAGATGCGGTCGGCCTTCTCGCCGTTGACAGGCTTCGTCAGCGATGAGGCGTCGGATGGTGAGGGTTTCGATGCCGATGTCATGGGATTCATCTCGTTTCCATCGCGTCCACGGAGGCGCGCACGTATGCGGCGATATTGTCGGGCAGCGGCGCCGATCCGGTCGCCTTCATCGCCTGCTCCTGGCCTTTCGTGCTCGTGACGTAGCTGAGCCATGATTTCGCGAAGCGTGCCGTGTTCTCGTCCGGATAGGCGGGGCATGCGATGTCATAGGAGACGAGCACGATCGGGTACGCGCCTTCAAGGCTTGTCGTGTGGTTGATGTCGAGGACGACGCGATGCTCGCCGGCGGCCGACTTGTCGATCGATGAATCGGCGACGGCCTTCGAGGCCGCCTCGGCCGAGATCTCGGTGTAGCCGTCGCCGACCTTGACCGCGACGGTGCCCATGCCGCCGGCCTGCGAGAAGTCGGCGTAGCCGATCGTGCCGTTCGCCTGATCGATTGTCGAGATGACGCCGGACGTGCCCTTCGCGCCCTGACCGACGTCGTTCGGCCAGTTCTCCGAAAGCTCGTACGGCCAGTCCTTCGGCGCGGCCGCCTTGACGTATTCGAGGAAGTTGAGCGTCGTGCCCGACTTGTCCGAGCGGTGCACGACGGTGATCGGCAGGTCGGGCAGCTCGAGGTCCGGGTTCTGCTTCGCGATCGCCGCGTCGTTCCAGCGTGTGATCTTCCCGTTGAAGATCCGCGCGACAGTCGCCGCGTCCATGTTGACGTGGGCGCCGGCGTCGGAGATGCCGTGCAGATTGAAGACGATCGCCAACGGCGAGATGTAGACCGGCACGTCGAATGCCGTCCGTCCCGCGCACACCCGCTTCGACTCCTCGACCTGACGGTCGTCGAGCGGCTTGTCGGAGCCCGCCCAGACGGTCGCGCCGGTCAGGAACGTGACGACGCCCGCGCCGGAGCCAGACGGGTTGTAGGAGATCTTCGCGTCCGGATTCGTCTTCTGGTAGCCGGCGATCCATGCTTCGACGGCCGTCTGTTGCGAGGACGCGCCGGCGCCGGCGAAGCTGCCCGAGACCGATGCGGCGTTCGCCGTCGGCCGGTTGTCGGGGTCGACGTTGTCGCCGCACGCCGCGAGCGCGGCGACGCAGACGACGCCGCACAGCGCCGCGAGCGCGCGCCGGCCAAGATTGCTACGCATGTGGTGTCCTTTGGTCACGATGCCATTCTATCCAACCAATCCAGTGTAGGGGACGGCGCAGATGCGCCCGCGCTGGAAAAGTGAATTTAGCGTGAACGATCGCGCCGCAGTCACTGTCCGATCCGGTAGCCGACGCCGCGCACTGTCGTCAGCAGCGTCGGATGCGCCGGGTCGTCCTCGATCTTCGCGCGGATGCGTTTGATGTGCACGTCGAGCGTCTTCGTGTCGCCGACGTAGTCGCTGCCCCAGACGCGCGCGATGAGCTGGTGGCGCGTGAGCACATGCCCTTTGTTGCGCAGCAGGTATTCGAGGACTTCGAATTCCTTGAGCGGGAACGCCGTCAGTTCGCCGCGCACGCGCACCTCGTGCGACGCGGTCGACAGTTCGATTGGCCCGCAGCTGAGCGTGCGTTCTGCGTCGGCACCCTCGTCGCGGCCTTCGAGGCTGCGGCGGAGCACTGCGTGGATGCGCGCGAGCAGTTCACGGAACGAGTACGGCTTCGTCACATAGTCGTCGGCGCCGATCTCGAGACCGATGATGACGTCGTTCTCCGTCGATTTCGCCGTCACCATGATGATCGGCACACGCCGCAGCTCGCGCATGCGCCGGCACAGTGTCGTCCCCGAAACGCCGGGCAGCATCAGATCGAGCAGCACGAGATCGAACTCCATCTCCTGATAGATCGTCCACGCCTGCTCGCCGCTCGCCGCGCCGTAGGCCTCGTAGCCTTCGCGCGTGAGCTGGTAGAGCAGCGGATCGAGATACGACGGTTCGTCCTCGACGATCAGTATGCGCGTCATCGACGCTCCTCCTTCTGCTGATGGTCGGCATCAGCAACGATTGCAGTGTCCGCAGTGCCTGCAGTGTCCGCGAGCGGCAGCGTCACCGTGAACGTCGAGCCCTGCCCGGGCCGCGACCACAGCTCGATGCGCCCGTGGTTGGCGTGCACATGATGGTTGGCGATCGACAATCCGAGGCCGGTGCCTCCGGTGAGCCGCGAGCGCGCCGGGTCGACGCGGTAGAAACGTTCGAAGACGCGTCCCTGCAACTGCTGCGGAATGCCGACGCCGTGGTCGACGACGCGGATGCGCGCCTCGTCGCCGGTGCGCGCAAGCTCGACGGCGACGGTGGCGCCTTCGGGCGAATAGTTGATTGCGTTCTCGACGATGTTCTTGAGCGCGATGTGCACGCCGGCGGCGTCGACGTCGACCGGCAGCGGCGCGCCGTTGGCATCGTCGCGCAGCCGCACGACTGCGCGACGCGCGGCCGCCGTGACCTCGGTGTCGGCGATTGCATGCGCGACGAGTTCGCGCACGTCGACGACATGCGTCGGCCGTTCGTCGCCGGCGTTCATGCGTCCCAGTTCGATGAGGCGTCGCACGAGCCCGTCGAGTCGTTTCGCCTCGACGCCGATGCGCGCGGCGAAATGACGGATCATGTCGACGTCGTCACCGGCATCGGCGATCGTCTCGGCGAGCAGCATGATTGCGCCGACCGGCGTCTTGAGTTCATGGGAGACGTTCGTGACGAAGTCGCGACGCACACGGTCGACGCTGCGCCGGTAGCCGGTATCGGCGCACACGAGCGTGACGCGCGCCGCCGGCGGCTGAGTATTTGCCTGCGTCGTCGATTGTGCGGTCGGTTGTGCGGTCGGTTGCGTGGTTGCCTGCGTCGTGACCTGTGCGGTCGCGGCGATGTGCATGGGTCCGCCGTCGCGCTCGAGCGTCAGCTCACGGCTGACGGGACCGTGCGCGGCCTCGCGCACGAGCGCGCGCACGGCGTCGTCGGCGAGCATGCCGTCGACGATGATGCCGCGTTCGACGGCCGCCTCGTTCGCGGCGAGCACGGTGCCGTCCGGCTCGGCGACGACGACCGACTCCTCAAGCATCGCGAGCATGCGGCGTTCGCCGTCGATCGCGTCGACGTCGCCATGGCCGGCGAACAGCGCGGCGTCGTGCGGCGGCCGTCGCCGCGCCGCGCCGATGCGGTAGGCGACGACGGCCGTCACGGCCATGACGAGCACGGCCGAGCACACCATCGCGAGCGCCGGCGTCATCGTCTCACATCCTGCGCAGGATCTCGACGGCGAGTTTTGCCGCCGTGTCCGCGTAGTCGCTCACATCGAAGGAGCGGAAATCCTCGTAGTCGGTGTCGGCGTTGTCGCTCATCGCGCGGATGACGAGTGCCGGCACGTCGTTGCGGGCGGCGACGTGCGCGACGGCGGCACCTTCCATCTCGACGGCGTCGGCGTGCGTCTCGCGGATGACACGTTCGACCTGTTCGGGCGAGTCGACGAAGTAGTTGCCGGAGGCGATGACGCCGTTGATGTGGTGGATGCCCATGCCGTCGAGCGCGTCCTCGGCGAGCGCGATGAGTTCGCGATCGGAGTGGAATTCCTCGGTGCGTGGCTTCCACTGGCCGATCAGGCGCATGTCGGTGTCGAGGTAGCGCAATGTTTCGCCCAGGACGATGTCGTTGATGTGCAGATCGGGGTTGAGATTGCCGGCGATGCCGGAGAACAGCACGGCGTCCGGCTGCGCGACGTCGATGAGGCACTGCGTCGTCGCAGCCGCGTTGACAAGTCCCATGCCGCCGACGGTCACCGAGACATTGAGTTCGCGTCCCTCGTGCGTCGGCAGCGTGCCGCGCGTGATCGTCAGGCTCGCGCGGTGTTCTTCGCGCACGTCATCGAGCGAGGCGGCGATGTGCGCGGCCTCCTCGTCGAGCGCGCTGATGATGGCAACGGAGCTGAAACTGGCCATGGGTGTCCTTCCGGTTGTTCGTTTATTGATGATGTGCTGTATCGATGACGTGCGTGTGCCGTCGTCAGCGCCAGCGGCGTGCGCTGACGGCTTCGGCGAGTTCGTGCAGCAAACGGTCGGTCTCGGGCCAGCTGATGCAGCGGTCGGTGATCGACTTGCCGTAGACGAGCTTGTCGAGCGGCGCCTCGGGCTGGTTGCCGCCTTCGATGAAGCTTTCCATCATGACGCCGGTGATGCCCGGCTCGCCGGCGGCGATGCGCGCAGCGATGTCACGCACGACGGCGGCCTGACGCACCTCGTCCTTGCCGGAGTTGCCGTGCGAGCAGTCGATGATCAGGCCGTGTGCGGCCGCTGTGTCGGCACCCATCGACGAGCGGATCATCGCCATCGCCTCGCCCACCGACACGGCGTCGTAGTTCGGGCCGTGGCTCGAGCCGCGCAGCACGATGTGGCAGTCGGGGTTGCCGAGCGTCTCGACCGCGCAGGCACGCCCCATATGGTCGATACCGAAGAAGGTGTGCTGGCCGGCCGCCGTGATGCAGCTGTTCATCGCCGCCTTGACCGAGCCGTCGGTCGCGTTCTTGAAGCCGATCGGCATGCTCAGGCCGCTCGCAAGCTGGCGGTGCACCTGGCTTTCGGTGTTGCGCGCCCCGATCGCGCCCCAGCTGATCGCGTCGGAGATGTACTGCGGGCTTGTCGGTTCGAGGAATTCGGTCGCGGCCGCAAGCCCCGCGCCGAGCACGTCGAGCAGCGTCTTTCGGGCGAGCAGCAGACCTTTTTGGATGTTGTGGCTGCCGTCGATGTCCGGATCGTTGATCAGGCCCTTCCAGCCGACGGTGCTGCGCGGCTTCTCGAAATAGACACGCATGACGATGAGCAGTTCGCCCTCGAGCTCCTGCTTGACTTCGTACAGCCGCTGCGCATAGTCGAGCGCGGCCTTCGGGTCGTGCACCGAGCACGGACCGACGATGACGAGCAGACGGTCGTCCTGCCCGTAGAGGCATGCGCGGATTTCGTCACGCGAATAGGCGACGATGTCCTGCGCGGCGGCGTCGAGCGGCAGCGCCGACAGCACCTGTGCCGGTGTCGGCAGCGGGTCGAGCTCCATGACGCGGCGGTTGATGATGCGGTCGATGCCGACGGCGTCCTCCCAGCGCGGCAGGTCGGGGATCGCCGTCAGCGGGTTGCCTCCGGCGGCCATGACGGCGTGCACCTCGTCGAGCCTGTCCGCCGTGTAGGTCAGCGGTTCGCCGTTCTCGATCGCACGCCGATGGTCCTCGAAGAACGTGTGCCCGGGCGTGTCGCCGCGATGCGGGTCCTGATCACTCATCTACGATGCTCCTTCTTGTTCCGGCCTCAGCTTAGCAAGGGCCGGCGCACGGCGCATCCATCTGCACCGTGCGCGCACATCGCCGCAAGCATCACTGCGGGCACACGGCGCGCATCAGCATCTGCTCGTAGGCCTGCGTGCCCAATTCATTCGGATGCGTGCCGTCGTCGTACAGATATTCGGGATGCGCGCCGGAAAGCGCCGCCCAATCGATGACGCCGACGTTCGGATGCGCCTTCGCGGTATCAACGAACATCTGATTCGTCTGGTCGATCCACCCGACCGGCGCACGCGTCGTCAGGAAATACAACGGCCGTCCGTTCGCCAGACGGATGACCTCGTCGACGCTCTGCTGCGTCGGCGGCCCGTTCGTGCCGAGCGCGAAGACGATGAGCTGCGGATCCTCGGCGCCCAGATACTGGCGCAGCAGATCGACGCCGGTGCCGAACTGGCGGCTGACGGCGCCGTCGACGTGCAGATTCGGGAAATGCTGCATGAGCACCGGCGCGACGCCTTCAGTCACCGAATCGCCGACCATGAGGATGCGCGCGTCGCAGGTGCCGGCAGCCGCGTCGCAACGCCAGCGCGACGGATCGAGATTGTCGGGCGCCTTGAGCGCCTCGACCTTCGGCTTCGGCGGCTCGGGCGCCTCCTTCGCCATCTCCTTCGGCGTGGACGGCGACGGTTGCGGTTTGCGCTGCGCGTCGAGTTCCTTGCGCGCCTGCTCGGCCGTCATGCCGAGTTCGGGACGCAGCGCGACGGCGCGTTCATGCGTGAGCTGACGCCACGGCAGCGGCAGCAGCATGATGACGATGATGACGACCCCCGTCACCGCGCCGATGAAGGCACCCGGACGCTGCGTGCGCTCGGGATTGTCGTATCGGCGGCGCGTCCACGGCAGCCACGGCGCGCCGCGCAACGCCTCGACGCACTGATAGAAGACCTCGCCGACGACGAGGATGACGAGGAACTGGCCGACGACGAACCACCACGGCGTGGCGGCGCGCGTCGCAGGATTCATGACGAGCAGCAGCGGATAATGCACAAGATACAGCGAGAACGAGCGCGAGCCCAGATAGGCGAGCGCCTTGACGCCCATCGCGCGTCCGAAGACGCCCGGCAGCGTCCCCGCCCACAGCATCGCCGCCGTCAGCAGCGCATAGAGCAGAAAACCGCCGTGGTACATCCACGCAGACGAGGCGTCGACGACGAACATCGAGACGACGAGGGCAATCAGGCACAGGCAGGCGGCGACGTCGACGGCACGTCCCGCCGTCAGCGGCAGCACATGCGCGCCGAAACGCAGATCGCGGCGGCGCTCGCGCCATGTCAGATCGGCCTTTCCATCGTCGCTTCGCCGATGCATGAGGACGGCGAGCAGCGCGCCGACGAACAGTTCGGCGGCGCGCGTGTCGAGCCCGTAGTACATGCGCGACGTGTCATGCCCCGGCGCGTACAGCATCGCCATCTCGATCGTCGAGGCCGCGATGAGCGCGGCGATCGTGCAGGCGCGCGCCCACGTGCGGCGCATGAAACACACGATGAGCGCGAGCAACAGCGGCCACAGCAGATAGAACTGCATGATCAGGCTCGTGTACCACAGATGCGTCAGCGGCGACGGCAGCCCGGCGGCATCGAAATACGAGACGTGGCGGAAGATGTACGACCAGTTGCTGTAGAACAGCGCGCTCGGCACGGCGTCGGCGCGCAGCTTGAGCAGCAGCGACGGCGCCCACATATAGACGACGACGGACGCGAATGCGATCGTCGTGAGCACCGGCGGCCAGATGCGGCGCGCGCGGCGCACGATGAAGCGCGGATACGAGCAGCGCGACGCCTCCATCAGCCCAAGCAGACCGCGCGTAATCAGAAATCCGGACAATACAAGGAAGACGGTGACGCCAAGGAAACCGCCGACGGCGAGCGACGGGCGCGCATGGTAGAGCAGCACGCCGCCGATCGCGAGCGCGCGCAGGCCGTCGATGACGCGGATGTGGGCGCCCGGCGCCGATTCGCGGCGCGC
Source organism: Bifidobacterium sp. AGR2158 (assembly GCF_000424225.1). Taxonomy (NCBI): domain Bacteria; kingdom Bacillati; phylum Actinomycetota; class Actinomycetes; order Bifidobacteriales; family Bifidobacteriaceae; genus Bifidobacterium; species Bifidobacterium sp. AGR2158. Next base: position 528,480 of record NZ_AUJM01000011.1, read on the forward strand.
GGTCGGGCGGATGGACGGGGTGGGCGCGGGCTTGCCGCCGCGCAGCTGCGACGCGTTGCCGCTGGCGATGATGCGTTGCATCGTGCGATGGGCGCTCAGTTGCCGCGGCGGGTGGCGACGGCGTCGGCGAGTTCGCGCAGCACCTGCTCGGTGCGGTCCCACGGCACGCAGGCGTCGGTCACCGACTGGCCATAGACGAGCTGGTCAAGCGGCGCCGGCTTCTGATGGCCGCCCTTGAGGAAGCTTTCCATCATGATGCCGAGGATGCCGCGTTCGCCGGCGGCGATGCGCGACGCAATGTCCTCGACGACGCGCGCCTCGACGACCTCATCCTTGCCGCAGTTGCCGTGCGCGGCGTCAATGACGAGGCCGTGGTTGCTCGGGCCGGCAGCCGTCGACGCCTTGAGCGCCTCAAGCGCCTCGGCGACCGAGACCGGATCGTAGTTCGGGCCGCTGCTCGAGCCGCGCAACACAAGATGGCAGTCGGGGTTGCCTTTCGTCTCGGCGGAGATGACCTGGCCGTCGAGGTTGACGGACAGGAAATGGTGTTCGAAGGCGGCCGTGTAGCACGAGTCGGCGGCAGGCTTGATCGAGCCGTCGGTCGCGTTCTTGAAGCCGATCGGCATGCTCATGCCGCTCGCGAGTTCGCGGTGCACCTGACTTTCAGTATTGCGCGCGCCGATCGCGCCCCAGCTGATGAGGTCGCACAGGTACTGCGGCGTGATCGGGTCGAGCCATTCGGTCGCCGCGGGCAGCCCGAGCGACAGCACGTCGGTGAGCACCTTGCGCGCGAGCCACATGCCTTTGCGGATGTCGAAACGGCCGTTGAGGTCGGGATCGTTGATCAGGCCCTTCCAGCCGATCGTCGTGCGCGGCTTCTCGAAATAGACGCGCATGACGATCATCAATCGATCCTTGAGTTCCTCGTTGAGCGCGGCGAGCCGCGTCGCATACTCGTGCGCGGCGGCGGGGTCGTGGATCGAGCACGGGCCGACGATCGCGAGGACACGGTCGTCGCGGCCGTGCAGGATATCGCGGATCTGCCGGCGTGAGGACAGCACGAGTTCGCTCATCGCGTCGGTCAGCGGCAGCTCCTTGATGAAATAGCGCGGAGCCGGGATCGGGTCGAGCTGACGGATGTTGACGTCGACGGTCTCAGGGACCACGGCGCGCGCGTCAAGCACATTGTCCTGCGAACTGTCCGGACCACGGAGGGCTGCCATCGTTCGTTCCTCTTCTTCCTCTTATCGATCCTCTTGCATGCTGCGAACGTTCCCGGGCGGGAAATCGGATACCCATACTAGGTCACATCCCCTGACGTATCGGCGTCGCGTATCACAAAGCGGCGCATGGGTCGCAAAACCCACGCGCCGCTGAGAGGAAATAGGCCGGAATGTGGTCGGATTGGTCGTGACGGCCGCGGCGGTCACCTCGGCGGATCGGACGTGTTACGCGAGCGCACCCATCGGATCCCAGGCCGGCAGCATCGTCGCCGGCTCGTCGAGCGCCTTGAGGTACTCGTCGGGCAGCATCGCCTTCGGCACGGCCACTTCGAAGACGTACTCGTCGAACCAGTCGTCGCCCATCGTGAAGTAGCCTTTGTCGGCGATCTTCGTGCCCCACGAATTCTCGACGCGCCAACGGCGGGTCGTCGTGCCGTCATCGGCGACGTCAACGCCGACGAAAGCCATCGCATGGTTCATCGCCGAATCGCCGAAGCGCACACGCTGCTCCTTCGTCATGTCGAAATCGACGCGGTAGACCTTGCCGTATTCGAACAGGTCGGTCGCCCATGCGCCGTCGGCGCGATCCATCATCGGATGGCAGTCGGCGCCGAACCACACCGGAATGCCCTGCTCGACGAGGATGTCGCGCACGCAGTCCTTCATGAACTGCACGGGCACGTTGAGGTACTCGGTCGGGTCGCCGCCGACGACGTTGCCCAGATGTTCGATGCCGATCTTGCGGCCCTTCGCATGTTCGCGACGCGGGTCGTCGACGAGGCAAACGTAGCTTTCGAGGTCGGCGGAACCGACGTAGCGGTTCCAGAACTCCTGCGGCGTGATCTCGCCGTCGCGGTGGAAGACGCCGTCGGCGTCGGTCCACTCCCAGTGGAAGCGCTTCGGCGGCTCGCCAAGGTGGATCGTGAGCATACGATGGCCGGCTTCGACGGTGCGGCGCACGATATCGTCGATCTGCGAAGGATCGTCGACCATGTGCGCAACGGCCGTGTGCAGCAGGCGACGCAACTGCGTGTTCATCTCGCCGGTGTTCTTCGACGACTCGGTCTCCGGATAGAGGTCCTTCGGCACGGCGCCGTATTTCTTATAGACGTTGAGCGCCATCGTCCATTGGCCGCCGTCGCCCATGACGTCGGCGAGCATGTGCTGGAACAGACGCGAGTCGATCGGCTCGCCGCCGCGGATCAGATCGGCCATGTCGCCCATGAAATAGTTGATGCGCTCGAGCTTGTCGTAGTACATCGCATAGTTCTGCGAGAACTCGAACTCCTTGAGGTTCATGTTCTTCTTCGCGACGAAACGCGCCACGTTGAGCGAGCTGAACAGCCAGCAGCGGCCGGAACGGTCCTGATGGGTCGCCTCGCCGTTGTCGACGGTCGTCGAGAAACGGCGCTGCAGCAGGCGCGCGCGGTCGTAGTTGCGCGCGACCTTGTCGATGCCGGCGCTCGTGACGGCGTTCATCGCCATGCGGTTGACGGGGTCGGAGTCGAAGTCGGCGGTCAGCTGGTTGAGTTCGTCGGCGGACAATGGGGTGATTGCGGTCAATGTTGCTCCTTGCTACTGGTCAGTGGTTTTGGTGGTTGTCACAGGTGACGGTGGTTGGCGCGGGTTGACTGTTGGTTGGACTGCTGTGGTCGGCAGTGGTTGCCGCGTGCAGCCACGTGTCGGCGGACGGCGCGCACCGTGGTATGTGAACGTCCGGAACGCGCGATTACGGCCGTTACGGGCGGTCGTCGAGGCTGCCGTCAGTCGGTCAGCTGCGTGTCGTCGGGGTCGTTGTCGCTCGCGTCGAAGGCCGGTGCGTCGGCGGATCCGTCGGTGGCGGTTTCGGTCACGTCGATGACCTCGGTCGTGCTTTCCTCGGCGTGCGGCGCGACGACGGTCGCATCGGCGTCGGCAGTTGTGTCGGCGGCGGCGTCCTCATGTTCGGGCATCGTCGGCGCAGGCGGCACGATCGGCGTGTGCGACGCGTGGTCGTCGTCGATGAGCACGGTCGTGTCGGCATCGGCATCGGCATCGGCATCGGCATTGTCGTCGGCGTCGTTGTCGGATTCGACGAAGGCGTTGACGACGGACATGTTGTCGGTCGAATGCGCGTTGTCGACGCCGAGGCCGAAGCCGGCGAAGGCGTTCGCGAACATCGAACGCAGCTCGGAGACGCGCTGCGTGATATCGGCTTCGCGGCGCTGCAGGTCGCCGATGCGCTTCGTCAGGCCATCGAGTTCGGACTGCGCGGCGCGACGACGCTGCTCGATCTGGTTGCTCGCCTCCTCGCTCGCCTTGCGCACCGTCTGCGCCGACTCCTCGTCAGCCTCCTTGCGCTTGTGCGCGGCGTACGCGTCGGCCTCCTCGCGGATCTGCTTCGCTTCGGCAATCTGCGTCTCGGCCTCCTCCTTCGCCTGCTGGCGGCGTTCTTCGAGGTTCTTGAGCAGTTCGGCGACCTTCTTCGTCGCCTCGTCCTGCTGCGCGGCGATGTCGGCGCGGATCTGCTCGACTTCGGCGTTGACTTGGCTCATCGTCTTCGTACGGTTGACTTCGGCCGTGTCGGTGATCTCCTGCGCATGCGACTTCGCGGAATCGGTGATTTCGCCGGCCTTGCGCTGCGCCTCGGTCATCAGCTTCGACACCTGCTCGCGCACGTCGGCGAGTTTCTTGTTCGCGTCGGCGAGCGCCGTCTCGATCTGGTCGTTCGTTTCGCTCTTGAGACGCGCAATCTCCTCGTTCGCGCTGCGACGCTGATCGCTGATCTGCTGCGTCGCCTGCGCGCGCAGTTCGGCGAGTTCGCGCTCCTGCGACGCCTTCTCGGCTTCGAGACGCTTGACATGCTCCTCGCGCGAGTTCGTCAGCTCGAGGTCGAGCGTCTGGCGCTGCTCACTGACCATCTTCGCCGTCGACGCCTTGAGCTGGCTCGCTTCCTGCTGCGCGTTCGTGATGATCGTCGTCGCCTCGTTCTGCGCGTTCTTGAGCATCGTGTCGGCCTTCGCCTGGGCGTCGTCGACGAGATGCTGCGCATCGAGCTTGGCGTTGTTGATCAGCGTCTGCGACTGCGACTGCGCCTCGACGCGCGCGCTCGCCGCATCCTTCTTCGCACGTTCGAGCAGTTCGGTGCTCGTCTGTTCGGCGGAGGCGAGCATCTGCTGCGCGTTCGCGCCGAGCGACGCGAAGGAGTTGTCCGACGTGGCCTTGCGGTTCTTCTCCTCCTGCAGCTGCGCCTGGAGCTGCAGCACGGTGTCGTCCCCGGCCTTCACCTGTTCGCGCAGACGGTCGATCGTCGTCTGCGCCGCAATCATCGCCTCATCCACACGTTCTTTGTCGTAGCCACGCAGCACGACCGGGAATCGCTCAACCATTAGTCATTCCTTTCGCGAAAGGGTGTTCGCAAGACCTTGCGCGCGTCCGCGACGCACGCCTACAGCATGAACTTTAGTCTATGCATATCGCCTGCCGCCGTCGCAACACGCGGAAACTCACAGTAGGCGCAAAACCACATCCCCAGTGCGGTGGTGCGGTGGTGCGGTGGTGCGGTGGTGCGGTGGTTGTTGGTGTTGGTGTTGGTGTGTGCGGTACCGCGGCAGCAGTCCGTAGTTGACCCCAACCACAAACCTCCATCTCAACCCTTCTGAATGGCAGTCCATAGTTGACCTCAACCACCGACTGCCATTTACGGCCGCTCAGATGGCAGTCCGTAGTTGAACCCAACCACAGACCTCCATCCCAGCCCCCCCTAGACGGCAGTATGTGATTGACTTCAACTACCGACTGCCACCTACAGCAGAATGTCTTCGCGGGTGGGCTGCAGATAGTAGCGGGCGGAGGCGCGGATGAGATCCTTGCCGGCCTGGATCTGCTGACGCAGCGACAGGCCGTGCTGCGGATGCGGATGCTCGTTGACGAGCGGCAGGTTGACGAATCCGCCCATCGTGTCGCCGCGCTGCGCCGCCCATTCCTGCAGATGGTAGAACAGCGCATTGCACACATAGGTGCCGGCGTCCGAGCTCAGCGTCGCCGGAATGTTGTCCTGGGCGAACGCGTTGAGGATTGCGCGCAGCGGCAGCCCGGTCCAGTACGCCGCCGGACCGTCCTCGTTGATGACGCGTCGGCCGGGGATGACATTTTCTGCATCGGGGCGCGTCGTGTCCTTGAGGTTGATCGCGCACCGTTCGAGCAGAATGCCGCGCGCCGCGCGTTTGAGCCCGGTCGCGATGACGATGTTCGGCTGCACCTCCTCGAGCGTGGCATGCAGTTTCGCCCATCCGTTGCGGAAACTGACCGGCACATGCACGGCCGTCACGTCGATCGCGACGTCGTGCAGCGGGTCCTCAATGTTGTTCCGATCGACGTCGACGCCTTCGTTCGCAAGCGCGTCGGGCACGACGAGCGACGGGTTCACGCTGACGCCCTCATAGGGATCGAATCCGGAAATCACGACGGTAAGTTGCTCCATGTCTCCCCAGTGTAGACGCGCGGCGCAGATGCTGCAGTGTGAACGTACGTCAGCATAACCACGCACTTGCATAACCACGCGCCCCATAGTCGCGCGCCACCATGAACATCCGCCGCACCGGCATGCATCCCGCATGCATCTCGGCTGAGCGATAGCATTTCGCGCGACTACCCCACCTATCAATCTCCAAAACCGCATGATTCCGCGGGGCATACTCGCCTACCCGCAAGAAAAATGCACCCTCCCAGCCGAGATACCAGCGAACCGCCACCCGACACGGACCTACACAG